>JBKPRE010000024.1:0-15435 GCA_046734435.1 Pseudomonadota bacterium | reverse complement strand
CCGGCAGATTTCGTGCGCCAGGTGCGTGCGCGCTGCGGGCTGACGCAGGCTGCTTTCGCCGAAAAGATCGAAGTCCCGATCGAGACGGTGCGCAACTGGGAGCAGGGCAAGCGCCAGCCGCGCGGACCCGCGCGCGCGCTGCTCAAATTGATCGATCAGGCGCCGGACGTCGCCTTTGCCACATTGGGCAGACGCCGCTGACATTTATTCCGCGGCAGCAGGCATCGGTGCCGGCGGCGACGGGCGCGCAACCCGCATCAAGACGTACATCGCGACGAGGATTGCGATGTAGACGAGCAGCTGCATCTCGGTCGGCCGTTCCGTGTAGCCGATTAGGATATGCAAAAGGCGGCCGACGATGCTTCCTTCCGACAGAAGCCAGGAGGTGTCCCAAACTGTCTGGTCGAGCGCCACCACAAGGCCGGCACTGTTGAGGAACTGCACGGACTGTGCGGCCATGCCCGCCGCAAGCAGGGCAATCAGCCAAGTCGTGACCGAGAAGATGTGGCGGCTCGGAATCGCTAGCAGGCCGAAATAGGTCAAGGCCGTGAAAGCCGCGCCGGCCGCAATGCCGAGGACCCCACCGGCGAGAAGCGCCGAGCCGGACGTTCCCTGGGCCATGATGCCATAAAGGAAAAGGACGACTTCGGACCCCTCGCGCAGCACCGCCAGACCGATCACGACAGCCAGCGCCGTCAGGGGCTTGGTGCCTTCGCTCACCGCGGCGCCCACGCGCTGCATTTCGTCAGCGATCTCGCGGCCATGCCGCGCCATCCAGGCGTTGTGCCACATCAACATGACGACCGCGATGCCAAGCACGCTGGCGTTGAACAGCTCCTGGCCGGAGCCCTGGAACGCGTCTGAAATGACGCCGGCAAACATCGCGACGACGCCAGCGCCGAGCACGCCGGCGGCCATGCCTATCGTGATCCAGCGGCCGCGGCCGGGAACGCCGCGCGTTGCCGCCATCACGATGCCGACGATCAATCCGGCTTCGAGAACTTCACGAAAGACGATGAGCAGTGCGCCGAGCATGTCTTATTCCGCGATGAGCGTACCCTTTGCCGTGGCCTCGTGAAATTCTCCGAAGAACGGGTAGCGACCCGGCTTGAGCGGGCCAACCCGCACCACGCCTTTCGATTTACCGGGGATCACTTTCTCGACTTTCATCTCATGGCTCTCAAACTCTTCCGGCGTCGGGTCCTCGTTGACGACCGTAATCTGCACCCGTTTGTTGGCCGGTATTTTGATCTCTGTCGGGTTGAATCGGTGATCTTTAATGGTCAGTACATAGTCATCGGCCCGGGCCATTGTAGCGCCCAACGCCAGAAATCCAGCCAAGCCAATAAGAATAAGTGCCCTGCGCATTTGATCCTCTTTGTAAATCGGGACCCTCACAAAAGCATTAAACGTCAGTGATGCAACAGGTTTCTTCTACTCTCGAATTATTCCAATGTAAGAACCACGGTGAAAAGCTTGCGGTTCAAAGTATTGCTCAATTCTGTGCTCGTAGAAGATCCGCGTGATCTTTCGACGCACCTGCTTATCCGTGGCCCGAACGGTCGAGGGCGACCCCGGTTGGCAGCACTGCGCCGGCGGGGCATTCTTCACGCCCTTCCGCCGACCTCTTACCCAACGCTGTTGCAAGGAGATTGTGATGCAAGTGGTTGAAGCTCATGGCGCGCGCATTCCCACCATTGGACTTGGCACCATGACCTTAAAAGAAGGCGTCTGTGTCCAGGCAGTCAAAACGGCATTGCAAATCGGCTATCGTCATCTCGACACCGCGGCGTTCTACGGCAACGAGACCGAAAACGGCGAAGGCCTGCGCCAGTCCGGGGTCAAGCGCGAGGATGTCTTCATCTGCACCAAGGTCCGGCAGGGTGATCTGATGCCCGACGCCTTTGCCAAGGTGCTTGAGCAAAGCCTCGCCAACCTCAAGCTGCCTTATGTTGATCTTCTCCTGATCCATTGGAACAACCCCGACGTTCCCTTCAAGCTGTCGGTCGGCGCGCTCTGCAAGGCGAAGAAGGAAGGCAAGACCAAGCACATCGGCGTCGCCAATTTCACCACAAGCATGCTGGATGAGGCCTGGGCGGTCACGTCGGAGCCGCTCGTCTGCAACCAGATCGAGATGCATCCCTTCATCAATCAGGACAAGGTGCTTGCCGCCTGCAAGAAACATGGCATGGCGGTAGTTGCCTATTGCCCGATCGCACGCGGAAAGGTGCCAGGGGCCGACGCGCTCGAGCGCATCGGCAAGGCGCACGGAAAAAGCGCCTCGCAGGTATCGCTCCGCTATCTGGTGCAAATGGGCGTATGCTCCATCCCACGGACCGCGAACCCCGACCATCTGAAGCAGAACCTTGAGGTGTTCGACTTCAAGCTTTCTGACGCGGAGATGGCCGAGCTCAAGAAGCTAAACGCCACCAATATGCGCGTGGTCAATCCGCCGCACGCGCCGAAATGGGATAAGCTGTGAGGCAGAGCGGCGTCGCTGCCGTCGTCCTTTGCCTTCTGGCCGCAGCGCCGGCCGCGGCGGAGGATGACAAGGCCGATCCTCGCGACGCCGCAGCGATCCAGCAATGCATCAAGACCAAGACCGGCCGGCACTGGGCTTGGGAAAATTGCATCGGTGTCGTGTCGGAGCCGTGCATCAAGGACGAGATGGCGATGCCGCCGTCGGAGATCATGGCGTGCTACGAGCGTGAAAGACTGGTATGGGACAGCATCCTCAATGACAGTTTCCGCCGCCTGCGCGCGAAACTCGAGGACAAGCAGGTCCGCAAGATGCGCGAGATGCAACGCGTCTGGATCACCTCGCGCGACAAGGGCTGCGAGTTCATCTACGACTATTTTGAAGGCACCATGGCGAATCCCATGATCGCGGCCTGCCAGACCCGCGAGACCGGGCGGCGGGCGCTGTTCCTTCGCGGCTTCGCCGACGACGCCGAAGGCAAGTAGAAACGCATGCACACCGTCGAGGCGAAAGGATTCAAGATCCCGATTGTCGGCCTGGGAACGTGGGCCTTGCGTGGCCGCGACTGCGCGCGGCTGACCGAGCAGGCCATCCGCATCGGCTACCGGCATATCGATACGGCGCAGATGTACGACAACGAGCGCGAGGTGGGCGAGGGCGTGCGCGCGTCTGGATTACGTTCTGAGGTCATGGTCACGACCAAGGTGCAGCCGACACTGCTGGCGCCGCACGACCTTGAACGTTCGGTCAAAGAGAGCCTGGCCCGGCTGCGGCTCGACGTGATCGACCTGCTGCTGATCCACTGGCCAAACCCGCGCGTTCCGCTGGCCGAGACGCTCGGCGCGATGGCCAAGATGAAACGGGAAGGCTATGCGCGGCAGATCGGCGTATCGAATTTCACCGTCGCGCTGCTCGATGAGGCCAACAGGATTTCGAGCGAGCCCTTGGTCTGCGATCAGGTCGAATGCCATCCGTTCCTGAACCAGGACAAGGTCGTTGCCGCGTGCCGCAAGCACAAGATGGCTGTCGTTGCCTACAGCCCGATCGCGCGCGGCGGCGCCAAAGGCGACAAAGTGCTGGAGAAAATCGGCAAGGCGCACGGAAAGTCGGCGGCCCAGATCAGCCTGCGTTGGCTCGTGCAGCAGGGGATTGTGGTCATTCCGCGCACCAGCAAGGTCGAGCGGCTGGAAGAGAATTTCGCGCTGTTTGATTTCGCGCTGAGTGACACCGAAATGCGGCAAATCGCCGGGCTCGCGCGCCGCGGCGGCCGCATCGTGGACTGGACCTGGTCGCCCAACTGGGACTGACGCTACGCTTTGACAGATTGCTGGAGACCCCCCGTTGTCATTACGGGACGGCGCGCCAGCGCCGGACCCGGAATCCAGATATGCGCACCGAGACGCGTTCTGGATTCCGGGTTCGCGCTTTCAGCGCGCCCCGAATGACTCAAAAACGATGTTCAGCTGCGTACAAGCTAGAAAAATCCCAGCGATTCACAGCCGGTGCCGGCCTGGAAGCTCTGCTTCCAGCGCTTGCCCGGAATATCGATCACATGGACCGAGCCGTCGCCCTGGCAGGCGACGAACAATTCGTCGCCGCGATACACCATGTCCATCGGCTGGCTGCCGACCTTGATCGCGGTCTGCTCGCGGAATGACGGGTCGATCAGGCTCACGGTGTCGCTGTTGAGGCTGGTGACGGCGAGCGTCCGCCAGTCAGGGCTGTAGCGTGCGATCTGGGCGGGTTTCGCCACATCCTTGAGGCGGACGGTCTCTCTCACTTTTTGAGCTTTTGTGTCGATCAGAAACAGCACGGGCTCCTGGTCCGACACGACGATCACCGTCGCTCCGTCGCCCGAGATGGTGATGCCCGCCAGCGGCTGCGGCGTCTTGATCTTGCCGAGCAGCTTTCGGTTGGGGAGGTCGATAACGGAGACCTCGCCGTCCTCTTCGTTCTCGGTATAGAGCCGCTGTCCATCGGACGCGATGATGAGCCGGTGCGCATTCGTCGATCCTGAATCGATCGCGCCCACGACTTTATTGGTCGCGCGATCGATGATCGCGACCACAGCGGTGTTCTCGCAGGTAATGTAGATCAGCCCGTCGGGCCCGAGCTTCAGCGTGTGGGGCGCAATATAGGGACGCAGATCGATGTTGGCGGCAAGGCTTCGCGTCTTGAGATCGATGACGCATAAAGTGTGGCCGGGGTTCGGGTTTCGCCCGTGGATGCCGTCGCCATAAATCGGCACATAGGCGCGTCCGGTTTCCGGAACGACCAGCAGTTCGTGCACGGTGCGCTGGAAGCCTTCGAGCACCTTTTGCGTCGCGTAAGTCACGGGATCGATGAACAGGATCTTGGCGCCCATCTTGTCGACGCCGATTATCCCGTGCGCAGCTCCGTTATCCGCCATGGCGTCCTCTTCGATCCGCTCGCCACTCAATAGCACGAGCTGCGCCAAATGGTGTAGGGAAGGGTCATGAATTCCGAGACGGCTATTGTCCTGTTCTCCGGGGGGCAGGATTCAACCGTATGTCTGGCCTGGGCGCTGGAACGGTTTTCGCGTGTTGAAACGATCGGGTTCGATTACGGCCAGCGCCATGCCGTCGAGCTCAGCCTTCGCGCGCGGCTGCGGGAAAAAATGGCGGCACTGAATTCGGGTTGGGCTACGCGTCTCGGCGACGATCATCTGATCAGGCTCGACGCCTTGGCGGCGATTTCGGATACCGCCCTCACGCGGCAGACGGCCATCGAAATTGCCGACAGCGGATTGCCGACGACATTCGTCCCCGGCCGCAACCTGATATTCTTCTGCTTCGCGGGGGCGCTCGCCTACCGGCGCGGCGCCCGCCATCTCGTTGCCGGCATGTGCGAGACCGACTACTCCGGGTATCCCGACTGCCGCGATGACACCGTTAAAGCAATGCAAGTCGCGCTCACGCTCGGCCTCGACAAGCGTGTTGCCATCCATACGCCACTGATGTGGATCGACAAGGCGGAAACGTTTGCCCTGGCGGTCGAAATCGGCGGCGAGGCATTTCTTGATCTCCTGATCGAAGACAGCCATAGCTGTTATCTGGGCGACCGCAGCAAGCGCCATGACTGGGGCTATGGCTGCGGCACATGTCCGGCCTGTCGATTGCGTGCACAGGGATTTGCAAAGTTCAAAACGTCGAAGCGGTCATGATCGATAACGAGAAACGAAAAAACGTCGAAGGCACCATTTTTCTTGTGCTGTTCTGCCTGACGATTCCTGCTGCCAACTGGATGATCGGGCATGTCGGGACGGTGTGCGCACCCAACGGTCCATGCCTTGTTCCGGTCGCGCCCGGCGTCATGGCGCCGTCCGGCGTCCTTATGGTCGGCGCCGCTCTTGTTTTGCGCGACTTGGTGCAGCGGCGGCTCGGCGTCGAGTTCGGCGTCGGCGCGATCATCGCGGGCGCCGCGTTGTCGGCCGGGCTTGCGCCGGCCTCATTGGTGCTTGCTTCCGCCACTGCGTTTTTGCTGTCCGAGTTCGCGGATTTCATCGTCTATACGCCGCTTGCGCGCCGCCGCCTCGTGGCGGCCGTAGTCGCATCCAGCACAGTGGGGCTTATCGTCGACTCGGTCGTATTCTTGTGGCTGGCGTTTGGATCGCTCGAATTCCTGTTCGGCCAGGTCCTCGGCAAGCTCTGGATGGTGCTACTTGCAATTCCGTTCGTTGCCTGGATCAGGCGGCGTGACGAGCGGCTCGGCCTGAACCCTGCGTGAGGATTCCTCATGGCGTCTGCTCTCGAAATTCTTCGCAACGTCACCACCGGCACCATCACCACGATGCTGCTGAAGAAGGGCATTCGCCGCTCCTGGATGGCCGGCGCGATGCCGTTCGGCTTTTCCGGAAAACGTGTCGTCGGTCCGGCGTTCACGCTCCGCTTCGTGCCGGTGCGCGAGGATCTTGCGACGCCGGAAAGCTGGACGAAGCCGATTTCCACGCGTGGCGCTATTGAGGCCATGCCCGAGAACTGCGTGGTGGTCGCCGACGCGATGGGCGTGACCGGCGCCGGCATATTCGGCGATATCCTCTGCATGCGCATGGTCAAGCGTGGCGTGACCGCGCTCGTCACCGACGGCGTGATGCGCGACAAGCACGGCGTGCTGGCGACCGGCCTGCCGGTCTGGTGCGCGGGCGTGGCCGCGCCCGCCTCGGTAAACCAGCTGACATTTGTCGGCTGGAACGAGCCGATCGGTTGCGGCGGCTGCGCGATCTTCCCGGACGACGTCATCGTCGCCGATGACGACGGCGCGGTGATTATTCCAAAGGACATGGTCGACTTCGTCGCGCACGAAGGCGCCGAGCACGAATTGCTCGAAAGCTGGCTGGTGCAGGAGGTAGAGAAGGGGGCAGAACTGCCCGGTCTTTATCCTCCCAATGAGGAAAACAAGAAGCGCTACGAGGACTGGAAGAAGAAGCGGTGATGTTCTTCGTTCTTTCGAAGACCGTCGGCTTCCTTCTCCTGCCTTCCAACTTCTTGCTTTTTATTGCGCTTGCGGGCGTGGTGCTGCTGGCAACGCGCTGGAAGCGCGCCGGCCTGTGCATGGTCATCGGCGCCGTCGTTGTGCTCGCAATGGCGGGGCTGCTCCCGGTTGGGACCTTCCTTATCCACGGGCTCGAAAGTCGCTTTCCAAAATGGGATGCGTCCAGCGGCGCGCCCAACGGCATCATCGTGCTCGGAAACGCCATCTCGCCGAAGCTTTCAAGCGCGTTCGGCGAGCCGGTCTTCAGCGGCAGCGGGTCGCGCATGCTCGCCATGGCTAAGCTGGCCCGCGCCTATCCAAACGCGCGGATCGTCTATTCTGGCGGCGACGCAAGTCTTTTCGGCAGTGGCATACGCGAAACCGATTTCGTGTATCCGGTTCTTGAAAGTCTGGGCATCGCGCGCGAGCGCGTGCAGCTCGAAACGCAATCGCGCAATACGACTGAAAACGCGGCTTTTACAAAGTTGATGATGAAACCGAAACCGGGCGAGCGTTGGCTGCTTGTGACATCCGCACGGCACATGCCGCGTGCGATCGGTTGCTTCCGGAAGGCCGACTTTCATGTCGAAGCCTATCCGGTTGGTTGGCGGGCTGCGGGCGCTCTGGACTCGCAATGGGAGCGGGGCGTGGCAGATGGCCTGGAGCGTCTCGATGCCGCTGCCTATGAGTGGATTGGCCTGCTGGCTTATCGATTGAGCGGACGGACGGCCGAACTGTTCCCGTCGCCATAACGAGAGGCGCGAGCGGCTAACGTTTGCGTACTCTCCGGCAGAACACGTCGTAGATTGCGCCGATGATGACGCGCGCTTCTTCGCTCGCAAGTTTGTAGTAGATCGCCTTGCCGTCGCGACGAGTCGACACCAGGCCATCGGCCCGCAGCCGGGCGAGCTGTTGCGACACCGTCGGTTGACGAAGGCTGAGCAGATCCTCGAGTTCGCCGACTGATTTTTCGCCCTCCGCCAATATGCAGAGAATCATCAGGCGGCTTTCGTGTGCGAGCGCCTTGAGAAAATTGCTGGCGCGGGTCGCGTTCTCGATCATCTTGTCGAGTTCGCTGACGCGGTTGCGGCCTTCGAGGTGATGCAATTCCATACGTACACCAACAAATCGCGTTCGGGCGCGGCCTGAATACAGACGATCAACAATCAACGTGCAACTTAATTCGTGTGGTCAGCTGCGTTCCCGGCTCGTTCCGTCCGCGTCCAGTTTCTTGATCAGCACTCCGAGCAATCCCCAGAAATGGTCTTCGCCGGGATAGCCGCGGATACGACCGACCTCGCGGCCTTTGTCGACCAATACGAACAGCGGTGCAAGCCGTTCCACGGCAATGAAGCTCAAATCCGCAGGCAATGGATAATCGATATTTACGCGCCGTAAGGGCGCGCGCTGGCCTTCCGTTGTTTTGGCGTAAATAGGCGCGATTTCGCGGTCAAATGTCTCGCACCAGGCGCAACCGGCCTGCTCGAACATAACGAGTTCCGCAGCAAATGCGTTTGCTGCGCAGAAAGTGGCGATGACTGCAGACAAAATGATGCTGCGAGAAAAAAATTCCAGAATTCGCGACGTGCAAACCAACTTCATTCTCTCGTGCAAACGAACGACGATCGATGTTTGCCACATATACCACGAATAGACTGGGAATGGTCAGCCGAAACGGAAATCGAGCAAATTGTCGAAGGAGCGCAGCTCGATCAGGAGTCGGTGCAGGAGATCGGCGTCGCGGGCGGCAATTGCCTTTGGAATAAGCTCGAGACTTGCTTTGGCGCCGTCAATCAGACGTCGGAACTCGGGCATTTGGCGAACCGATTCGCCGGCGATACTGTCGCAACGACCCAGCACGGTGCCATAGGCCGATGCCTTGCTGGCGATGTCGCCATCGATGCCGGGTTTGTTCCAGTCGAGCGCGCGGTCGTTGTGGATCATGAGAGCATCCATGGCCGCATTCGCGTCGCGCACGCAATCGGCCAGCACGACTACGCCACTTGCCTTGCGCAGGTCGTAGAAGTCTTTCCGGATTGCGTTGAGCCCGTTGCGCGCGGCATCAAACCGTCCGGTCTTGAGCATGAGGTCGACGCCGACCAGCCGCGCGTTCACGACGGTGAAGAGATTACCGTAGTTCGGATTTCCTTCGAACACATCGGGCCGGTTGCCGGCAAAGCGCTCGGTGAACGTGATCCAGGCGTTGCGCATGCGGTCGATTTCGAGCGCGGCGAGGTCGACGTTCTCGGTGCGCAGATAGCCGATGGCGATCCGATTATGCGCGCTGACGTCCTCGACCGCCGCGTTGAACTCGGTAAGGTCGCCGGCGGCATGCGAATCGGAGAGGCCTCCGACAAGGACGGCAATCAGACATGCAATGCGGGTAACCCAGGCAGACATGGCCTTCACCGGATTTTGACGCGCAGCAGATTAGAATTATGAATATATGCAAAGCTGCGGCGGGCGAGGAGGCGCCTTTCCCGTCGTGGTTTACGGAATGCGACCATGATCGGACGGCGGAGTTTACTGGTTGGTGCGGCATCTTTGGCGGTGTTTGGCGCCGCGCGTGCCCGTGCAGAGCAGCCGATCCTGACGGACGACGGCCTTTATAAACAGTCGTGGTTCCTGGAGAGCTTTCTCGACCTTGCTGACGACCTCGAGGGTGCGCGCAAGGAGGGAAAGCGTTTTGCGATCATGTGGGAGTTGAGAGGCTGCCCTTACTGCAAGGAAACTCATCTTGTGAATTTCGGGCAGCCGAGAATTTCCGACTACGTGAAAGCCAATTTCGAGGTTCTCCAGCTCAACATTATCGGGTCGCGCAAGGTTACCGATTTCGACGGGCAGGAATTGTCCGAAAAGCAGATGGCCGCCAAATATGGGGTGCGTTTCACCCCGACATTCCAGTTTTTTGGCGAGGGGGCACTCAAGGATCTGCCGCCGGCCAAGCGCGAGGTCAGCCGGGCGTCCGGTTACATGCTGCCGGACGATTTCCTTGCGATGTTTCGCTACGTGAGGGAAAAAGCGTACGAGGGCAAGAGCTTCCGCGACTACCTCAAATCGCGCCCGAGCTGAGCGTCTCATTCTCGAAAATCGAGACCGGCGAGAATGATATTCTCATTTATGAATATGATTTGAATAGCGCCCCCGCCGCCGTTATGGTCCGGGCTGGGTGGGGCAGGCTGCTGTCCCCGGATGCTCACTGGAGGAAAAAGGAATGCGACAACTCTCTCGTCGCGACGCGTTGGCGCTCGGCGCCTCGGGTGCGGCGCTCACCATAACCGGCTGGAGCACGAGCGCATCCGCCGCGGCCAAGGAAGCGGCCGAGCAGATTGAGAAATTCACCGGCGGCAAGACGGCCGAGAAGGGAAAAGTATCGATCGAACTTCCCGAGATCGCCGAGAACGGGAACACGGTGCCGCTATCGGTTACCGTCGACGCGCCAATGACCACCGACAATTACGTCAGCGAAATTCTCATCGTGGCCGACGGCAATCCGAATCCGGGCGTTGCGACCTTCCATTTGTCGCCCTTGTCCGGCAAGGCGGAAGCGTCCACGCGCATCCGTCTGGCGACGACCCAGAACATCATCGCGGTTGCGAAAACCAGCAAGGGCGAGTTCTTCACCAATCAGAAGCTGGTGAAGGTCACCATCGGCGGCTGCGGCGGCTGAGCGGACAACGAGAGAACCAGGAGATAATCATGGCAGAAAAGCCGCGGCTCAAAATTCCAAAGGAAGCGAAGAAGGGCGAGATCATCGAGATCAAGACGCTATTGCCTCATGTGATGGAATCTGGCCAGCGCAAGGACAAGGATGGCAAGACGATCCCGCGCAAGATCATCAGCAAGTTCGCGTGCGAATTTAACGGCAAGCCGGTGTTCACGGCGAATATGGAGCCGGCGATTGCCGCCAATCCATACTTGCAGTTTCATGCCAAGGTCGAGGAAAGCGGGACGTTCAAGTTTACCTGGACCGATGACGACGGCACCATCACCACCGCGGAAGAAAAAATCACCGTGAGCTGACACCCGGCGCGCCAGCTGGCGCGACGGACAATGAAAACAAATGGTTGGGAGGATCTGATGACGCGTGGAGGGATTCTGGCGGGGACGGCGGCAATCGCATTGCTTGCAGGGGCCATCGTGCTGGCAGGCGGTCCGATCGCCAGTGCGCAATCCAAAAAAGAGGCACCGCTTGAGCTCAAAGGCGATGCGTCCGAGCGTCCATGGAAGCGTTATGCCGGCTGGCCCACGCGTGACGAGTCGAAGTACAACACGCTCGGCAACCTCGCCACTCCGCCGGCGCCCCAGCAGCCGCGCAAGATCACCGGTCCGATTGCCGGTGACGCGAAAAAAGGCGCCGAACTGGCGGCAGACCGTAACCGCGGTGGTTCGTGCCTCGCCTGCCACGTGATGGGGCCCGCCGGAGGCGCAAACCTCCCGGGCAATGTGGCGCCCGACCTCTCGGAGATCGGCAATGCCGGCCGCGAGGACGAATGGCTGTTCAATTACATCTATGACGCGCGGGTCTACAATCCCGAGACCGTGATGCCGCCCTGGGGAAGCCACGGCTTTTTCAACGACCAGGAAATCAACGACATGGTTGCGTTCCTGAAGACGCTGAAGTCGCCGGCCGTATTCAAGACGCAGCTCGACGACCCGACCAAGCGGCCGGCGCCGGTCGAGAAACGCGACAACCTCGATCCGATCGAAAATCCCGGTATGTGGGCGGTCGACAAGGCGCAGGAGCTCTGGAAGCAGAAGAGCTCGGCCGGATTCTCATGCAACACCTGCCACAGCGACCCGCAGACCAGGTTCAAGACCTGGGCGGCGTCGATGCCGAAATGGGAGCCGCGCCTCAACAAGGTGCTGGGCGTGGAGGAATTCGTCACGCGCCATGCCAAGGCGACGACCGGTGTCAACTGGCTGATGGAGACGGACGACAATCTCGCGATGTCGGTCTATCTGCGCTTCCTCGCCAACGGCACGCCGATTCAGGTCGACACCGCCAGCGCCGAAGGCAAGGCCGCGATCGAGCGCGGCAAGGAGCTGTCGCAGCGCAAGGTCGGCCAGCTCAACATGGCCTGCACCGACTGCCACGGCAAAGTCGCGAACCACTGGATTCGTGGCCAATGGCTCGGCGAGCCGAAGGGCCAGTACGATCATTTCCCGACCTGGCGCACCAGCCTGCTGAAGGTCTGGGATATCCGTCAGCGCTTCCAGTGGTGCCAGGTCAATATTCGTGCCGATGAGCTGCCGCCGGACGCAAAGGAATATGGCGATCTCGAATTGTATCTTGCGTCGCAGAACGAAGGTCTGAAGTTGAGCGTGCCGGGCATCCGGCATTGACATGGATCATGGCCGGGCATTGCCCGGCCATTCACTATCACCGTCAGCACGCGAGCCCGGCGCCGCACCGGGAGAGTGATATTTTGGATGGCAGCGATCGATGATCACGCGGCGTGAAGTGCTCCAGGTTGGCGCAGCTACCGCGGCGCTCGCGGCCGGTGACGGCGCGTTCACTCGCGCTCTTGCGCAGGCGCGCCTTACCGAAGCCGAACTGCTGAAATTCGACGCATTAGGCAGCGTCACGTTGCTGCACGTTGCAGACATCCACGGGCAGCTCATGCCGGTCTATTTCCGTGAGCCCTCGGTCAATGTCGGCGTCGGCGACGCCAGGGGGCGCCCTCCGCACATTACCGGCAAGGAATTTCTCAAGCGGTTTGGCATTGCCGAGAGATCAGCCGCCGCTTACGCGCTAACGGATGACGATTTCGAGGCGCTGGCCAAGTCTTTCGGACGCATCGGGGGGCTTGACCGGCTTGCGAGCGTCGTCAAGCAGGTGCGCGCCGAACGTGGGAACGACAAGGTGCTTTTCCTCGACGGCGGAGACACCTGGCAGGGCTCGCTCGGCTCCAACCGCAGCAAGGGCCAGGACATGGTCGACTGCATGGCCTTGCTTAATCCCGATGCGATGACTGGCCATTGGGAATTTACGTACGGCGAAGCGCGCGTGAACGAATTGATCAAGGGACTCGGTTTTCCCTTCTTGGCGCTCAATGTGCGTGACACCGAATGGAACGAGCCGGTGTTCCAGCCCTATAAAATGTTCGAAAAAGGCGGCGTTAAAATCGCCGTGCTCGGCCAGGCGTTTCCGTATCAGCCCATCGCAAATCCACGCTGGTTGATCCCAAAATGGTCATTCGGGATCCGCGAGGAAGATATCCGGGCCAATGTCGGGAAAGTTCGCAAGGAAGGTGCGCAGCTGGTGGTGCTGCTGTCGCACAATGGCTTCGATGTTGACCACAAGCTTGCATCCCGCGTCGCGGGGATTGACGTGATTCTCACAAGTCATACGCATGATGCTATTCCGGAGGTAATTAAGGTCGGAAAGACCTTGCTGATCGCGTCCGGCAGCCACGGGAAGTTTGTGTCTCGTCTCGATCTCGACGTCCGCAACGGTGCGGTCGCGGGCTTCCGTTACAAGTTGATTCCGCTTTTTGCCGATGTCATCAAGCCGGATGCAGAGATGACGGCCGCGGTTACGAAGGCGCGCGCGCCCTACGCGCAGGAGCTTGCACGCGTCGTGGGCCAGGCGGAGTCGTTGCTTTATCGCCGTGGCAATTTCAACGGCACATTCGACGATCTCATTTGCGCGGCGCTTTTGAAGGAGCGGGACGCGGAAATAGCCCTGTCACCCGGCTTCCGCTGGGGCACGACCGTCCTGCCTGGGCAGGCGATTACGGTAGAGGACATTCACAACGCAACCGCCATAACCTATCCGCAAGTCTATCGCATTTCGATGACCGGCGAGCGCCTGAAGGAAGTGCTCGAGGACGTGGCCGATAATCTGTTCAACCCAGATCCCTACTATCAGCAGGGCGGCGACATGGTGCGCTGTGGCGGCCTCGGCTATGCGATCGACGTGTCGAAGCCGATTGGACAACGCATTTCGTCCATGACCCACCTCAAGTCTGGTCAGCCGATCGACCCGAAAAAAGACTACGTGGTCGCGGGTTGGGCCAGCGTGAACGAGGGGACGGAAGGTCCCCCGGTATGGGAACTGGTCGAACGCTACGTCGCGGCCGAAAAATCCGTGCGCGTGATGCCCAATAGCAGCGTGAAAATTTCCGGAGTGTAGGGACGATTTCCATTACATTCACAAATTAGAATGTGATAAGAGCGGCCTGAGACCGCGCCGGGGAAACGCCGATGTCAGACTCAACCGACGGAAAAAACGCGACGCGCCGTGGATTTCTTGCGAGTGCTGCCGGACTTGCCGCCGCGGGTGCAACCGGCGCACGCGCGGAGAATGCCAAAAATCTTCCGCCCAACGTCCCGGGCTGGACGCGCCAGCTGGGCGACGGTGTCGGCGTGCGCGCCTACGGCAATCCCTCAAAATACGAAAAGGATGTCATCCGCCGCACCGTGTCTTGGCTGACAGCGACGCCCGAGTCCTCGGTGAGCTTCACGCCGCTGCATCAGCTCGACGGCATCATCACGCCGAACGGTCTCTGCTTCGAGCGTCACCATGGCGGCATCGCGGAGATCGACCCGGGCGACTACCGGTTGATGGTGCATGGGCTCGTCGACAAGCCGTTGATCTTCACGCTGGATGATCTGAAGCGGCTGCCGCGGATCAACAAGATCTATTTTCTCGAGTGCGCGGCCAATTCCGGCATGGAATGGCGCGGCGCCCAGCTTAATGGCTGCCAGTACACGCACGGCATGGTGCATTGCGTGGAATACACCGGCGTGTCGCTCAAGTTGCTGCTCGAGCAGGCCGGGCTGAAACCGAATGCCAAGTGGATCATGGCTGAAGGTGGTGACGCTGCCGCGATGAACCGTTCAATTCCGCTGAGCAAGGCGCTCGACGATTGCATGATCGCCTATCGCATGAATGGCGAAATGCTGCGCCCGGAGCAGGGCTATCCCGCGCGGCTCGTGGTGCCGGGATGGGAAGGCAATGTCTGGATCAAGTGGCTGCGCAGGTTGAAGGTCGGCGATCAGCCCTGGTTCACGCGCGAGGAAACCGCAAAATACACTGACCTGCTCGAAGACGGCAAAGCGCGCCAATTCACCTTCGTGATGGATGCAAAGTCCGTGATCACATCGCCGTCGCCGCAAGCGCCGGTAAGGCAAAAAGGATTCAACGTCATGTCAGGGCTCGCGTGGTCGGGCCGCGGCAAGGTCAAGCGCGTCGACGTTTCGCTCGACGGCGGGCGCAACTGGCGTAGCGCGCGCATCGACGGTCCGATCTTCGATAAGGCCTGCGTGCGCTTCTACTACGAGTTCGACTGGAAGGGCGAAGAGCTGTTGCTCCAGTCTCGCGTCATGGATGAGACGGGCTATGTGCAGCCGAGCAAGGAGGCCTTGCGCAAGATCAGGGGCGTGAACTCGATCTACCACAACAACGGCATCCAGACCTGGGCGCTACGGCCGGACGGGGAGGTCGAGAATGTCGAGGT
>JBKPRE010000023.1:0-24585 GCA_046734435.1 Pseudomonadota bacterium | reverse complement strand
CACACTAGAACTTTCGTCGGCAGCGTCAGATGTGTATAAGAGACAGTCGCGGCCCCGGGCGATGACCGTGGTCTGGCCTGTCTGATTGATAATGAAAACGAGATCGCCGTTGCCATCGGCCAGGTATTCGCGTGTTCGGATGATGCGAACGGGTGAACTCGCGGTCGACATCACCCGCACGCCGGGCAGGTCGCGCGCCAGGATCGAGTATTCCAGCCGCGCGTCGCCGATCGGCTCGATATCGAGTTTCATGATCAGCCGGCAGCAATGATCACGCCACATCGCGACGCGATCCTTTTCCGGAAGGTCGTCGGTCGAAAGACGAAACGTTGTCAGGCCCGCTTGATCCATCAACTTATCGTCCACCCATGCTGCCTTGCCTGGGTCAGCACCTTGCGGCGCCGCCAAACCAGGGACATTTCGAAAAATTTGACGAATGGAAGAGTTATTTGCCGGCGGTCTTCGCCGATAATTGCGCTCGAGCGCTGCCTACCAAGGCGGCCCCGTACGGTTCAGCGAAAACATGCGTCGTCCAGCCCTCTTTGATCGCGCGACGCCAGCAAAACAAACGAATTCTCATCCTCCGAACGGAGCAGGTGTCGGCTTATGGCGCCCATCAGCCCACATCTCACGAACAAGTAGCATGCAGCGCAAACCCACCGCGTACCCGCGGGTAACTCGCAAGCTGACTTCAGCGCCATAGCGAACGTCTATTTTGCTGTGTCCCGGCTGCTCCCTTTCATATGACTTGCTGTCACCGGCAGGGCGGTTGTATACGCACGCGACCACAAGCGGTCTTGGCTTGCGGCGCAATCGACTTGGCTGAGAGTGCAACACGCATTATCCGGGCGTTTCCGCGATAGTTCTTCGCGGAGGGGCGGGCATGACATTCTGGTCAACGGACACGATACCCGAGCGCGAACGCTTCTCGTTCTGGCGCGAGATCATTTGCAATACGATCTTCAGCATTTCGCCTGAAGCGCCGAGCGAGCGTTTCTCCGCCCGCGTGCACGTGCGCGGCGTGGGGCCATTGCGCTTCGCGATGTGCCAATCCACCAGCTACGAGATCATCCGCACCCAGCGCGACGTCAACAGGGCGCCTGCGGACTCCTACACGGTCTACCTGCAGCTGCAGGGCCAGACCTTCCTCAATCAATGTAACGATTCCGCCGCGCTCGATTGCAACGACATCGTTCTTTCCGACTGCCGCCGCCCCTACAGCGCGACGCTGTCGAGCGACGGGTTGCGCGCGGTAGCGGTGTTGCCGCGCCCGATGGTCAATTCCCGCGCACCCTGGCTGAGCCAGCGGGCACTCCACAAGATTCCGTCGAGCTCGCAATATATCGACCTAGCCCGGCGCCACATGATTCAACTGATGTCCGAAAAGATCAGTGACGGCGAGACCGATCTGCTGACGGAAAACCTCTGCAACCTGCTGGCGCTGGCGAGCGCGCCGGATATTCCGCCGAGCCGGCTGCGGACCGAGCTTCAGACCGCGGCCATGCTGACATTCTGCCGGCAGAACCTGCATCGCCCGGAATTGTCTCCGCAGCTCGTGGCATCGCATTTCTCGGTGTCGCTCAGAACGATTCACAGCCGATTTGAAAGGATGGGAACGACATTCGGCCGCTGGCTGCTCGAAGCCCGCCTGGATGCCTGCTCGAAAGTGCTGAGAAGCCCGCGCCGCCATCATTATATTTCCGAGATCGCCTACAATTGCGGCTTCAACGACCTGTCTCACTTCAACAAGGCGTTCCGCGCCCGGTTTCAAATGGCGCCGACCGAGTGGCGCGACCAGTTCGTGAAGAAGCAATGACACCGGTGATCGGCACGACAACCTGGTCAACCGACTCGATCGACGAGCGCGAGCGATTTTCATTCTGGCGCGAGATGGTCTGCCGGAACGTATTCAATATTTCGGTGCAGGCCCCGCCTAAGCGGTTCTCGGCCAGCATCACGGCACGCAGCTACGGAGACCTTCGGTTCGCGATCTGCGAATCCTCCGCTTACGACATCGACCGGACCCAGAAGGACATCTCCAACGAGTCGACAGATCACTATCTGATGTATCTGCAGCTGCGCGGGCATACGCAGCTCACGCAGGCCAACGATTCAATAGAATTCGGCCACAACGACATCGTCATCGCGGACGGGCGGCGGCCATACCACGCCGCCCTTTTCGACGACGGCCAGTGCCGCCGCCAGGCCATCGCCGTGCTGCCTCGGTCTTTCATTGAAGCGCGCGCGCCGTGGCTGCGCCGGCGCCCGCTTTTCAAGCTCGCGTCGAATTCGGTCTATGTCGACCTCACCCGCCGTCACTTGCTGCAGCTGACCGCCGACGACCTGACCGAAAGCGAATTGGCCCTGCTGACGGAGAACCTCTGCAATCTGCTGGCGCTGGTCGATCATGCCGAGACCCCGATCAGCCGTGTGCAGCCCGAATTGCAGCTCGAGGCGCTGCTCGATTTCTGCCGGCGGAATCTGCAGAACCCCGCGCTGTCGCCCGATCTTGTGGCCGCACAGTTCGGCATCTCGACCCGCACGCTGCATCTGCGTTTCGAGAAACTGGAGCAAACCTTCGGCCGTTGGCTGCTCGACGCCCGGCTCGATGCGTCAGGCAATGCGCTTCGCAACCCGCGCCAGCACGCCCGGAGCATTTCGGAAATTGCCTATAGCTGCGGATTCAACGACCTGTCCCATTTCAACAAGTCGTTTCGTACGCGCTTCGGCGCTTCGCCGAGCGAATGGCGCGCTGAATCTGTAAAGAAATAGGTACGCGGCCGCCGCCCGTGCCTTTGCTCATTCAGTCCAGATCGGCATTGTGACGGAAACTGACCTCAGGCAACGTCGTATAGACTGATCGGGCTGCGACCCCGGCAATCGCGATCACGACCAGGGACATGTAGAGTCCGACCATCTGATAGAAGATGCGTCTGATTTTTTTGCGGTCATTGCTGTCGAGGCGATCATTGTAAGCCGGCCGCCGCATGGCGAACTCCTCATACTTTATCGTTCGGAGTGATCGTAGCTCCATCACTGGATGAGAACGCATCTTGCCGTCAGGCTGTGAACTCGCGCTGAATGCCGTTCAATTCAATTGACAGAATTTTTCTGAAGAATCCTCATCTGAACGGAGGACAACTCATCCGATCGTATAAATTTATGAGAACATTTCGTCCAAAAGGTCGAGATCTGCGTAATGACACCACGTGTCTCAACACAGCGTAAAAAAGATCTGACCGCGTGGCGTCAGTCGACGAGCACGCTGGAGTACCCGGCGACGAGCTTCACGAGATCGGCCTGCCGGCTAACGCCGGTCTTCTCGAAAAGACGGCCGAGATGCGTTTTGACCGTGGTGTCGGCGACCCCGAGATTTCCGGCAACCTGCCGCACGCCACCGACATTGACGATCGCGCGAAGCACGCGAAGTTCGGTCGGCGTGAGCTTGTAGGTCTTGCCGATCACCTCTGATGAAGGTTCGGCTTCAAGCTCCGCCTTGCGCACAAAAAGAGCCGCGACTGCATTCGACGCAGCGCCGGCCCTTCGCTTTTCACCGGCCGTCAGGGGCAGGACGTGCGCAACGTAACGCTCGCCGGCGCGGCCCTTCATTGGAAGAGCACTGCCCTTGCCGCCGGACTCCGCGTCGTTCTTGCTCGCGGCAATAAAAGCGGTGTGCAGTGCCTGGTCGACCTGAGGATCGATCGCGGTCAATCGGCCGTGGACGCCACGAAGGAGATCGCCTTTGTCGAGTACGGCACGGCACGCTGCGTTGCCGTGCACGATCAACCCATTGGCATCGACGAGAAAAATCGCGGGACTGAGACCGTCAAGAATATCGGCGAATGTCGCCGCTTCGGCCTGGCTGAGATCGATCACCTTGCCGGTACGAACGGCGCGCCGAACGTGGGGCACGAGCAGCCGCATGCGACGGCGCATCTCATCATCGACCATGCCGCTCGCGTCATTCCGCACGACGCTGAGATATGCGCAACTCGTCGCTGATTTTTCCAGCACGGCGTTCGCAGCGTCGATCCAGCCTTGTGGCTGCGCCCATTCACGAAAAAATCGTCCCGCGCGAAATTCGTCATAGGAAACGAGATCGGGGACGCTGACAATCTGCTCGACTTCGCAATCATGCAGGTTGGCAACAGGATCGAACTTCCAGTAGGTTTCGGCGTAGAGCCTTACAAAATACGGATCGACGCCGGACTGGTAGTGAATATTTCCTGATTTGCTGAGCGAATCCTTGGACAAGAGGCCGGCTGCCTGCCCGCCCGCATAGCTCGCGATCTTTGCGAGCACGGACGTCCAGCGCGACGAATCGAGCGCCGCGTCGTAGATGTCTCCGATGAGTTGCGTAAGACCCTGATCTTCTTTCATGTCATCCAGCGCGCGGGCTTCGCACCCGGGCGCTGACACAGCGATGTCCCGGTGCAGTTACGACTCAGCCGGTGCGACCGCTCGGCCGGTCCAGCTGCACGAGCGGTAACCTATGACATTCGTCTGAAAACTTCTTGGACGAGAGCGCAAACGATTTGGTCTACAGCGCGCAATCCAACGCATTAACCTACCAACTGCGCCAGCACAAAAGCGCTCCAGTATTGAGCGTGGGACATGAAACAAAAAGCCGCAGCCGCCTGTTTGTTGTCGAAATCGCCGCAGGATTGGCAGCGTGATGCGCGCGATCACGCTGCCACCGGCGTGGGAAATGTGAAGCCATAGCGGATGCGTATAAGCGAACAACAATTCAAACATGTGAAAGCTGGAATGTTATCCCAATACCTTTCGCGACCATTCCGTGCCCACTCTACGTCCCCCTGCGAGAGAAAATTCCGCATAGCTTTTCCATTAAACGGCAGGGTGACTTTTGCTGGGTCGGAATTTCGCGCGTGAATTCCAAGTAATGAATCTCGGCCTACCGTTGGGTTGCATTGCGACCGCGCCGTCGACGATCAGCGATGCGATTGGTATGCATGCGGCGCTTGATCCGCAACGGCCCGCGATCGTCAGCACAGACCTCCCTGCCCTGACATTCGGCGAGCTCGATTGCACGATCCGGCAAATCGGGGATGAGCTGAAAGCAGCCGGCATCTGAGCGGCGTCGCGGGTCGGCATCGTGCTGCCGCAACACTGCGTGACGACATTTACAGGCGTCGTCGCGAACGAGCTGCATGAGATATTCGCCGGGCGGACTTCCGGATACCAAATGCGATAGCGCCCCCCGCTGATTTCCTCTAATTGATCGTGCGACGCGCATAGAACCCCGCTCCCGCGATGAAAAGCTCACCCAAACTGGCCCAGCTTTCGGTGCTGACCCTTGCCTTTGCGCTGAGTCAGGCGCTCCGGACGATTCCGTCCATTACGGTCAACGGGATTGCCGAAGAATTACAAGCTGGCCCGGTCGCTCTGGCTTTGTTCAGCGGCGTCTTCCATTGGAGCTTTGCATTGATGCAGGTGCCGGTCGGGCTGGCGCTCGACATATTCGGGGTGCGCCGCGCAATGATCGCGCTTTCAGGTTTCGCAATACTGGGCGGCGCGATTTGCACGTTCGCGAACGACATGAACGCGTTGTTCCTGGGCCAGATCCTGATCGGGATTGGCTGCGCTCCGGCATTCATGGCCGCGATTGTGTTTACGTCGCAGCATTGGCCGGTTGCGCGCTTCGCCGCCATCTCCGGGCTTGTACTGGCCATCGGCAGCGGTGGGATTCTGTTATCGGCAACGCCCTTGGCGTGGGTCGTCGACCGCTGGTCCTGGCGAAGCGCGTTTGCCGTTTTGACGATAATGTCAATATTCACGCTACTCGCTTCTGCGTTGATTCTGGAAAAATCCGCAGTACAGCGCTCGCGAAAGCTCGCGCCTGAAATCTGGGCTGCATTCTACGGCCTTCGATTCGTCCTGTTCGGGCGCCGCCCCCTTGCGCTTCTCGCTATTGGCTTCGTTAGTTACGGCGCCATCATCACAATCAGAGGCCTCTGGATCGTACCGATGTTCGTGGAGCGGTACGGATTGAGCCTGCTTTCGGCGGGCAACGTCGCACTGCTCTTTTCAATTGCGATGATTCTCGGTCCGGCAGTCATGGGCCAATTCGACCCTGGCGATAAAGCGCGTCCGGCTATCATAACGACAATAGCGTTGGCAATCGTGGCGACGATCGGAGTCCTGGCGATACTCGACGGGCTTTCGCTTTGGCTCGACGTCATCCTCTGCACGGTGTTGGGTTTTCTTTCGGGCTCATTCATTCTCATCTATGCCGAAGCACGTAGCTCCTATCCGGCCGAGCTGACCGGTCGCGGGCTGACGGCATTGAACATGAGCTTTTTTCTCGGAGCCGCGGTCGCTCAATCTCTGTCCGGAGTCATTGCCGCAGGCGCGCAACACGCTGGGTTGAATGCAATCGATGCCGTGCTGGTTTTTCTGGCCGCCGCCCTGCTTGCCGGAACGGTCTGTTTCTTCACGCTGATACGAGCGGCCAAACCCAACATTTCCTGAGTGACACACCTCGCGATCTGGCGCATTCACAGAGGACATATGATCTAAACGTTCAATGTGGCCATCACAAAAATTCGTTTTTAGGCAGCCGCTTCGGTCTTTAGCAATTGGGCTTGGGTTGCGCATGCGCTCTGGTACCGCGCCCGCAACCGGAGCCTCAGATGCTCAGGTTTTTGCTATTCCCGGCCGTTCTCGTGGTCGTTGCCTACGCCACGCTCGGCGGCGCGGATTTAGCGGACATCATAAAATTCGGCTTTGTCCTTCTCATCGCGCTATGCACGGCCGTCATTTACGCATGGGCCGCCAGAACGAAGCGTCGGTTCAATAATGCCCCGAGAGATCTTAAGGCAAGGGCCCCAGCGTCAGGAGCATAAAGCCCATGGCGATCATGCCTGCGAAGCTGATGAGATCGACGGCGTCAAAGGAAATCCTCATGGCTGCTCACCTCGAGATATTTCTGCGCTGGATTACTCTTTGCAATCCAAAGTGCCTCTTAAGGTCTGAGCGCACCTCATCGTCGAGTTCGGGGATACAAGCCTGTAGCCATCGCTATCGAAAACGCTTGCTTGTTTCTTGATGGCCTTGCCGGCGGATTGGCTTGTCGGAGCTTTCTTGACGTGCCCGAAAGCAGGCGCAGTGGCCCCGCACAGGGCGAGCGCCGCCACACCGCAAAGCATTGCGTGGACGAGATTCATCTGGACCTCCCATTCGGCAAATATTTTTCGGCGTCGCCGGTGCCGCTCCGGATCGCGCCCGTTGTGCAGGGAGCTTGGGCAGTTTCTGTGAAAAAGAGTTTTGGATATGGCGATAAATTTTAGTTCATAAAACTCAATTGATCCGGAACTTTTCTGCGCAAACATCAAATGAACGGATGAGACCTGTGCCGATGGTTCAAGAAAGATCGCTCCGACGCCAGACTGAAACCGTCGAGCCCAAGCAGTTTCAGGACGCATGGGCTATTACAACCGTCTTGAGGTGCCCGGTCCCAAGATCAACCGCAGGCAGCTAACGCCGATTACCAAGGAAGGCTTGCCGGATACTGGTGGAATATTGCCGCGCCCGGGACCGATGCTCCGTAAACTGTCATCCTACGAATCAAATTTTGATGTATGTACGGTGTCCTTTGGAGGACCGCTCCGAAATTTTAACGCTTCCCTTGTACGATCTGTTTTACCTTTGATTAACGGATGGCGCAGAAGCGTCCCGATGAGCTCCACCAAAACTCAACCGATCTATCGCGGGCCGCTGATTTCCGAACTCGAACAGGCGGTCCGGAGCGGCTCGCAGGAGACGCGCGTCAGGACGCTCAGGCGCATCACCGACCTCTTCCTGGGCACCAAGGAAAAACTCAGCGAAGAGCAGATCGAGGTATTCGACGAGGTTCTCAGTCATCTGATCGCGCGAATGGAGTCAACTGCGCTGATCGAGCTCAGCGAGCGCCTTGCACCGGTCAACAACGCGCCGAACAACGTCGTCCACACACTTGCGGCCGACGACGAGATCGCGGTCGCAGGTCCGGTTCTTGCGCTATCCGATCGCCTGACCACGCAGGATCTCGTCGAAATTGCCATGGCAAAGAGCCAATCGCATCTGCTGGCGATTTCCAGACGAAGTCATCTCGGCACGTCCTTGACCGACATCCTTGTCGAGCGAGGCGACGCGCAGGTCATCAACGCGCTCGCCGAGAATGCGGGGGCAGAGTTGTCGGAGAAGGCGTACACCGAGATAATCGACAAGTCCGAGACCGACGAGACGCTTCTGGAGAAACTCGGCCTGCGGCTCGATATCCCGCTGCATATTTTCCGCCGCTTGCTGGAACGGGTGAGCGAGGCAGTTCGTTCACGCATCCTGGCATTGGCTCCCGCCGAGAAGCGGGATGATATCGCGGAGATTTTGGCCAGCATTTCGAATGATGCTGTCGAAGTCGACGAAGTGGACCGTGACTTCGTGGCGGCAGAACGCGTTGTGCGGCTGATGCATGAAAAAGGCGAGCTCGATCAGGTCGCATTGCTGGGGTTTGCAAAGGCGCGCCAGTATGCGGCGGCCGTCACCGCACTTGCCACGCTGTGTGATGCTTCCGTCGACATGATCAAACGGATGCTGGCGGATGGCCGCAACGAACCCCTGCTTATCCCTTGCAAGGTCGCAAACGTATCCTGGCCCACCTTGCGGGCTTTGCTGCAGGACGAGGTTCTTGGACGAACAGCTTCTGACGACGAGCTGATCAAGCTCAAGAGCGACTACAACAAGTTGTCGCCCACGACGGCCAGGAAAGTGCTCGACTTCTGGTCCGAGCACCGCACATACGCAAAAGCCGCAAACTAGATTTTTTGCCCGGGTGCCGGTCTCCGGCGAATAAACGATTGGTTCGCTTGCCAAAATAACGCGAACCCGTTTCGGCGCTTTTCCTGTAACATGCCGCAAAAGGCCCAAAGACCTTTTCATAGGCGTCAGGGAGAGCAGCTATGAGAGCATCAGGGATGAAAGCCGCGAGTCTCGCGGCCGCGTTTTTGTTTGTAATGGGAGCCGCCTCGATGTCTGTGGCCAAGACGTATGTCTACGTGTCGAACGCGCAGGACGGCAATATCGATGCGTACATCATGGACGCGAGCAACGGCACGCTGACGCCAATCGGCAAGACCGATGCAGCCAAACTGGTCATGCCAATGGCGGTAAGCCCTAACAAAAAGATTCTTTACGCCGTCATACGGTCGCAGCCGGTGCGCGTCTTGAGCTACGCCATCGATCCCGCGAACGGAAAGCTGACGCAGAAGGCGTCGGCACCGCTCCCGGACAGCATGCCCTATGTTTCGACCGATCGCACCGGGCGTTTCCTTTTCACCGCCTCTTACGGTGGTGACAAGATTGCCGTGAGCCCAATCGGTGAAAACGGACTCGTTGAGGCGGAAGCGATTCAGGTCATCCCTACCGGTCGCAATGCACATTCGATCGTGCCTGATCCGAGCAACAAATTTGTTTATGCGGCCACGCTCGGCGCCAATCAGGTGCTGCAATTCACCTTCGACAGCACGACCGGCAAGCTCACGCCCAACCAACCTGCCGCAGTCAGCCCGGAGGCCGGTCACGGCCCTCGCCACATGGTCTTCTCGCCGAACAGCAAGAACCTGTATGTGCTCAACGAGCTGTCCGGACATGTGACGCAATACGCGATCGACGCCGGCAAGGGCACATTGACGCTCGTTGACAGCGTCAACTCGGTGCCGAAGGAGGCCGGTCTGGCCTGGGGCACGGCACAGGCTCCTGTTGGCGCCTCCCCCGCGCCCGCAGCGGCCAAGGATGACAAGCCGAAAGTCTGGGCAGCCGATATCCAAATCACGCCTAACGGCAAATTCCTGTACACAACGGAGCGTACGACCAACAAGATCGCTCTGTTTACGGTGGCAGCCGATACGGGCAAGCTGACTTACGTCGCCAACTATTCAACCGAGGCGCAACCGCGCGGGATCAGGATCGATCCGGCGGGCCAATATCTCATTGCCTCTGGCGAAAAGTCAGACCGCATATCGGTGTACAAGATCGATCAGGCCACGGGAAAGCTCGGCGAGCCCACGCGCTACCCGGTTGGGAATGGTGCGAACTGGGTGGAGATCGTCGAGCTCCAGTAGGACACGACGGTTCGTGAGTTCTGGCCTCGAGCGTCGATACTCGAGGCCTTTTACGTGGCGGCGACGGCGGGCACGATCGTACGATCGTCCCGTCTCTTTGGCCCCCCTGCCAGCATCTGAACGACACCGGCGGCAAATCCGATCAACGTGCCGATCTGCCAAGCCGGCTCATAAGACCCGGAAAGATCGAAGATCAGGCCACCACCCCAGGCTCCCAGCGACGAGCCAACCTGATGCACAACGAAGGATACACCGAGCAGGGTCGCCAAATAGCGGGTGCCGAAAATCTCGGCAACCATACCGCCAATAAGTGGTGCCAGGCCGGGCCACCAAAGCAGACCCATCCCGGCGGCGAACAGCAGCGTGGTCGTCGGCGTGGGGGGCAGCGCAAAATAAGCAACGAATATGATAGCCCGCAGAATATACATAAGCCCCAGCAGGACGTGTTTGGGATATCGCGCCCCAAGCCAGCCGGTCACCAATGAACCGACGGCGCTCGTGCCGCCGATAACCGCGAGCGCTTCCGCGCTCAGCATTGGGTCCTGGCCGCAGAACGCTAGATAGTTCGGCAAGTGCGTCGTAAGGAAAATGAGATTAAGGCCGCAAACAAAATACGCTCCGGACATCACGAGAAACTGCCTATTGCGGATTGCCTGGCCGAGCACCTCGGCCATCGAACTGGTTGTGGTGCTGCGCGCGGGCATCTTGTCGGCGCCGCCGGCCCAAAAAGCAGCGGGCAACATCACCAGCGCCATGGCAAGAAAAAGCAGCACGGCAACCTGCCATCGCTCATGTGCCAACAGAGCCTGCGTGGCGAGCGGCACGATGACGGTGCCAACTGACCCGGCCGCTGAGACCAGGCCGAGCGTCATGCTGCGTCGCTCCTCTGAAACGGCGCGCACACATGCGGCTATTCCCAGTGACGTTGCAGTGCACGACAGTGCCACGCCGATCAGGCTGCCTGAGATGATCAGTGCGAGCAGCCCCTGGGCCACGGCCATGATTGCCAGGCCAAGGATGTAGATCGCCGCGCCCACCATCATCGTGATGCGCAGCCCATAGCGATCGGCGGTCGCGCCGACGAATGCCTGCGAGAGACCCCAGACAATATTCTGGATCGCGAGAGTGAGCGTGAAATCAGCCGCCGTCAGTGCAAGATCCCGCGTAACGGGCGTCACGAAGAGCCCGAAGCTCTGGCGGATCCCCATTCCGAGCGTGAACAACAAGGCGACTCCAATGACGATGAGCCGCGCTTGGCTGCTTCCAGCGATAATCTTTTGTGACATTCAGAAGCCAGTCCTGGGGGAAGTGCAGGCTGACAGCGCTTCCATGACCTGTGCAATACAATTTCTACGGGTGAAGGACGCCGATGAGGGAATGATGGTGGCGGAGGGAGTTGGCTGCAAAAAAATTTTCTACTCGCAGTGCCGCGTTTTCCCGCGTCATGCGCCGGAGTTCAGCCCGCCTTAGGCACGCTTGAGGAAGTGATCATCGGCGAATGCAAAACAACCGCCAATGGCTTAGCGCGTACGTTGACGTGCCGCATTCTGACAAAGTAGCTCGGTCAGATGGCCATCTTGAGTTCTTTGGTGGCGCGGAATGCGACTTTCTTGCTTGCCTTGATCTGAATTTGCTCGCCTGTTGCCGGATTGCGGCCGATACGGGCAGCACGGTTCCGCACCTGCAAGATTCCGAGTCCAGCAATCTTCACGCGCTCACCATTTCTCAAGTGCTTAGTGATGAGACCGACGAGATCGTCGAGCATTTGCTGGCCCTGTTTTTTTGTAAACTGATGCTGCTCGGCAAGAGCATTGGCCAAGTCTTTGCTGGTGATCGCCTTTGGAGTGCCTGTCATGGAGGTTTACTCCTAATGTGTGTTATGGGCCGTAACACCAAAGTGCTTACTGGCTTCCGATCTTTTCAACGACGATGACCGAGCCTGATGCGTAACGCCCTGGCTTTTTGGCGGAGTGAGCCAACGGAGCGCCTCATCAGCCTTGAAATTTTCTTTACGCGCAGCTTTTCCTTTGAATACCCTCTTAACTCAGCCACTTCAGCCCTAGTCCAGGGCTTCGTGCGCCGTCGCCGCGCTTTCTTGGCCATGTCACCCTCCAGTCATTGTAGTTGCGCGTTTTCCCACGCACTTCGGCATCGAAATGCCGATACTACATCACTGCAGCTTTAACGGCCTTTACCGGCCGGGCCCTGACGACCTTCCGCGCCGGTTTTGCCTTGAATATCATCGGCTCCTTCGTGAACGGATTAATGCCGCTTCGTTCCTTCGTTGCCGGCTTCTTGATAACAACGAATTTGGCAAATCCGGGCAGCACAAAGGCTCCCGATCTATTGAGCTCCTTATAGCCAATCGCAGCGAGTGACTCGATGACGCCTTTAACGTCCTTGCGCGCCATCTTGTTTGAATGTTGCGCAACGATTTTTTGAATGAGCTCCGACTTCGACATCAACTTGGCCATAGCCCTCCCCCAAAATTCGAATCATGCACGGCCTAAGCTAGGCCAAAGCTTGCTGCGGAGGGAGCCTTGGGAGCGTTGTCGTGCCGCAATTCAGTGGAAAAGGTCGCTTTGGCCGCTAATTGGTTCACCGCGTGAAGGCTTGGCGGAGGGAGTGGGATTCGAACCCACGTTACGGTTTCCCGTAAACACGCTTTCCAAGCGTGCGCCTTCAGCCACTCGGCCACCCCTCCTGATCGCGCCTGTCTACATCAAATGCTCAACGCGCGCTGTCGCGCCCACTACCTGACCACCGTCTGAGTTGGTCAAAAGGCGGACACCCGCTTCGGCGCAGCAGAGCCGCAGGGCTTTAGCCTTCGCCGGCGGCGGCAGGTTGTGACAGGGCCGCAGGCGGGCGGCGCACTATAGACCCCGTCCGACCGCAAACAACCCGGATAACCGGTCATTTCCTCAGCCCATACCCATAGGCATATATATGTTTATTTTACGTACGTTGACCAGTCCAGGATCCAGCGCGCAATATCCGTAATCAAAACCGGACCTTTGAGAGGGGCCGATTGCTCGCGCCGGAGGTAATTGCACGCCAATGACCGGAGGTGAATCCGCGCTTGACCTGGTGCTCAGCGGCGACCCAGGACTGCTCGCGATCGTGCGCCTCTCGCTGCTGGTCAGCCTGAGCGCGGTCCTGTTCGCTGCCGTTCTCGGGGTGCCGGTCGGCGCCTTTCTCGCGCTTACACGCTTCCGCGGCCGCGAGGCCGTTGTCGTCATTCTCAATGCGCTGATGGGCTTGCCGCCGGTTGTCGTCGGCCTTGCAGTCTTTCTGCTGCTGTCGCGCTCGGGACCGCTTGGCGAATGGGGCCTGTTGTTCACGCCGCAGGCGATGGTCATTGCACAGACCGTGCTCGTCGCACCCATCATCGCTGCGCTGACGCGGCAGACGATCGAAGACCTGTGGGTGGAGTATCAAGCCGAACTGACCGCGATGAACGTCGGCCCGCTGGGCCGGGTCGCCACGCTGATCTGGGATGCACGCTTCTCGCTCGTCACCGCCCTCCTCGCCGGGTTCGGCCGAGCTGCCGCGGAAGTCGGAGCCATCATCATTGTCGGCGGCAATATCGAGGGCTTCACCCGTACTATGACGACCGCCATCGCGCTCGAGACGTCCAAAGGCGATCTGCCGCTGGCCGTCGGTCTCGGCCTTGTCCTGATCGTCATTGTCATCATCATCAATGCGCTGGCGTGGGGCATCCGCCGCACTGGCGAGCGCTACGCGGGATGAGCATGCGCCCACCTGCCCTCGATCTGCCAATCATGTTCATCGACGTGCGCGTTACGGCCGGCGCGTTGACGATTCTCGACGGCATCACACTCACGATTTCACCCGGACCGCCGACGGTCCTGATCGGCCCCAATGGCGCCGGCAAGACGACGCTGCTGCGCGCCGCGATGGGCCTCGTGCCGGCAAGCAACGGCCTCATCACTTGGAGCGGCCGCGAATCCTCCGACCCCAGGCACCGCGCCATCGTGTTTCAACGCCCGGCCATGCTCAGGCGGAGCGCTGGCGGCAATGTCCGCTACGCACTGGCAGCCGCAGGTGTGCCACGCGGGAAGCGTCGTGAACGCGCCGCCGCATTGCTCGCCGAAGTCGGCCTCGCCGGGCTCGACCGCCGGCCAGCCCGGCGCCTGTCGGGCGGCGAGCAGCAAAGGCTCGCGCTGGCGCGCGCTCTCGCGCGCGACCCCTGCATCCTCTTCCTCGATGAACCGACCGCGAGCCTCGACCCGGCCGCGACCAAATCGATCGAAGATATTCTGCGCGTCGTGAGCGCGCGCGGTGTCAAGGTCGTGATGTCCACGCACGATCTTGGACAGGCGAGGCGCCTCGCCGGAAATGTCGTGCTGATACATCGCGGCCGCCTGATCGAAAACACGGATGCTGCGCAATTCTTCGCCACGCCACGTACCGAAGAAGCGCGCAAATTCGTCGCAGGAGAACTGCTCGTCTGAATAATGAAAAAAGGAGGATCACATGTTTAATCGCCGCATGCTCATTGCCGCTATCGCGGCCGCCGCCGTCCCGTGCGGCGAGCCCGCGCTGGCCCAACACAAATCGATTATCGTGTCGTCGACCACCTCGACGCAGGATTCCGGCCTGTTTGGCCACATTCTTCCGCTGTTCAAGCAGAAGACCGGCATAGAGGTGAAGGTTATCGCTCAGGGTACCGGTCAGGCGCTCGATACGGGCCGCCGCGGCGATGCCGACGTTGTTTTCGTGCACGCAAAATCAGCGGAAGAAAAATTTCTTGCCGAAGGCCAGGGCGTGAAGCGCTATCCGGTCATGTACAACGACTTCGTGCTCATTGGACCGAAAAGTGATCCTGCCGGCATCAAAGGCATGAAGGACGTCGGCGCCGCCCTGAAAGCCATCATGGCAAAAAATGCGCCTTTCATATCGCGCGGCGACCGTTCCGGGACGCACATTGCCGAGATCAATCTCTGGAAAGCGTCGGGCGTCGACATCGAGAAGGAAAAAGGGCCCTGGTACAAATCGATCGGCCAGGGAATGGGCGCGGCGCTCAACACGGCAGGCGCCAGCAACGCCTATGTGCTCTCGGATCGCGGTACCTGGATTTCGTTCAAGAACAAAGGCGATCTCGTCATCGCGGTGGAAGGCGACAAGCGGCTTTTCAACCAGTATGGCGTGATGCTGGTGAATCCGGAGAAGCATCCGAGCATCAAGAAAGACCTCGGCCAGCAATTCATCGACTGGCTGGTGTCGCCCGAAGGGCAGAAGGCCATTGCCAACTACAAGATCAATGGCGAGCAGCTGTTCTACCCGAACGCCGACGATCACAACGCCTGATGCGTCCGTGGCATTCCTGCCGGGCTGAAAAAAATCAGAATGCAGCGGCGTCTGCGGAAGCGAGGCGCTGCTCGCGTGACTGCTCAAGCGCCTGGAGCGCGCCAGCGGCTTCGGCGCGCAAGGCGTCGAAATCAATCGCGACAGCCGCCGTCTCTTGCGACACCTCTACAGATGTCGATGCGCGCGGCGTCGCCACAAACAGCGCCGCGAAAAAAGCCACGATGGCGGCCGCAGCCAGAAGTCGTACAGACATGGTCAAGCTTCCTGCTCGACCCCTCCCCCTGGACCGCGTTATACAGAGCAGCCATTGAAGCCGCGCGAAGCGGGGCGCCCCGCTTGGACGCAACATGTTAGCCACATTTTAACCCGCCACCGCAGACCGGATTTGCCGCTTGGCCTTGATATTCCTGCTTTATTTCGCCGGCACGACAAGCGAGTAGCGGGGGTCGGCGGCGAGGCAATCGGCCTGCGGCAAACCCAACTCCTTACGCACCATGTTGGTGCCGAGCACCATCGAGACGATCTTGTAATAGGCGTGCCGGCGGCTCATGCCTTCGCGACCCATACCGCAGTCGGATGAGAGAACCAGACGCTCGGCGGGAATGTGCTTCAGGGCGCGACGGATGTGCTGGGCAATTTCCTCCGGCCGCTCGACCTGCAGCGAGTGGTGGTCGATGACGCCGATGCAGATCTTCTTGTCGGTGATGACCTTGCCGAAGGCCTCGAGGTCCATGCCGCCCGCGCTCGCCGATTCGAACGTGATGACATCGGCATCCACCTTGTTCAGCATCTCGAGCGCGTTCTTGTAGCTTTGCACGTCCTTGAACATGCGCTGCTGCGAAGGATTGCCCCAGCAGGTGTGACACCACACTTCGGTTTTCGCGCGCAAGCCTTTGACGGTCCGGTTGAACACCTCGACGCTGAATGCCGGATTGATGACGTCGTTGACGATGTTGCGGACCGCCAGCAGGTGGATTTGTGGCTCCTCGAATTGAATGACCGGACAGCCGGCATCGGCGAGATCATGTAGTTCCGCGTTCAGGGCATCGGTAATCGCGAGAATGCGATCTTTCAGCGATTTGTAATGTCGGTCCTGCACGGCGAAGGCAACGAGTTCCGGCCCGATGGTGCCGAACTTGACCGGCTTCCTGGTCATGCGCTGCGCCACCTTGAACATGGCGGCATATTGCAGATCGCCACGCGTCACCGGTCCGATGATGCTGGGCATTACGCGCGATTCGAGGTAATCGTGCAAAATGTGGCCAGGCGGAAATCCGAGGCCACCCTGGCCGGCCGGGATCGGCTGTGGGTCACGGTCGAACCCGCCCATGTGCCGTGGCGGATAGTTCGTCCAGCTTTGCCCGCCGACGTCGGAATCGAAATGCGCGTCGCCGTCGGTAACGATATCGAGGCCGGCAATTTCCTGCTCGTGCAGATACAGCGAAACCGCATCTACATATTGCTCACGGAATTGATTGTTCACCATCGCCTCGAGGAAGCTGCGCGAGCCGAGATTCTGCGTGTACCAGCTCGGCCGCGGCAGCGAGCCGGTGATCGTGGTCGGCAACATGATGTCTTTGGTGGCGCGAAGCATGGCAGGCATCTCCCCGGAGTGGCTTTTTCGTTGGCCGCCAGTTTATGTCTGCGGCGCGCGGCTTGGAAACCATCTTCACCAATTCATTGCAAGCAGGCATGGACAAAACAGGCACCGCTGCCCACTTATGATGGGCAGTTTTCATGCTGTGCCAAAATGTCTGATATAGTGACCGCATGAGCAAAAACGGCGACAGCTACATCATCCGGCCCAATCCGCTCGATCCGCGGTTGACCGAGCGTGTCACCGGAGTCGACCAGACCGGGGCACGCATCGAGACGTCCGTGACCGTCGAGCGCGCGCTGACGATCTTTCTCAACAGCCAGGAAATCGTCACCGCCATGACGATCAGCGATTACCCGGAATATTTGGCAATCGGGTACCTGCTCAACCAGAACATGCTGTTGCCCAACGATGTGGTCACCGGCGTCGACTATGATGAAGAGCTTTCGGTTGTGGTCGTGCGCACCAAGCGCAAGACCAACTACGAGAAGAAGCTGAAAAAGAAGGTCCAGACTTCGGGCTGCGCACAGGGCACCGTTTTCGGCGACCTGATGGAAGCCCTCGAGAACGTCACGCTTCCGAAGGCCGAGCTGCGCACCTCGTGGCTTTATTCGCTCACGCAGAAGATCAACACCACGCCGTCGCTCTATCTCGAGGCCGGCGCCATTCACGGCTGCGTGCTCGCGCGGCGCGATGAGCCGCAGGTCTACATGGAAGACGTCGGGCGCCATAACGCCGTCGACAAGATCGCGGGATGGATGTTCCGGGAGAAAGTCTCGCCTGCCGATAAAATTTTCTACACTACCGGACGGCTGACGTCGGAAATGGTGATCAAGACCGTGCGTATGGGCATTCCCATTCTGATTTCACGCTCGGGCTTCACCGCCTGGGGCGTCGAGCTTGCGCGCAAGGCGAACCTGACGTTGATCGGCCGCGCGCGCGGCAAGCGGTTCGTCGCACTCGCCGGCGAAGACCGGATCGTTTTCGATCAGGACCTCGCTTACGTCGAGGAAGAAAGCGCCAAGCACCGGCGCAAGGCCGCCGTGCATGACGATTGAACACCCGCCGACTTTTGGACTGGTGCTTGCAGGTGGCCTGGCGCGCCGGATGGGCGGCGGCGACAAGGCCCGCATCGAGATCGGCGGCGTATCGATCCTCGATCGTGTATTGGCGACATTGTCGGCGCAATGCGCCGGCATCATCATCAATGCCAATGGCGATCCAAAACGTTTTGCCGATACGGGATTGACGGTGATGGCGGACAGCGTGCCGGATTTTGCCGGGCCGCTTGCGGGGATTCTTGCTGGCCTCGACTGGCTCGCCAAACAGAAGAACGGTATCGAGTGGATCGTCAGCGTGCCGGGCGATTGCCCGTTCCTGCCCGACGACCTCGTGGAGCGCCTGCACCGGGCGCGGCGCAAGATGGGCGCGGGCGTGCCGCTGGCCTGCGCGCGCTCGGGCGAGTGGCGTCATCCGGTCGTGGGCTTGTGGCCACTGGCGCTGCGCGAAGATCTGCGCAAGGCGCTCGTCGAAGACGACATGCGCAAGATCGAGGTATGGACCGCGCGGCATGGTGTCGCCATCGCCGACTGGCCGGACCAGCCGGTCGATCCGTTCTTCAACGTCAACACACCGGAAGACGCGGCCCGCGCCGAGCGCATTGCGTTGCAGCAAGCAGGCGCGTGACGTTCTTGACCGCGCATAGCGGGTTCATATTTGCTATAGTTGAACTCGATGGGTTTGGGAGGATGTTCATGAAAGCATTCATCATGGCCTGTGTGGCGGCCATCGTCATCGCGGTCATCGGCGTCGTGGCGCTCAACCGCGTGCCCGATTCGGCCGAGAAGGCGTTCAGCAGCCCGACTGGAGTGAGCCTCGACACGTAGTGTCGTAGCGGTCCGCTATCCCATCAGCGCCGCGTAGGACAAGAAGCCGACGCGGGCGCCGGCTTCGATTGCCGTCACGTCTTCCGGAAATTCCAGCAACCCGTCCGTCTCCGTCAGTGACGTGAGAATGCCCGCGCCATCCTGCGGGTGCTTGATCGCCTCGATCTCGCCATCCGGGGCGCGCTTGAGCGCAACCCGTACGTATTCGCGCCGGTCTTTCTTTTTCCTGTAGGCGAAAGCGGCGCGCACCGGCAGCGGCACAAGCTTGTCGGGCCGCGCGCCTGACAGCCGCCGCAGCAGCGGTCTGACCACGCGCACGAAGGTCACGAAGACCGCAACGGGGTTGCCTGGCAAGCCGACAAAGGCCGCGCCCTGCCCAACCCCGGACGGGATCACGCCAAGCGCAACCGGCCGGCCAGGCTTGATGGCAACGCGCCAGAACACGAGATTGCCGATGGTTTCTACCGCCTTGCGGACATAGTCCGCCTCGCCCGTGGAAACACCGCCCGTCGTGATGATCAGATCATGTCCGCTGCCCGCCTGGCGCAACTTGACTGAAAGTCTGTCCGGATCATCGGCAAGAATACCGAGATCCGTGACGACCGCGCCGAGCCGCTCCAGCAGCTCCATCAGCAGAATCCGATTGGAATCGAAAACCGCCGTAGAGCTGCGCGCCGCACCCGGCTCGACGACTTCGTCGCCGGTGGAGAAAATCGCAACCTTGAGCCGGCGCCGCACCGTAAGCACGGTCAATCCAAGCGCGGCCGCGAGCGCAACATGTTGCGCTTCCAGCACAGTGCCGGCGGACAGAACGGTGACTCCGGCAGGAACGTCCTCGCCCGCGAGCCTCCGATTGGCCCCGAGCTTCAGGCCTTTTGGAAACGTTACGCGGCCATCCTCAACCGTCACGTCCTCCTGCATGAAGACGGTGTCGGCGCCTTTCGGCATCGCTGCGCCGGTGAAAATGCGAACGGCCTCACCCGGCTTCAGCGACAGATTTTCGCGTGCGCCGGCCATGAGACGGCCAGCCACCACAAGCGTGGTATCGCCGTCCGGCCGAAGATCGGCGTGCCGCACGGCGTAACCGTCGACGGCAGAGTTGTCGAAGGGCGGCAGGTTGACCGGGGCTTTCACGTCGCTCGACAGGATACGGCCGCGCGCGCCATGCAGCGGCACTCTTTCGGTTTCCACGACCGGGGAAATTCGCTCGCCGATGAGCCGCTCCATATCGTCGAGCCGGAGCAGAGGCCCGGAGAATGCAAAGCAGTCGTCGCTGAGCTGCGCCATTACCGGCTCCTGGCGGCAGCGGTCGCCTCCGCCGTGCCGACGCCAACTGCGCGCCTGAGCAACAGGTCGGCGATCGCCTCGATGTCGTTGAGATCGATCACCGGCACTTTAGCCTGCGGCAAAGCAATGTCCGACGCGATCGCGACAATGTGCGGGTCTTCGGGATGAATGAGCGGTTTGCCGTTGGCGGCACGGTGTATTTCCAGTTTGGGAAAAGCATCGCGCTTGAATCCTTCGACCAGCACGAGGTCGACCGGCGACATCTTCGCGACCAGGCCGCGCAGGTCCCACTCGGGCTCTTCGCGCAGCTCATGCAGGATGGCCCAGCGTTTTGCCGAGGAAATGATCACCTCGGTCGCACCGGCGGCACGATGGAAGAATGAATCCTTGCCCGGCTGGTCGAGGTCGAAGCCATGGTGGGCGTGCTTGAGCGTTGACACCTTGATGCCGCGGGCCATGAACCGCGGAATCAGTTTGGTGATCAGGGTGGTTTTGCCCGAGCCGCTCCACCCGGCGAGACCGATGATACGCATGGGCCCCTTATAGCAAAACGCCCGGCTTTGCAGCCGGGCGTCATAGATCGTGGTTTTGGCGGTTTATTCGGCCGGTTGGGTGCGCGCACCCTTCGCGCTGCGGCCCATCTCGTCTTCCAGCCAAAGGCTATGGTGTTCCTTGGCCCAGTTGATGTCGACGGTGCCTTCACCCATGGCCTCGAATGCGCCTTCCATGCCGATGGTGCCGATATAAATGTGCGCCAGCATTGCCGCCACGAACAGCACCGCCACCACGGCGTGGATCATCTGGGCATATTGCATGGTGTCGATGGTGGTCCCGTAGAACGGGAACATCAGCACGTAGCCCGTGATCGCGACCGCGGCGCCGCCCAGAACGACGATCCAGTAAATCCCCTTCTGGCCCGCGTTGAAGCGATAGGCCGGCGGATGATCGTTGCCGATGATGCCGCCGCCGCGCCTGAGCCATTCAATATCCACCTTGTTCGGAATGTTCCCGCCGATCCACATCAGGAAGATCAGGACCACGCCGATAGTGAAGGGGAAACTCAGATAATTGTGCGCGTACTTGGCCCACTCGGACCAAGTCGTGAATGCTTCCGAGCCGACCGTCGCCGCGAAGATCGGACGGCCGAACGTGACGTTGAGGCCAGTGACCGCCAGAATGATGAAGCAGGTCGCCGTCATCCAGTGGACGAAGCGCTCGAACGTATTGAAGCGGACGATCGTACGTCCCGAACGTCCACTCTTCAGCATCACCATTCCACGCGACAGGTAGAAAATGACGAGGACCGCCAGCATGCCGACAATGGCGATGCCGCCGATCCAGCGCAGCGTCACGCTGTGGAAGTGCTGCCAGTTACGGCCCACAGGCTGTTCGAGCGTGTAGGATTTGACGTCCGGAATTGTGCCGCGGCCTTGAATCGACTTCAGCTGCTGCAACAGCTGCTGCTCTTTCACGGCATCGGCGGTTGGATTGACCATGCTCGGCTGTTGTGCCGAAACGGGAGCCGATATCGCGACAATGAATGCGAGCGCCAGAGCGCCGGCGATCAAGCGCATATGCGCAACAAGCTTCGCCATGCGTTTCCCTCCTGCCTTCAAGTGTTTTTCTGACGGACCGGCGGTGCGGTGAAGGCCGCACCGCCAGATTTGATTAGGTTGCAATAGACTCGCGATAGGCGGTCTGCCATCCCCAGGCGCCGGAGCCGTAGCCGCGCCGCGACACACGTTCCTTGTAGATCTGGGCAATGACATCGCTATCGCCGGCGAGCAGCGACTTTGTCGAGCACATTTCGGCGCACAACGGCAGCTTGCCTTCGGCCAGCCGGTTAGCGCCGTACTTCTCGAACTCTTCCTTGCTGCCGTCGGCTTCAGGGCCACCGGCACAGAACGTGCACTTGTCCATCTTGCCGCGCGAGCCGAAGTTGCCAACCTTCGGATATTGCGGCGCACCGAACGGACAAGCATAGAAGCAGTAGCCACAGCCGATACACAGATCTTTGTTGTGCAGCACTACGGCATCGGCAGTCGTATAGAAGACGTTCGTCGGGCAAACCGCCGCGCAGGGCGCGTCGGTGCAGTGCATGCAGGCCATGGAGATCGATCGCTCACCCGGCTTGCCGTCATTAAGCGTGACGACGCGCCGGCGGTTGATGCCCCAAGGCACTTCGTGTTCGTTCTTGCAAGCGGTGACGCAGGCGTTGCACTCGATGCAGCGGTCGGCGTCGCAGAGGAATTTCATTCGCGCCATGGTCGTAGCTCCTTACGCTGCTCGAATCTGACAGAGGGTGACTTTCGGCTCCTGCATGCCGGTCGCGGGGTCGTAGCCGTAAGTCGTGATCGTGTTCGCGCTTTCGCCGAGCACGACCGGATCGGTACCCTGCGGATAGTTGGCCCGCAGGTCCTCGCCGGCAAACCACCCACCGAAGTGGAACGGCATCCAGGCGACGCCCTTGCCGACGCGCTCGGTAACGAGCGCTTTCATCTTGGCCTTGGAGCTGTTTTCCGGGCCGGTGACCCAGACAAAGCCACCGTCCTTGATGCCGCGCTCGGCGGCATCGGCAGGATTGATCTCGATGAACATGTCCTGCTGCAGTTCGGCGAGCCACTTGTTGGATCGCGTCTCTTCACCGCCACCTTCGTATTCGACCAACCGGCCGGATGAGAGGATAAGCGGGAATTGCTTGGCGATTCCCTTCTCCACCGCCGCCTTCTGGACCGAGAAGCCGATGTTCGGCAGCCGGAACTGCTTGGCGTCGGGCAGGGTCGGATATTTCTCAACGAGATCAACGCGCGGAGTATAGATCGGCTCGCGGTGTACCGGGATCGGATCCGGCAGACCGAAAGCATTCATGCGGGCCTTGCCGTTCCCGTACGGGATGCAGCCGTGCTTCAGGGCAACGCGCTGGATGCCACCGGAGAGGTCGAGCGACCATGAAACCGCATCCGGCGTGGTCGGATTAACCTTGTTGATCACCGCCATTTCGGCTTCGGTCAGATCCTTGTCCCAGCCGAGCTTTTTCAGCACGCCCAGCGTGAACTCGGGATACCCGTCCTTGATCTCCGAGTCTTTCGATGCGGAGCCATCGGCAAGCAGACTGACCTTCACCGTGGTGCCGTCAGGCCGCTTTTCCTCGCGTTCGACGCCGAAGCGGGCACGAAACACGCCGCCGCCGTCCATCGCCGCGAGGTTCGTGTTGTAGAGCAACGGCGTGCCGGGGTGCCGGACTTCCGGTGAACCCCAGCATGGCCAAGGCAGGCCGTAATAGTCGCCCTTGTTCGGGCCTGTGGTCGCCCGCTGGGTGAGCATGTCGAAGTCGGCCTGATGCGCCATGTGCGACTTGATGCGCTCGGGTGACTGGCCGCAGTAGCCGGTCGACCAGCTGCCACGGTTCATCTCGCGGAGGATGTCCTCGGCCACCGGCAGATTGTTCTCGACCTTGATATTCTTGAACATCTGGTCGGCGAAACCGCATTTCTTCGCGATTAGATACATGACCTCGAGATCGTCTTTCGATTCGAAGATCGGTTTGACGATCTGCTCGCCCCATTGCATCGCGCGATTGGATGCGACACGGGAACCCTTGCACTCGAACTGGGTGGCGACGGGCAGGAGATACATGTCCTCCTTGCGCCCGGCCTGAACCGCAAGCGAGGCCCAGGTGGTCGGGTGCGGGTCGGCGACGACCAGCAACTCAAGCGCCTTCAAGCCCTTCATCGACTCGGGGATACGCGTGATCGAGTTGCTGGCGTGACCCTGAACGAACATGGCTCGCACATTGTCTTTCTGAGCGACCTGGTCCTTCGGCAGGATCGCGGCATCGAACCAACGCGTGAGCGGAATGCCGGCCGTCTCCATGATCTTCTTGTCATCAAAACGGCCGACCAGGTAGTTGTGATCGACCTCCCAGACGCGCGCCCAATGTTTCCAGGCGCCTTCGGCGAGGCCGTAATAGAAGGGCAGCGTCACGATATCGAGACCGACGTCGGTTGCGCCCTGCACATTGTCGTGGCCGCGGAAGATATTGGCGCCGGTGCCCGGAGCACCGACGTTGCCGGTGAGCAAAAGCAGCATGCAGCTTGCGCGCACGTTGGCGGTGCCAACGGTGTGCTGGGTCTGGCCCATGCACCAAATCAGGGTCGAGGGCTTCTCGGTCGCGAACATCTTGGCGACGCGCGCGAGTTGCGCGCCAGGCACGCCCGTGACGCGCTCGACCTCTTCCGGATTCCATTTCTCCATTTCCTTGCGCGCGTCTTCAAAGCCGTACACGCGCTGCCGGATGAACTCCTTGTCCTCCCAGCCATTCTTGATGATGTGCCACATGATTCCGTACAGCACCGGAATGTCGGTG
>JBKPRE010000022.1:0-19762 GCA_046734435.1 Pseudomonadota bacterium | reverse complement strand
CCGAATGCGACGATGGCCGGGCCGATCGCCTGCCACAAACCCGCTGCCGCGAGCGCCGAGGTCGCGGCCCAGGCGATCGACGAAAATGCTTCCGCAAAAGTTGCAAGCCGCGAGGACGTCTGCCTGCGCCGGAAATGACTTCGGCGCGCCTGCACGCGGAAGCAAAGCTGGATCATGGTTGCAGCCGCCGCTGCCGACAGAATGCCCAGCCCGCAGACCGCTGCAGCGAACACGGCATCGAATGCCAGGAACGCAACGATCGGAGCAAAAATGAGCGCCACCATGCCAATGACGGCTTCGATCTTGGCGAGCAGGATTCGATTAGCCGCGATCGGCGCAGTCGAAACAAGGTCCGGCGCGTCTTCGCCCGAAATGGTGAGCCACGCCAGCCCGCCGGCGAGCTGACCGGCGGCCATGACGATCACGGGGATCAATACGATAAACGCATCGTGTCCGGTGCGGAATGTAATCCAAAGCAGCAGCGCCGGCGGCAACAGATAGAGAATTTGCATCAGCGTCTGCGACACCAGCCAGGGATCGCGTTTGAGAAGCGTCCATTCCTTGTGGCGCAGTGTGCGGGCTGGAGAACGGCGGCGAAACGCGAGTACCCACCGACGCTGCTGCACGGCGGTACTTGAAACTCCGGCTGCCGCGATCGAGTGCTCGCCGAAACGGCGCGAAAATACCGCAATCGCCAGGCCAAGCGCGGCGGCTGCAAAACCGAAAACTGCGGCCAGGGCGACATAGTCCCCAAGCACCGCGCGCGCCGGCCACCAGAATGCGCTGGCGGGATCAGGCGCGTGTCGCAGCATCCAGTCCGACTGCAACGCCGTATAACGCGACAGATTGCCGGCAGAAAATATCGCGGCAACCTGCAGCCCGATAACGAAAGCGGCCCCGATCACGGCTGCAACAATCTGGGCAATCAGGCGCGTGCGTTTCGCACCGATGGTGCGGAACAAAGCAATCGTCAGCGCTAATGCCGCTGCCGTGGCCACCGCGCCCATCGCAATGACCACACCATAGGCGGCAAGCCATCGGCCGCCTCCGAGTGCCGCCAAAACGTTGATGAATGGCGCAGCCAATAACACTGCAATCGCCACCGCGGCCGTGGCGATCCGGCCCATACGCACCGCGAAGACTTTTCGCGCGGAGGCAGGGGACGTGAGAATGAGATCGAGGTCAGAGCGCGAATAGAACGCGCGGGTCACGGACTCCATGGCCTGGGACAAAAGCAGCGACCACGACAGAAAGAGCGTGCCGGTGATTCCAACCAGCGCGGCCGTGTCGGAACCAAGACCGGCATTGGCATAGGTGGCAACCGTCCAATAGGCGAAGACATGCATGAAAATCCCGATGAAGATAAGCGCAACAAACGCGGTACGTCCGCGCGTGCGCCCGCCCGCCGTCATCAGCGAGACCCAGTCGCGCCAGCCGAGCCTGAGTTCGTGGCCGGCCAGCCATGTCAGCGAGGCCTGTTGAATCACGCTGCCGCCTGCTCGGCCACAAGCGTGAGGAAGGTGTCTTCGAGGCTCGTGGCCGTTTCACCGGTCTGCCGGCGCAAGTCGTCGAGAGTACCCTCCGCGATCAGGCGCCCGCGGGCGATCACGCCGATGCGGTCGGCCATTCGTTCGGCGACCTCAAGAATGTGCGTGGTCATGATAACGGTGCCGCCCTCTCGCACGCGCGCGCGCAGCACGTCCTTGACCTGCCGCGCGGTGCCCGCGTCGAGACCGGTCAGCGGTTCGTCGAGAATAATGAGCTTTGGATCGTGCACCAACGCGCCGGCGAGCGCCACCTTCTGGCGCATTCCACGCGAAAACCCCTCGCAGCGTTCGTGCGCGTGGGGCTCGAGGCCGAGCCAGCCAATGAGTTCGCGAGCGCGCGCCTGGGCAACGGCAGGCTCAATGCGCCATAACCCGGCGACGAATTCGAGATATTCGTACGGGGTGAGCTTGTCATAGATCATCGGCTCGTCTGAGAGCCATGCGGTTATCTGCTTTGCCGCAACCGGATTGGAGAGCGCGTCGATCCCGCCAATGCGGATCGAGCCAGCATCCGGCTTCAGCAGGCCGACGACCATACGCAACGTCGTCGTCTTGCCGGCGCCATTCGGGCCGACCAGCGCATAAAACTCGCCGCCATAAATCGTGAGATCGAGCGCATCAACCGCAGGACGATCGAAAGATTTGCTGACCCCGCGGAGCGCAAGCGCGATGGGTTGGTTCGAACTGGTCATATGACTGGCCGCCACACGAAATGTTACGGCCCACTCACTAGCAACGGAGTCGTTTCAGCGGCGTAAATCCTGCAATTGCAGCAAGCGCGTTAATGTTTCGGTGACGCTGTTTGCCGCGGCGCTAGGCCTTTGGCACCATGCGGAACATCGCTTGGCCGTAGGTTTTGCGCGCGTCCGCCAGCAGCGGCTGCACCGCCGCCACGAAGGCATCGTGCTCCTTTGGCGTCAGTTCATTGATATCGCAACCCTCGTCTTCGATCGCCTTGCGCGACGACTCGTGCTCTTCGATCGCGAGCTTGCGCTGGTAGGCAACCGCCTCGGTCACCGCCGTCTGCATCGCACGGCGGACCTCATCGGGCCAGGCTTCGAACGACGTTCGATGCAGGAAGATCGGCCGCGAAATATAGAAGTGGTAGCTGAGCGTGTGAAATTTATGGAATTTATGCACGCCATAGGTGACGGTATTCGCCAGCGGATTTTCCTGCGCATCGAGCGTGCCGGCCTTGATCATGGCGATGGCCTCGGTGAGATCCATGCGCATCGCTTTTGCGCCAAGCAGTTCGAACGTGCGTCTGTGAATTTCGCTCGGCAGCACGCGGATTTTCATGTCCTTCATGTCGGCGGGCAGGTGGATCGGCCGCAGCCGATTTGAGATATGGCGGAAGCCGTTCTCGAACCAGCCGAGGATCCGGTAGTTGATGCGCTCTTCCGTCTTGCGAACGAGGAATTCACCGAGCGCACCATCCATTGCGCCGCGCGCCTGCGCGTTACTGGAAAACAGGAAGGGTAGGTCGACAAAGCCCAGCTCGGGCACGCGGTCGGTGAGATAGCTCGAAGACTGGTAGCCCAGCGTGATCTCGCCGTTTTCAACCAAGGTGAGAATATCCTCGGCCTTATGGCCGTGATCCATGATGTTGAAGACGTATTCGATCGCGACATCACTGCCGAATTGCTTTTCCAGCCTGTCTCCGATGAACTTCAGCGATTTGCTGAATCCTGTCGTCGGGGGACCATAGCCACCCATTCGAATTTTGATTGGCTTGCTCATTTTCACCTGCTCGATTGCGGCCCTTTCTATACTGTGGTGCGCAATCTGGCCAAGCCGGACCGGTGTGATAGACTTTCCCTTACGGTCACGGAGGACGACGCCGATGAACAAGCTTGCCAGCGTTCCCAAAATTTCACGGGATGGAATTTCACCAGCCGAATGGCAGGCGCGCGTCGATCTCGCCGCCGTCTATCGCCTGACCGCGCATTACGGTTGGGACGACGTGATCTACAACCATTCGTCGATGCGTGTGCCCGGCGAACCGAGCAAATTGCTGATGAAAAAGCACGACCTTCTGTATACCGAGGTAACCGCCTCCAACCTGGTGAAAGTCTCGATGGATGAAGACCTCGATGAAAAGTCAGGGGTCAACAGGCCGGGCTTCACCTTGCATGGCGGAGTCCTGAGCGCCCGGCCGGATGTGAACTGCGCCGTGCATGTTCATACCAATGTGGGGATGGCGATTGCCGGGCTCAAAAGCGGCCTGCGCATGGTCTCGCAGCAGGCGATCCGTTTCTACAAAAGGATCGGTTACCACGCCTACGAAGGTATTACCGAAGATTTCGACGAGCGCGAGCGTCTCAACCGCGATCTCGGGCAGAACCGGGCGATGATCATGCACAATCACGGCCTGCTCACGGTCGGAAAGAGTGCGCGCGACGCATTCGTGCTCATGAAGCATCTCATCGACGCTGCCGATATTCAGCTGAAGCTGGAGGCGACCGGTGCGGAGGTGATCGAGGTCCCGCCGGACGTCTGTGCCAAGACCGCCGAACAATATGAGCACCACGACGCGGGCCGCGGCAGCCACGACTGGGCCGCGTATCTGCGGATGCTTGATCAGATCGACACCAGTTACCGCAACTAGACGGCCGCATCGTGGCCTACGCGAACCGCATGCAGGAGCGGCTTGCGCGCGGCGAGGTTGCGCTGTGCATGGCGACGCGGCTCGCGCGCACCGCGGAGATCGCAATGATCGCGGATTCGTGCGGGTTCGATGCATTCTTTATCGACATGGAACACTGCACGATTTCCATCGATGCCGCCGCGCAGATCTGCATCGCGGCACTCCCCGTCGGAGTAACACCGATGGTGCGTATCGCCGGCCATCAGTTCGAGGACGCGACGCGCCTGCTCGACATGGGCGCGCTTGGCATCATCTGTCCGAATGTGAGTACTCGAGCGGAAGCCGAGGCTTTCGTGCGGGCCTGCCGTTTTCCGCCGCTGGGTGAACGGTCAGTCGGCGGCGCCGGCGCGCTGCAAGGCTATCGGCAGACGCCGCTCGGCGATGTCAACAAGCAAGGCAATGCCGTGACGACACTCATCGCCATGCTGGAAACACCGGAGGGCATCGCCAACGCGGACGCGATCGCTTCGGTCAACGGCATCGACATGCTGCTGATCGGCTCGAACGATCTCTGCACCGCCATGGGAATCCCCGGTGACCTCAAAAGCCCGAAGCTGCGCGCCGCCTACGAGGCCACCGCAAAGGCCTGCAAGGCGCACAACAAGCATCTTGGCGTCGGCGGCATCCGCGCCGATGTCGCGCACGTGGCCGAACTGGTCAAGCTCGGCGCACGCTTCGTGATTGCCGGATCGGACGTGCAATATCTGATGAGGTCGGCGCGCGACGAGACGGTGGCGCTCAGGAAAGCAGCGGTTTGATCAGCGCGCGTTCCGGCGTCCTTCGCCCGGCCCCCATTGCCAGAAATCCCGTCCCTCTTCGCGCATGAACCGCGCCAGCACCATCATATGGACTTCGGACGCACCGTCCACCAGCCGTGCGGCGCGTGCTGAGCGATAGATCCACTGGGCGATCGAATCCTGCGAAAAACCCCGGGCGCCCTGCAACTGAATTGCGACATCCGCGGCCTTGTGCAGCGTATCGGCGACCTGCACTTTGGCCATCGAGACTTCCTTGCGCGCGCGGCCACCCTGATCGAGCATCCAGGCTGCATGCATTGTCAGCAGCCGGCCGATCTGGATCTGCTGCGCCACCTCGCCGAGCTTGATCTGCACGCTTTCGCGATCGGCGAGCTTCACGCCAAAGCCCTCGCGATGAGCAACATACTCTTGGGCGATTTCCATGCAGCGCTTGGAGAAGCCGAGCCACCGCATGCAATGCGTCAGCCGCGCCGGACCAAGCCGGATTTGCGTGATCTTGAGTCCGGCGCCTTCCTCAAGCAGAACGTTCTCGCGCGGAATTTCCAATCCATCGAATTCAAGCTCGCAGTGACCGCCGTGCTCGTGCGGGCCCATGATCGGGACACGGCGGACGATGCGCCAACCCGGCTGATCCTTGTGATACAGAAACGCCGTCAAGCCCTTGCGCTTGTCGTCCGACGTGCGCGCAACCAGGATGAAGTGCGTGGCGCCCTCGGCACCGGTGGCAAACCATTTTCGACCTCTGATGACGTAACGGTCGCCTTTCTTCTCGGCCTTGGTTTTCATCATCGAAGGATCGGAGCCGCCGCCGGGCGCCGGCTCGGTCATGGTGAAACTTGAGCGGACCTTCCCCTCGACGATCGGCTTCAGCCATTTCTCCTTCTGCTCCTGCGTGCCGACCAGCTTGAGCAGATTCATGTTGCCGTCATCGGGCGCCATGCAGTTGATGGCGAGGGGGCCGAAGATCGAGCGTGCGGCTTCCTCGTAGATCGCCGCCCAGGCGACCATCGGCAGGTCCATGCCGCCGTATTCCTTCGGCGACTGCGGCGCCCACAGCCCCGCCTTTCTGGCTTTCTCGCGCACCTTGGCGAGCCGGTCCTCCGGGATGTTTTCGTGTTCGGAGAAATTCTGCGGGTCCGCTTCGAGCGGCAGCACGTGCTCTTCTACGAACGCGCGCACGCGCAGCCGAAGATCTTCGATTTCTGGCGCAAGCGTGAAGTCCATGCCTTGCCCCCTACCCTTTGATCTGCACGACCTGTCCGCCATCGACGACGACTGTCGCGCCTGTGATGTAACTACCGGCGTTCGACACCAGCAACAGCAGCGCGCCATCGAGATCGCCGGGATTGCCGAAGCGACCCATCGGGATCTCGCGCTTGATGGCGGCACCTGCTTCGCCGGTAAGATATTCGTCGTTCATCTCGGTGACGAACCAGCCCGGTGCGATCGCGTTGACGCGTACCCCTTTGAACGCAAGCTCGACGGCAAGCGCCTTGGTGACCTGCACGACGCCCGCTTTTGCGGCGGCGTAGGCCACCGCGCCTTTTGAGACGGCGAGCCCCAGGACCGATGCGATGTTGACGATCGCACCCTGCTTCTTGGCGGCGAGCAGCCGGCGCGCCGCCTCCTGCGACCAGAAAAAGACGGCGTCGAGATTGGTCGAAAGAACCTTGCGCCATTCCTCGGGCGGCATTTCGACCGCGCGTCCACCGTGCGCAATGCCAGCGTTGTTGACGAGGATTGTAACGGTGCCAAAAGCCTTTTCAGCGGCGTCGAAAGCGCGAACGACGGCCGCATCGTCGGTGACGTCAGCTTCGATCGCAATTGCGTGGCCACCTTTTCCTTCGATTTCGTTCTGGAACGATTTAAGCCGGTCGGCCCGGCGGGCCACCAGCGCGACCGCGGCACCATTGTCCGAAAGGGTCCTCGCAAATTGCACGCCGAGGCCGCTCGACGCGCCGGTCACCAGCGCCACACGGCCCTTCAAACTGAACATATCGGCGGCTTTCATGCGGAAACGGTTATACACGGGGGCCGCAACGATATGGAATAGACGGAGAAAAACCCGTAGGTATCGTTCGGAGGGGCTGGCGTGGAACGGATTTGGCGCGCGACCATCAATAGCTGGAATGGCCTGGTCGCAGTGACGCGGTCGGAGGCCGCCTTTCGCCAGGAGCTCGGCCTGCTGGTGATTGGAATTCCACTCGCCTTTTTTCTCACCGCGGACGTGGCGAAACGCTTTGTCCTGATTGGCGTAATTGTCTTTCTCCTTATCGTCGAACTGCTCAATACGGCAATCGAGAAGCTCGGTGATCGAGTAACCCGCAAAAATGATCCTGCCATCAAACGGGTCAAGGATATGGGCTCCGCCGCCGTCGGGCTGTCATTGCTTGCGGCAGGCGCGGTGTGGATCTGGGTGATCGTTGAGCGCTTCTGGGGCTAGCGGCCGTATAGCGCCCGCGGCAGCGCCGTCGCCAGTCCCGGCACGAACCAAAGCACCACAAGCGCGAGCAACTGAATTGCCACGAACGGAATAATGCCGACGTAAATGTGCCGTGTGGTGATCTCAGGCGGGGCGACACCACGCAGGAAAAACAGTGTCGGCCCGAGGGGCGGGTGCATGTAGGATGTCTGCAGATTGACCGCCATCATGATGCCCAGCCAGACCGGATCAACGCCGGGCATGGCCAGCAAGATCGGTGCGACAATTGGTACGACGACGAAAATAATCTCGAACGCATCCATCACGAAGCCGAGCAGGAACATCGCGATCATCACGATGAGAACTGCACCCGCCGGTCCGCCCGGCAAATTCGAAAGCGCGCGATGTACCATGTCGTCTCCGCCGAGCGCGCGGAACACCAGGCTGAACATGGTTGCGCCAATCAGAATCAGAAAAATCATGCTGACAATTTGCGCGGTCTTGTCGCAGACCGGCCTCACCAGGTCGCCAAGCGGCGCCCTGCGGGCCGCCAGCACTATCGCGCCGACAGCGCCGATCGACGCGGCTTCAGTCGGCGTTGCGATGCCGGCAAGGATCGAACCGAGCACGGCGGCAATCAACGCAAGTGGAGCAACAAGCACTTCGGCAAGACGGCGCAGCATCTTGAGACCGCGCAAAGCTTTTGCATCGGCCGGCAGCGCAGGTGATGCTTTCGGGCGCAGTACCGCGACCGCGATCAGAAAGACCAGGTAGAGGCCGACAAGCGCAAAGCCGGGCACCAGCGCACCGGCGAACAGATCGCTGACCGTGAGGGATCGAGGCGCAAAAATGCCCTTCGAAAGCTGCGCGGCCTGGTACGCGTTACCCAGTTGATCGCCGAGCAAGACGAGGACGGTTGCGGGCGGAAAAATCTGCGCGAGCGTTGCGGTGGCGGCAACTGTGCCGGCCGCCAGCCGCGGGTCATAGCCGAAACGCAGCATCGTCGGCAGCATGATGAGACCCATGGTGACGGTCGTTGCGCCAACCACACCCTTCGCGGCGGCAAGCAAGGTGCCGACGATGACAGCGGATATCCCGAGGCCACCGCGGAGCGTGCCGAACAGGCGGCCCATGGTCTCAAGCAGATCTTCCGCGATGCGCGAGCGCTCCAGCGTGACGCCCATGAAAATGAAAAGCGGAATCGCCAGCAGTACCTCGTTCGTCATGACGCCGAAGATCCGCTGCGGCAGGGCGCCGAGAATGCCGAAGCTCATGGCGCCGAGCGCGTCGCCAAGAACGGCAAAGATCAGCGATATGCCGGCGAGCGTGAGGGCGACCGGATAGCCAGCCATCAACGCCGCGATCACGGCGATCACCATCAGAACCGCCAGGATTTCCGGGCTTGCCATCAGCGTGCCCTCGCCAGAACCGTGGCGGCGCGGATTGCCTGCGCCACGCCTTGCAAGGCCATCAACACGGCGAAGACAGGAATGAGGGTCTTGAGCACATAAACGAGCGGCAGGCCGCTCGTTTCCTGCGAATGCTCGAGGATGGCCCACGAGCGTGCTGCATAAGGTAAGGACAGCCATAGCAGCACGAGCATGAACGGCAGCAGCAGCAGAATAGCACCCGCAAGATCGACGAAAGCCTTCGTTCGCTTGGACGCTTCGGCGTAAAAAATATCGACGCGCACGTGACCTTCCGCGCGCATGGTCCAGGCCGCCGCGAGCATGAATACCGCCGCGTGCGCGTAGATCACGGTCTCGGAGAGCCAGATGGAACCGAGGCCGAACAAATACCGGGCCACGACCAGCGCGAATTGCAGCAGGACAACAACAAGAACGAGCCAGGCCGCGACATGGCCGATACCTGAGACCAGACGGTCGATGCGGTCAGCCAGTGCGGTCATATGCGCAAATCTCATAACTCCGATGATGGCATAAAGACGCGACCTTTGCTTATAGTGGGGCCATGTCCGAACACGATCATCATCACGACCACGACCATTCGGAGCTTTCCGAAACCCAGCTGCGCGTGCGCGCGCTCGAAACGGTGCTGACTGAAAAGGGTTATGTCGACCCCGCCGCGCTCGATCTGCTGATCGAGACCTACGAAAAGAAAGTCGGGCCGCGTAACGGCGCGCGCGTCGTTGCCAAGGCCTGGGCCGATCCGGCCTATCGCGCACGCCTGCTCAAGGATGGAACGCCTGCGATCGCCGAAATCGGTTACGCCGGGCGCCAGGGCGAGCACATCGTCGCACTGGAGAACACGCCCAAACTGCACAATATGGTCGTATGCACATTGTGCTCCTGTTACCCGTGGCCAGTGCTGGGATTACCGCCGGTCTGGTACAAGTCCGCGCCCTACCGTTCGCGCGCGGTGTCCGATCCGCGCGGTGTGCTTGCCGACTTCGGCATCACGCTTCCCAAAGAGACTGAAATCCGCATCTGGGATTCAACTGCGGAGATCCGTTACCTCGTATTGCCCATGCGACCGGACGGCACCGAAGGCTGGAGCGAAGAAAAGCTCGCCGACCTCGTCACGCGCGACTCAATGATCGGCACCGGCCTGCCGAAATCGCCGAAGGACATCGCAAAGTGAACGGCGGTCAGGATCTTGGCGGAACGCACGGTCACGGGCCGGTCAAGCCGGAGCCCAACGAGCCTGTCTTTCATGGCGAATGGGAAAAGCGTGCCTTTGCGCTGACGATGGCGATGGCGATGCCCGGCGGCTGGAACCTCGATATGTCGCGGTTCGCGCGCGAGAACCGCCCGCCGGTCGAATATTTGTCGATGACGTATTACCAAATTTGGTTTGCGGCGCTTGTGACAATGTTGAAAGAACGCAGCCTGGTGGCGGAGGACGAAATCGCCGCCGGTCATTCGCTGCATCCGGCAAAACCTGTCAAACGCATATTGTCGCCGGGTGATGTTGCCAAGACTTTGCATCGCGGCGGACCGACCGAGCGAGACACAAACACGAAAGCGGCGTTCAAGCCCGGCGACAAAGTGCGTGCGAAGAACATCAATCCGCTGACTCACACGCGCCTGCCGCGCTACGTGCGCGGTCACGTCGGCACGGTCGAGCGCATCATGGGCTGTCACGTCTTCCCGGACAGCAATGCGACGGGAGCCGGCGAAAACCCGCAATGGCTCTATACCGTGCGTTTCGACGGGCGCGAATTATGGGGCGCTGACGGTGACCCTACCTCGAAGGTTTCCGTCGATGCCTGGGAGCCTTATCTGGAGCCGGCCTGACATGGGAATGGATCCGCAAGCCGTCATGCGCGCGGCAATCGCCGTGCCCGGCGTGCCGCACGACGCCGACGGCCCGGTGTTTCGCGAACCCTGGGAGGCCCAGGCTTTCGCCATGACATTGGCGCTGCACGAGCGCGGCGTTTTCACCTGGCCGGAATGGGCGGCGGCACTTGCAGCCGAAATCAAGCGCGCGCAGGCGGCCGGCGATCCCGACACCGGCGAGACCTATTACTCGCATTGGCTTAACACGCTCGAAAAGCTCGTTGCAGAGAAGGGCGTGACGACAGCCGATACGTTGCATCGCTACCGCGATGCTTGGGATCGCGCCTCCGACCGCACTCCGCACGGCCAGCCGATCGAGCTTCGTCCCGACGATTTTCGCTAGACGCCCATCAGGCGTTCGCTCGCCAGATACCCGGTAAGCAGCGCCGCGCCGAACAGAACAATGACAAGGGCGGCCGCGGTTTCCACTCCGCGCAGGATTATCGCTCCGGCTCCGGGTTTTGCCTTCGCAAGCCTGCCTGCGAGCCCGCGCGCACCTACCGCCAAAGTAGCAATTGCCGCCACCGTGATTGCGGTCCCGAGCCCCATCACAAAGGTCGAGGCAACGCCGATCCAGAACAACCCCTGTGCGAGCGCAAACACGAGCACGATGATTGCACCCGAACATGGGCGCAGGCCAACGGCGACGATCGCTGTCAGGCCGCGTTTTAGCCAGTGGACGCCAGCAAGTTCGCTCGGCTCCGGTGCGTGCCCGTGACTCCAGGCTGAAGCGTCATGATCGTGATCGTGGTCATGATCATGATGATGGTGGTGATGGTGACCATGCTCCTGCGCGTGACTATGCGGACCCTCCCTGCGGCCCAGCGCTCGTAAAAACGCTCTGCCTTTCACCCACAAGAGACGCAGACCAATCAATATGATCAGCGTGTAGCTGACGATCTCGATCACCCGGACGGTATTGCCCATCGCTTTGGCGGTCGCCCCGAGGAGGACCGCAGCAACGCCGACAACAGCAATCGCGGTAAAGGCCTGAAGAATGGCGGAGGCGAATGACAATACAATGCCGCGCCGCCAGGTCTCGTTGTTCGCCACCAGATAAGACGAAATCACCGCTTTGCCATGGCCCGGTCCCGCGGCGTGGAATACCCCATAGAGAAAAGAGATGCCGAGCAAAGTATAGGCAGCACTGCCGTCCGCCTTGGCGGCGCGAACGAGCCCCGACAGCATCCGGTAAAATTCAGCCTGCTTTGCAAGAATCCAGCCGGTAAAACCGCCAACCTCGGACGGCGGCGCGCCTCGGTTGAGGCCGAATGGCTGCGCCATCGCGGCATCGACGATGACAAGCAAAAGCAGAATCAAAACGGGCAGCAGAAAACCGTGCAGCGCACGCAATCGCGGCAACCCGTTCAAGGACAATGCACCAGGATCTTGCTCGCAAATTGCGCGCCCCAGGCCATCGTAGTGTTCTTCTCGTCGGCCGGTATCTGGCTCAGCGCTTTGCCTTCGGCAAAGGTCATTTCGCGAGGCAACACCACGTCGAGCCTGCATTTCGGCGCGCCTGCGAGTTGCACCGGCTTGTCTTTGGCGAACGCAAAGTCAACGAAAATGGTGGGGTCGTAGATCTCGATTTTCAGCTCTTTGGCCTTCACCGGCGTCTTGAACGGCAGCACGAAATTGAGCGTCAGTATCTCGTCCTTGTAGTCGAGCCAGTAGCCGGGCGCAGGGTCGGTGAGCTCTGCTTTCGCGCCGTCAGCCGACGCAAAGGTGAAGTAGCCGAATTCCTTCAACGACTCGACGTTGACCTTGGCAAGCGGCGCAAGCTCTTCGCGCGTGAACTTGCCCTTCTCCTTGCTCTCCAACCCTTGCGTCGCAAAAGTGGAGAACATGTCGTCGAACGACCAGGCATGACGAATCCCAGTGATGCTGCCATCGGACGCGTAGACTAGCTCGGTCTGCATCGTCACCCAGACGTGAGGGTGCGCCTGCGCAAGACCGCCAGCGGCCAGAATGGGCAGCGCAACGAATAAAATGCGAAGCAGCGATTTCATGCGGCGCACGATAGCACGGACTGCGGCACAAACGTGGCGTGTAACGTTGTTACGAATAGCTTTAGCGTAAACGCGGCGGATCAGATCCCCGCCGCACCGCCGTCAGCGCGCGGATCATGGGCGCCTTCCAGGGTGCCGTTGGCATGCAGCACCACGGCTCCCGCGTGGCCCATCGTGTCCGAATAAGCCTGGTCGAGAATGGCGACGTCGTGGCCAGCAGACAAGAGACGATCCACAAGATTCCCGTCGAAACGCGACTCCATCCGCAAATTGGTATGGGTCGAGCCCCAGGTTCGCCCTAGCAGCCACCGAGGCGCATCGAGTGCCTGATCGAGCGGCTGTCCGAATGTGACGTGACGCGTGAACACGGCCGCCTGGCTCTGCGGCTGGCCGTCACCGCCCATCGTGCCGTAGGCGATGATCCGCTTGTCCTTGAGAACCGCGAGCGCGGGATTGAGCGTGTGAAACGGGCGCCGGCCGGGCGCCAGCACATTCAGCGCGTTCGGATCGAGCGAGAAGCTCGCACCGCGGTTTTGCATGACGATGCCGGTGGCAGGCAGCACGCATCCGGAGCCGAATTCCCAATAGAGCGACTGGATATATGAGACGACAAGACCGCTCGAGTCCGCCGCGCCCATCCAGATCGTGTCGCCTTCGCCATAAGACGCGGGCCATTTCGCCGCCTTGCGCGGATCGATCTTCGCGGCCTCGGCATCGAGGAATGCCGGCAGAAGATAGCGGCCGAGATCTCCGGTGATTTTGTCCGGGTCGGTGACGACCTGATCGCGCACACGGAAAGCGCGCTTGGTTGCTTCGACGATACCATGAATGTGTTCGAAGCTTTCGGCCCGGGCAACACGCAGGCGCTCGAACAGCGCAAGGATAATCAGCGACGCCAAGCCCTGTGTCGGAGGCGGAGAATTATAGAGCGTGCCCGTCTGCGTTACCACGCTGAGCGGCTCATCGACCAGTGCACGATAGTTTTCCAGGTCGGCGCGCGTGACTGGGCTCCCGATGCGATCGAGATCGGCCGCGATCTCGCGCCCGATGTCGCCGCGGTAAAAATCGTCGAGCCCGGCATGGGTAAGCTGCTCAAGCGTCGCGGCAAAGGCCGTCTGCTTCAGCCGCGCGCCGACCTCGGGCACTTTGCCATCGAGCAGAAATGCATTCTTGAAGCCGGCGGCCTTGTCCATCTCCGGAAGTTTTTCGGCTGTTAGCCGCGTCTGGCTGCGCGTCACGACATACCCGCCGCTCGCATGTTTGATGGCGGGTGCAAGCAGCAAATCGAGTGGCATCTTGCCGCCATGCGCCTTGGCGGCATCCGCAGCGAGCATCCATGCGGCTACCGCGCCTGGCACGGTCAGCGCGGCGAGTGGCCCGCGTGCCGGAATTTCATCGTAACCGGCCTCACGATAAAGCCGTGGTGTCGCCCTGGCGCCCGCCCGTCCGGCGCCCATAAGCGCCCGCACGCGGCCGGACGGCTCCTGCACCAGCCAGAAGCCATCGCCGCCAATGTGGTTCATATGTGGATAGACCGCCGCGATGGACGCAGCCATCGCCAGCATCGCTTCGATGGCGTTGCCGCCTTCGGCAAGGATCGCGCGCCCGTCCTCGACGGCGGCCGCATGCGGCGCGGCTACGACACCACGGCGATGGCCCGCACTGTGCAGGGTCATTCAAGCTCCCGGAGATTCAACATACGGAAACGGTTGGTTTTTTCGCCCGCCGCCGACAGACCTGCCGCGCCTTTTAGTGGGCTGTGAACCATATGGCGAGTCCAGCCGACAAAACTATAGGGGCGGATGTACCGCCCAAGACCTGTACCTGCCAAATGGAGGGCGCCATGGAAAAAATCAGGGAAAAAATCGTCGAGGCTTTTTTCGATGTCCTTATCGTGACGCTGATCTGCATCCACCTGTTTTCGGGCAAACCTGTGTTTGACACCAAGCCTGCTGCACCTGCGCCGGCTACGATAACCCTCAGCGCGAGCTAGCCGTCGCATCAACAAGCCCGCGCTTTTTCAGCAGGGCATCGATGCTCGGCAGCCGGCCACGAAAGGCCTTGTAGGCATCCGCAGGATCGCGCCGGTTTCCCGCGCTGTAGACGTAGTCGCGCAGTCGTTTCGCGGTTGCCGGATCGAACGGATCGCCGGTCTCCTCGAACGCCGCGAAGGCATCGGCATCGAGAACTTCCGACCACATGTACGAATAGTACCCGGCGGCATAGCCGCCACCTGAGAAAAGGTGCTGAAAATGCGGAAGCCGGTGCCGCATCACGATCTCCGGCGGCATCGCAATCCGCTCGAGGTCCTTGCGCTCGAACGCGGCGACATCGAGCGCGGCTGCATCCGGCAACGAATGCAGGTCGAGGTCGACCAGCGCGCAGGCAGTGTATTCGATCGTGGCGAAGCCCTGATTGAAGGTGCGAGTGGCGAGCAGCCGGTCGAGCAAGGCTTTCGGCAACGGCTCACCGGTGCCTGCATGCAATGCATACTTCTGCAGGATCTCTGGCACCTCCAGCCAATGCTCGTAGAGCTGGGAGGGTAGTTCGACAAAATCGCTGGGGACGGCCGTTCCCGCAATAAGAGGATAGGTTACGTCGGACAGCATCCCATGCAACGCATGACCGAATTCGTGAAAGAGCGTGCGGGCATCATCGAACGACAGCAACGCGGGCTCGCCCGACGCCGGCTTCGAAAAATTGCAGATGTTGAGGACGATCGGTCGAACGTTGCCCGTGAGTTTCTCCTGATCCCGCAGCGAGGTCATCCAGGCACCACTGTGCTTGGACGGTCGTGCGAAGTAGTCACCGATAAATAATGCAACGTGACGGCCCTGCGCGTCCGTCACCTCCCAGGCGCGGGCGTCAGGATGATAAAGCGCTGCATCGACGCGCTTGAATGAAAGTCCGAACAGCCTGCGGGCGGTTTCAAATGCCGCCTCGATCATATTCTCGAGCCGGAAATGCGGCTTGACCTCGGTCTCGTCGAGATCGTAACGCGCCTTTCGGAGCTTTTCCGTGTAGTAGCGCCAGTCGTGCGGTGCGAGCGCAAAGTTGCCGCCTTCTTCGGCAATCATTGCCTGCAGGGCATCACGCTCGACCGCCGCCTTTGTGAGCGCCCTGTCCCAGACCTCATCAAGCAGGTTGCGGGCAGCCTGCGGAGTCTTAGCCATCTGATCGTCGAGACGGTAGTCGGCGAAGTTTGCGAAGCCGAGCAGCCTTGCGCGTTCCGCGCGCAGCGCCACCATTTCGGCAATTAGACCGCGATTGTCGGTCGCACCGCCGTTTTCTCCGCGTGCGATCCAAGCCTGGAATGCCTTTTCCCGCAGATCACGCCGTGACGAAAACTGAAGAAAGGTCTCAACCGACGATCGTGCCAAGGTAATCACGTATTTACCGGAGTGGCCGCGCTCTTCCGCGGCGGCCTGCGCGGCCGCTCGGGCAAAGTTCGGCAGTCCGGCAAGATCGCTCTCTTCGAGGACCATCACGAAGGACTTTTCGTCCGACAGGACGTTCTGGCCAAATTGGGTTCCGAGCGTAGCCAGACGCTCATTGATCGCTGCGAGCCGGTCCTGCGCCTGCTTCTCGAGCGCAGCGCCCGATCGTACGAACCGCGCATGATAGCGCTCCAGCACACGGGCCTGCTCGGCATCGAGCGAAAGCGTATCGCGCCGGTCGTACAGATAAGCAATTCGGGAGTAGAGCGCGCGGTTCAGGTAAAGCGCGTTGTTGTGACGCGCCAACAGCGGCGAGATGTCTCGCTCGATGGTTTCGATTTCGTCCGACGTATCGGCGCCGGCCAACACAAAGAACACGCTCGCGACGCGTTCGAGGACACGGCCGCTTCGCTCAAGCGCCGCGATCGTATTCTCGAAATTCGCAGGCGCCGGATTTTCAGCGATAGAGTCGATTTCAGCACGGTGATCGGCCAAGGCCCGGTCAAACGCAGGGCGGAAATGGTCGGGCTTGATAGCTCCAAATGGCGGGAGTTCGAGCGCTCCGGCCCACTCAGACAACAGGGGGTTCTGCGTTTCAGTCTGTTTCATTCGGCCTATATAGGCCCGATATCCTGGGATGCGACCGCATTAAGGGACAAGTCGAAAGACAGTACTACGTGCCGGTGCACTTTTTGATGAAAGCACTCCGCTCTCGCAGCCGGAGCTTCTGTTCATTTGCCTGCCTGTTGCATTCGGCCCGCTTGGCAGCCTGCTGCTCCAATTGCTCGCGTCTTTCCTGATTGCGGACTTTCTGGATCTCGGCCCACTCTTCCGCTGCAATCCCCCGCCTGACCCGGCGTTGCTCAGCCGCTTCCTTCTTCTCCGCGGTCCTTCGCTCGCCCTGCCGTTCCGCCATGCATTTGCGCAGGAACTCGGCCAGATTTCGCCTGAGGATGTTTTGATGCTCCGCCTGCCGGCGGCATTCCTGGTCATCCTGTCTGCGCAGCACCCGTCTGTCGGCCCGGGTCAGGTCGGTTTGAGCTACAGCCGCATCGCCGGCAATGACCAGCAATGCAAGTGGCATCGCGATAAGGACCACGGAGCGGCGCATTATCGAACCTCAATATTAAGTCCATGACACGAAACGAAACGATGACATAGCAGATGGGCTGCTACCAGTACTCAGGCACATCAGCCACGCAATGCCCTGAGCGCGTTGAAGATGACCGCCACGTCGATCACCTCCTGAATGACAGCTCCTTCGGCCGGCACCAGAAGCCCGAACGAAGCGGCCACCATCGCCAGGCCGGACAGGCCGATACCAGCAATCACGCTCTGTAAGGCGATCACGCGTGAACGCCGCGCGATTCTGATGGCCGGCAGAATGCGGTCGAGCTGATCAACCAGCAGCACCACGTCGGCGGCCTGGGCAGAAGCGGCCGCTCCTTTTGCGCCCATCGCCACGCCGACGTCAGCCGCAGCGAGCGCCGGCGCATCATTCACTCCGTCGCCGATCATCATTACCGGGCCGTTCTTGCGCTCGGCAAGGACGACCAGGATCTTCTGATCCGGTGTGAGTTCGGAACGCACGAGATCGAGGGACAGCCCTGTCGCAACGAAACCGGCGACCTCATGTCGGTCGCCGGTCGCCAGAACAATGCGCTCGATGCCCATGGCGCGCAGTTCGCTGAGCATCGCCTCGGTGCCGGCGCGCAGTTCATCCGCAAGGATCAGCAGGCCGGCCAATCGCCCGTCGATACCCACCGCAACGGCCAGAGTTCCGGGCGGGCGATCATGCGCCAGCAGAGGCGCGTCGCCTCTCGCAACCTTGCCGGCGACAAATCGAAGGCCTCCGACGACAACGCTGCGGCCGTTGACCCGACCTACGACACCCTCGCCGGGTGTTTCCACGACATCGGTAGGCACTGCCAGCTGCAATCCCTTGTTCCGGGCCTCGTCGACGATGGTTTGCGCTATGATGTGCTTCGATGCCTGATCGAGCGAGGCCGCGACACGAAGCACTTCGCTCGCGGTGACGCCGGCAGCCACGTGGTTGGCAACAAGTCTTGCCTGGCCGATCGTGAGGGTCCCGGTCTTGTCGATGACCACCGTGCGCACGCGCGCGAGGGTTTCGATGGCCTTGCCGCCTTTGATCAGGATGCCGAACTTGGCGGCACGCGAAAGTCCCGAGATAATGGCGACCGGAACCGCCAGGATCAGCGGGCAAGGCGTTGCCACCACCAGCACCGCGACTGCCCGGATCGGATCGCCGCTAAGCCACCAGGCGGCGCCGGCAAGTGCGATGGTGAGCACCAGAAAGACGAGCGCGTAACGGTCGGCCAGACGCGCCATCGGCGCCCGCGACCGCTGAGCATCTTCGACCAGCCTGACAATCCCGGCATAGGTGCTCTCGGCCGCAGGCCGAGCGGCAATCATGTCGAACGCCTCGCCGGCATTCGTGGAGCCGCTGAGGACGGGCGCGCCCGGCTTTGCCTTGACCGGGAGCGGTTCGCCGGTAAGGGCGGACTGGTCGAGCACACCGACGCCCTCGGCCACGGTGCCATCAACCGGAACTACGTCTCCGCGTCGTATGAGTAACCGGTCGCCCGCCGAGACAACGTCGACGGCCACCTCTTCAAGTTGCCCGTCGCGGTGACGGATCGCCGTGCGCGGCACCCGCGACAGCAGCGCCGTCATCTCGCGCCGAGCGGTCCTTTCGGCGTAGGTTTCGAGATACTGGCCGCCGGCATACATCAGCGCCACGATGGCCGCCGCCAGGTTTTCGCCGAAGACCAGGGCCGCGGCCATCGAAAGGCCGGCCACGATGTCGAGGCCGACCTCGCCTCGCCGCAGACTGGTCACAATTTCAACCAGCAAGGCCAGCAACACCGGCACTGTCACCGCTGCCCACACGGCGGCGGCGGCAGCGTCCCGCCCGGCGACTTTTGCGATGATGCCCGCCAGCAAACCGAGCGCGGCGAGACCGGCGAGGTACGGCCGGACAACCTTGAGCGCTGTGACAGTGTCCATGCGTTAACTAATGATCAAACGGCGGCCACCGCCATGAGCAAAATCAAATCCGGCCCGCAGTCCGACCGGCGCTATGGACTTGATCTGGCGGCCAGATTCGAGGACATTGCCGCCCCGTAACGGAGGCCCCATGGCCCAGAACCGGCGCATTGTTTGGCTTAACGTCATCACCGTGATCAGCGCGGCCATCCTGATTGGCGCCGAGGTGTTCGGCGCGGCGTTCGCCGGCTCGTGGGCGATCGCGACCTTGTTTGATCTCGGCGGCGTCGGAGCGCGCGTGCTCGACGTGGTGTTCGTGCTCTGTGGCCTCGCCGTCATGGTGCAGTTCATCCGCGCCGCGCATCGCATCGAGCCGTTCACCGCGCGCGACTGAGCGCGGCACGTCACGCTCCGAAAGAAAAAGTTAAGAAAGTTTTTTGGTGCGGCGAACTAATTCGCTTGCATGACTCGGCAAAATTACTTATTTCGGTAGTGCCCAATTTCGCACGTGCCTGTGGCCGTGTGTCGGTCGGTAGGTAGCGGGACAAGAGGCCCGCCAGCCGCCTGGAGAGAGAAGCCAAAACCTCTCCAAGAAATCTGACCGGCAGCTGGAGGCGAAACCAGCACACTCTGC
>JBKPRE010000021.1:0-13342 GCA_046734435.1 Pseudomonadota bacterium | reverse complement strand
ATCAATCAGAACTATAGCGAGGCCTATTGCAACCGTGGCAATGCGTTGGAGGAATTGAATCGCTTCGAGGAAGCGCTCTCCAGCTACGACTCCGCACTTGCGATCAACCCCAACAATCCTGAATTTCACGCAAGCCGCGCAAATGTGTTGCATCGTTTGGGGCGTTACGATGAAGCTCTCGCCGGTCTTTCCGTCGCACTGTCTCTCCGGCCCGGAAACACCGGGTTCCACTTCAATCGCGGCAATATATTGTTCGAGCTAAAGCGTTTCGTTGAGGCTTTTGGGGCATACGACAAGGCGCTGACTCTCGAGCCCGATCACGAATATGCCGAGGCGTCTCGTCTTTACGTAAAAATGCATCTTTGTAACTGGCAAAACTTTGATGCTGAATGTGCCCATCTCATTTCGTCGGTCAAAAAAGAAATCTTGAGCCTGCCGTTTGCACTGTTGGCCATCTCGCCATCCGCCGAAGTGCAACTAAAAAGTGCGGCGGCGCTCAGCAAGGCAAAACATCCGACCTCTGAAGACCCAATGTGGCTTGGCCGGCGGTTCGATCATGATCGAATTCGTCTTGCATACCTCTCTGCTGACTTTGGAGAACACGCCGTCAGCAGTTTGCTGGCAGGGGTTTTTGAACGGCATGACCGGAAGCGGTTTGAAACGACTGCTATTTCATTTGAAGCGCATGTTCCCAGCGAAATGCTCACTCGCGTGAAAAGCGCCTTCGACCGCTTTGTCGATGCGGGCAACCAAAGCGACCGTGACATTGGTCGATTAATCCGCGATTTTGAAATTGATATTGCCGTCGATTTAATGGGCTACACAAGAAAGGCGCGCCCTTCAGTCCTTGCATTTCGCCCGTCGCCGATCCAGATAAATTACCTTGGCTATCCAGGCAGCATGGGCGCGTCATTTATTGACTACATCATCGCAGACCGGTTCGTCGTTCCGGACATGCAACGGGATTTCTATAGCGAAAAAATCATCTATCTCCCCGAAACTTTTCAAGCCAATGACCTGGAGCGTGGCCTCCCTAAAGAGGCGCCCTCTCGCGTCGAGGTCGGTTTGCCAGAAAATGCGTTCGTATTCTGCTCATTCAACAACAGCTACAAGATCACCCCCGCAAGTTTCGATATTTGGATGCGCCTTCTCAACCAAGTAGAGGGCAGCGTGATTTGGCTGTTGGGCGGCAATAGCGATCTGGAACGCAATCTGCGTGCGGAGGCAGAAAATAGGAGCGTTGATTCAACCCGGCTGATTTTCTGTGCCAGAACGACTTACGGGAACTATCTTGCTCGATATCGCCTTGCGGACTTGTTTTTGGATACGTTCCCATTCAATGGGGGTGCAACTGCCAGCGATGCACTTTGGGCCGGGTTGCCTGTAGTCACTTGTTCCGGAGAAACATTTGCCTCTCGGATGGCGGGCAGCCTTTTATGCGCGGTCGGGCTTCCCGAACTCGTCACTACATCGGTCAGTGAATACGAAAATCTGGCACGCCAGCTTGCGCGTGATCCGGTTCGATTGACCGCCATCAAGGCTACACTTGCCCACAATCGGGATACTTACCCGCTTTTCGATACTGCGCGCTTCACCAGACACCTTGAATCCGCCTACACGACAATTCACGACAGGCTGCAGCGTGGGCTTCCGGCGGCAACTTTTGCTGTCGAGCCAGGCGAATAACACTTTGATCGGAATTTAATTGCAAAGAGTAGCGAAGACGGCAATGACACTTTCAGTAGAGGAATTGTTCGCACGAGCTATAGCTGCCTTTCAGTCAGGAAGACTGCAAGATGCAGAGCGATGCTTCACTGAAGTGTTGCAGTACGACCCAAAGCACGTAGCGGCACTCAATCTGCTTGGCATATTGCTGACTCAGCTTAGGAGATATCCTGAGGCCGAACAGGTTCTTCAATCTGCGCTGAACATGAATTCAAATTCAGATGCTACTTTCTACAACTACGGCATCGTCTTAAGAGCTTTGAAACGACCCGGCGAAGCGTTGGAACGTTTCAGCCAGGCGTTAGCAATCAACTCTGCGATTGCCGAAACATGGAACAATCGAGGTACGGTCCTTAATGATTTGAGGCGTCATGCCGATGCTATTTCGGATTTCAACAAAGCGATTGCCCTTAATCCTGATTATTCTGAAGCTTTTTGCAACAAGGGCAAGTCTTACGGCGAACTCAAACGTTACGATGAAGCCATTGCGGCTTATGACAAAGCGCTATCGCTCAAGCCTGATTTAGCTGAAGCATGGCTCGGGCGCGGGAATGTATTCTTTGAACTGGAGAGTCATAACGAAGCCATTGCGGCTTATGACAAAGCGCTATCGCTCAAGCCTGATTTAGCTGAAGCATGGCACGGCTGCGGTAAGGCCCACAGCGTACTCCGACACTATGAGCAAGCATTCGCGGCTTACGATAAAGCACTGGCGCTCAAGCCTGACTTAGCGGAGGCATGGCTCGGTCGCGGCAATGTCTTCACTGAACTTAGACGCTATGATGAAGCCTTTGCGGCTTATCACAAAGCACTTGCGCTCAAGCCTGACTTAGCAGAGGCATGGCTCGGCCGCGGCAGTGCATTCATTGACCTCAGACGCTGTGATGAAGCGTTTGCGGCTTATGACAAAGCGCTGGCGCTTAAGCCTGATTTAGCCGAAGGATGGCTCGGTCTCGGCAACGTCTTCAATGAACTCAGGCGCTATGATGAAGCGTTTGCGGCTTATGACAGAGCTCTGGCGCTCAAGCCTGACTTAGCAGAGGCATGGCTCGGTCGGGGTAACGTTTATGAGGGGCGCGCCCTCTACGAGGAAGCCTGCGCTGCCTTCGACAAAGCAATAAGCCTAAAGCCGGATCTCATTGAGGCATATTTCAACAAGGCTGGGGTTGAACTTTGTGTAGGCCATTTTGCAGAAGGATGGGACTTGTACGAGTGGCGGTCTCAAACGAGAGAAAATAGAGAATTTGCAGAGCAGCTGAAGTCATTGAATGTGTCTGTACGGCGAGACCGTAGTGCCCTGATCGGCAAAACGGTGGCGATACTGTCGGAGCAAGGTATCGGCGATGAAATAATGTTTGCCAGTATGCTTCCTGATCTTATTAAGGATGCGCGAGCAATCTATTATGAGGTCGATCCTCGCCTGGTGCGGCTGTTTGAAACCGCATTTCCCGCTATCACTGTCGCTCCGAGAGGCGAGCGCGAGCATTTAAAAGAGCAAGCATTTGATGTTGTCCTTCAGGCCGGCAGTCTCGGCTATGCCTATCGGCGCATTCCTGAAGCCTTTCCACAGGTGGCGTACCTGAGCGCGAACCCGGCTCTGGTCACCAAGTGGAAATCCGTCTTGGAGCGAGATGCAAAAACGCGGCCGAAAATAGGCATTTCGTGGCGGGGCGGCACCGACAGAACCAGGCGAGACCAGCGGTCCATTCAACTCGAACAGCTATCTTCTATCATCACTCGAGAAGACTGTTATTTCGTCAGCCTCCAACATGGCGATATTCGAGACGAAATAGGTAAGTTTAACCTTCTTTGGAATGGCTCACTCCATGTGCCGTTTGAAGACTTCAGTAATTTCGATCAGCTCGCCGCCCTCATAAAGTCACTGGATTTGATCATATCGGTTCAGAATACGACCATCCACATGTGCGGTGCCCTCGGCCAAAGATGCTGGGGAATGATCCCGTGGCGACCAGAATGGCGCTACGGCAGCACAGGAAAAAAAATGATCTGGTATTCGACGGTCGATCTTTATCGACCTAAAGCACCAGATGACTGGCAGGGTATTATAGGCTTGATCAACTCAGATCTGACGGATGTTGCAAAAGGCCAAAGGCATGACTGAAATTATGAATGTTTTTGTTGGATACGACTCAAAGGAGATCGTTGCATTCCACACGCTATGCCATAGCATCATCAAGCACAGCTCCGTACCTGTTCAGTTTACGCCGATTTATTTGCAGAATGTAAAAGATATTTTTTTTAGATCACGATCATCGCTCCAATCTACGGAATTTTCTTTTTCCCGCTTCTTAGTTCCCTATTTGTCGAAATACGAAGGATGGTCGCTGTTCTTGGACTGCGACATGTTGGCCAGAGCGGATATTGCCGAATTGTTCAATCGGCGAGACGAGAGTTACTCGGTCCAGGTCTGCAAGCATAACTACGTCCCGAAGGATACCACAAAGTTCTTGGGGAACGTGCAAACAAAATATGAAAAGAAAAATTGGTCCAGTCTAATGCTCTTTAACAATTCTCGTTGCAAAAGACTGACCACAGAATACGTCAATACGGCTAGTGGTCTTGAGCTTCATCAGTTTAAGTGGCTCGAAAGTGAAAGCGAAATCGGTGAGCTGCCGCTTGTATGGAACTGGCTGGTTGGAGAGTATTCCAAAAATGCAGACGCAAAAATGGTGCACTTCACTCTGGGCGGCCCTTACTTTTCCGACTATAGGAATTGCGACTACGCCGACGAATGGCGCTCTGCATTCAATGAAATGACTTCTGTGGTGGAAAAGGTCTGATGCGCACCTAGGTGTGCGCAGTTGAACAAGAAAATGAAACAACTCCCGTACGAAAATCCACTCGCATTATTAATTGGTTAGGGCTGGCATCGGTTCACAAACGTGGAAACCCGTTCAATGCTCTCACTGTCACTGAGTAGTGGTGCGTGACCCTCGTCAGCCACCTCCAATATTTCGAGGCTCGGATGGCTACCGCGCATCTGTGCGAGTGTGGCAGGCGACAAAATATCTGAATTGGCGCCGCGCACGACCATGACCGGCACGTTCGCAAGTGCGTCGAATTCTTTCCACAACGCCGGTAGCGGCTGTTCAGGCCCGATCCCCTCCATGGTGGCCGCAAGTTTCGGATCGTAGGTCGTCACCAGGCGGCCGTTTTCCTCCTTGAACATCCGGGACGCGGCAGCCAGCCAGTCGTCCGGTCCAAGTCGCGGAAATTGCGAATGAAACAGGCGGCGCAGGATCTCGGCACCTTCCTGGAAAGTTTGCGGCTCCGGCAGCTTTCCGACGTAGCTTTTGATGCGCATGAGCCCTTGAGGCTCGATGACCGGACCGATGTCGTTGAGCACGGCACCGGCGATGGCTGACGGCCGGACGGCCGCCAGCAGCATCGTCAGGATCCCGCCGCGCGATGTGCCGATGAAGATCGCCGGAAGAGTTTCCAGCGCAGTGACGACGGCCAAGACGTCGGCGAGCTCGACCGGAAGTGAATAGTTTGCCGGATCGCGATCGTACTGCGACAGGCCACGGCCGCGGTAGTCGAGCGCAATCACGCGTCGAGGGTGAGGGCCATTACGCGAAAGCGCCGTCGCCAGGATGTCAAAGTCCGCCGACGTGCGGGCGAGACCGGGCAGACACACAACCGGAGTGCCCGGAGCGCTGGCGCGGCCGTAGCAACGCGCGTGAAGGCGCAGGCCGTCGGGGGCGGTGACAAATGTGCTGTATGACGTATCGCTTATCGACGATGCCGGCGCAGTCATTGCGGCCAATCAGTGCGCGCCGCCGCGCCTGATGTCCGCCTCGATCAGGAGCCTGCTGCCGCCGCCAAAGCGCACACGGTAGACCTGCAAATTCTCCATGATCCGCTCGACGTAGTTGCGCGTTTCGGAAATCGGAATTCGCTCAACCCAGTCGACGGGATCGACGTTAGGATCGCGCGGGTCGCCATAGGCCGCGATCCATTGTTTCACCCTGCCGCGGCCCGCGTTGTAGCCGGCGAACGTCAGGATATACGAACCGTTATAGCCGGCGAGCAGAATGGCAAGTTCGGCTGCTCCCATTTGCATGTTGTAGACGGGGTCCTTGAGAAGGCGCTCGCGGCTGTAGGCGACCTTGAATTTCGCGGCGGTGTCGATGCCAGCTGCGGGCGTCACCTGCATCAGGCCCATCGCATGGGCGCTTGAGACGACCTTTTGGTTGAAGTGGCTTTCCTGGCGCGCGATCGAATAGGTGACTGCAGGCTCGACCGGAGGGGCGATCGGCCGATAGTCCGGCAGGCCAACTGTCGGATATGCGTAATGCTCGAGTGGAAGGCCGCGGCGATAGGCAGCTTCACCGAGCAGGAGCATTGCGCGGCCATCTCCGTGTTTAGCCGCGAGTTCGCCCATCATTGCCATTCCCGCGATGTCGGTCGCGCTCTCGCCAAGCTCGGCGTAGATCGAGGCCAGCATATCCCGCTCGCCGAGCTCGTAAAGAATCGCCGCCGCCCGCACGACTTCAAGATTGTTCAGCACACTCGTTTCTTGCGGCGTGAAGGTGGGTGGCGCACGCAGCCCAACATCTTTGAGCCCGAGACGCGCGCGCGCGAGCTGGCCGTAATAGGTCGCCACATGCTGCCCGGCCATTTCATAGAAAGCTTTTGCCTGGGCAGTCTGACCCATCGCCTCGGCAGCACGGCCCTGCCAATAGCCGCCGCGCGAAAGCGCGTGCGGATTGTGCGTGCCTTCCATGATGCGCGCGAAGTGCTGCGCGGCCGCTTTCGGATTGTGCAGATAGCGCAGGGCGACCCAGCCGGCCGTGAAATGTGCGTCCACGCGGTACACGCCGCGCATCGGAGGCGCCGCATCTCGGGCGATGTTGTAAGCGGCCTGCGGGTCATGCTCATCCAGCAGCTTGCGCACCAGCAGGCGTCGCTCGAGCCACCATTGGTCGAGATCGACAAGAGCCTCCGGCTCCTTCGGTGCCGTCAGGATGAGCTTTCCGGCTTCTTCCGGCTTGTTGTTCTGCCGCAGCCATTGCACGCGGGCAAAGATGTAGCCGGGCTCGCGCTGCGCGGCGACAGGCACGGCGTCGAGCAGTGCTTTTGCATTGCGCGCCTTTTGCAGGACGGCGGCGCGTGCCCGGGCGATCACAAGGTCGTTGCCGCCAAGGCGTTCGGCGGCGCGCAGGCCGGCAGCGGCATCGCCGGCGTAAAAGCGGGTTTCCATGCGCACCTTGTGATCGGCGGCGGTGAGCATGCCACCGAAAGTCTCGAGTACCTTTTTCTCGACCTCTGCGCTGCAGTCGTCGTGGCGCCAGGCATGCTTCACAAGCGCCGCAGCTCCGTCGCGATCGCCTTGGGCGAGCAAGACGCGCGCGAGCACGTAGCGTCCCTTGGCGGTTGACGGCGTCTTCTTGGTAAAGAAAGTCCGCACCGCAGCAGTATCGACACCGTCATTCCAAAGCGCATTCTCGGCGCGGCGGCGGATTAGCGGCACGTGCGGCCACGCAGGATTGTTGTTTGCGAAAGCAGCGTATCGTTCGAATGATGGATTGGTGTTATCCGAACGCAGGATGACCCACTCGGCCAACGTTCGGGCAACCGGATCGGAGATGCTGGCCTGGGCCGCATTGGCGTCGGCGTCTCGGCCTTTGCGTGCCGCTTCGATCACACGCTTTACCGCGGCGACGTCGTTCGCCGAGGTGGCCGCGTTAGGCGCAACAGCAAACGGCCCCGAAGCCGGGCGAACAAGCGGTTTGAATTCAGCGCGGCTCTCGAACAGCGCGCCATGCAAACCGACATTGGCTTGAGCAAAGGCCGTCAGTCCGCCGCCTGTTGGTTGCGGCCGCGCCTGAGGTAAAGGCGCTGTTTGCCGCACGGGTACGAGCGCGTGCTTGGTCGCCGCCGCAGCGGGTCGCGGGCGCGGTAGGGGCACTTTTTGCGCGGCCGCCAACACTGCGTCCGCGCACAGCCCGCAGGCTGCAATCGCTGCCAAAAATAAGCCCGAGCGGCTGCGGCCAGTCGCGTCCATCAAACCCCGCACTTGTCCTTCAATCCGTCCGACTCAGCCCCGAAACAGCAAATCGGCCAGCCCATTAGGCCAAATCTATTGATGAATGATACCGAAAAATTTCATCCGCTGGCATTATAGGCGGCAGGACGGGCAAAAACACGATGTCGCATGCCGAGTTCCAGTCTGTCGGTGGCGGCGAGGGCTTTCTTCGCGCTCTCCGACCCGATATCAATGGGGCTTAAACCGGCCTTTTGTGGAGAAGTCGTGTCATGACCGCCAAGACGAGCTTTCGGGGCTCTTTTACAGCGCTGGTCACGCCGTTCAAAAACGGCTCGCTCGACGAAAAGGCGTTTCGCGACATCGTCGAATGGCAGATCGCGGAGGGCACGAATGGCCTGGTTCCCGTGGGAACCACGGGGGAAAGCCCGACTCTGTCGCATGACGAGCACAAGCAGGTGGTCGAATGGTGCATCGACCAGGCCGATGGCCGGGTGCCGGTCATTGCGGGTTCCGGCTCCAATTCCACCGCGGAGGCGATAGAACTCTCCCGTCATGCGGAGAACGCCGGAGCCGACGCCGTCCTGATCGTGACGCCTTATTACAACAAGCCGACGCAGGAAGGCCTGTACCAGCATTACAAGGCGATCAACGACGCGATTGGCATTCCGATCATCATCTACAACATTCCCGGGCGGTCGATCGTCGACATGTCGGTCGAGACGATGGCACGCCTGTTCGAGCTGAAAAACGTTGCAGGCGTGAAGGACGCGACCGCCAATATGGCGCGCGTTTCTCAGCAGCGCGCAGCCATGGGCTCCGACTTCAATCAGCTGTCGGGCGAAGACATCACGGCTCTCGGCTTCATGGCGCATGGCGGGCACGGATGCATTTCAGTGACATCGAACGTGGCGCCACGTCTGTGCGCCGAATTCCAGGCGGCCTGCCTGAAGGGCGATTTCGCCACTGCACTTAGATTGCAGGACAAGCTCGCGCCGCTGCACATCAATCTGTTCGTGGAAACCAGTCCGGCGCCCATCAAATATGCGATGTCGCTTATCGGCAAGTGCGCCAACACGGTGCGGTTGCCGATGGTGCCGGCCAGCGAGAAAGCGCAGGCCGCCGTGCGGCAGGCGATGGTGCATGCCGGCCTGATCAACTAAGGCCCGTCATGCCCAGCCTTGTGCCGGGCGTCCACGTCTTCGTCAGCAAAAGGCGTGGATGGCCGGGACATAGGCGTGCGAAAGCACGCCGTTCTTCGAACGGCTATGCCCGGCCATGACGAAACAGAGGCAACAAAGCGATGCTTGAGGAATTCAAAAAATTTGCACTGCGCGGCAATGTTGTCGATCTCGCTGTCGGCGTGATTATCGGCGCCGCCTTTTCGGGGATCGTGAATTCACTGGTCGGCGACGTGATCATGCCGGTGATCGGCGCGATTACCGGCGGCATCGACTTTTCGAACTATTACATCCCACTGTCGTCGAAGGTGACGGCTGGCACTCTTGTGGAGGCAAAAAAACAAGGTGCGGTATTGGCTTGGGGAAATTTTCTCACTGTCACGCTTAACTTCATCATCATCGCTTTCGTGCTTTTCCTTGCGATCCGCGCACTGAACCGGCTTGCCCGCAAGGAGGAGGAAAAGGCACCTGAACCGTCGAAGACCGAGCAGCTCCTCACGGAAATCCGCGACCAACTCAAATCGCGCTGAACCGTAACCGTCGCACATGGCCACAAAGCCCGAGCGCCGCTTCAAGGTGGTCGCCGCCAACCGCAAGGCGCGTTTCAACTACGCGATCGGCGAGACCTTCGAAGCCGGCATCGTTCTCACCGGCAGCGAAGTCAAATCATTGCGCGCCGGGAAGGCGACGATCGCTGAATCCTACGCTGATACGCGCGGCGGGGAACTCTGGCTGATCAACTCCAATATTCCGGAATATTTGCAGGCGAGCCGTTTCAATCACGCGCCGAAGCGGGCACGCAAGTTGCTGCTGCAGAAGCGTGAGATCAACCGGCTGACGGGCGCGGTTGAACGCGAAGGCATGACGATCGTGCCGTTAAAGCTTTACTTTAACGAAAAAGGCCGTGCCAAAGTTGAGATCGCGCTGGCGCGTGGCAAAAAGCTGCACGACAAGCGCGAAACGCTCAAAAAGCGGTCCTGGGAGCGCGAACGCGGCCGCCTGATGCGGATGAAAGGCTAGGCCGCAGCGCGGCCCTACCGTTTATGGGATCACACCACAAGCGATCCGCCCGCCGGCTTCACCCGTAGGGTCGGTCTTGTAGTCATCGCTTCCAGCGTGAATGACGACCGCCGAGCCATCGGCGTCATACACCGAATTCGGTTTGCCCTTCTCAAGCGTGATAGCGGTGTTCAAGACTTCGACAGTCAGGTCGCCGCTTTGCGGAATGTGCAGATTGGGCATATCGCCGGCGTGCTGTCCTTCGGGCGACATCATCCCGTGCTTCTTCGCCGCGGGGTTGAAGTGCCCACCCGCTGAGGTGAAGGGAGGCTCGCACTTGCCGACAGCGTGGACGTGAAACGCATGCTCGCCTGGCGGCAGCCCTTTAAGGGCCGCATTAATCAACACACCTTGCGTGGTTTGCGTGAGATTGACCGAGCCGACCTCCTTGCCTTCCGCATTTTTCATGACGACTGACGCGGTCTGCGCGGCAGCGGCGACTGTCGCACCAAAAATCGCAATGGTAGCCAGAAAGCCAAGGCTGGCACATTTTTGGATTGTCATACTCTGCTCTCCGAAATCATTGATCACCAAACATACTGTCACTAAGTGCTAACACCGGAGACTTGACGATCGACTGTAATCACGTTGCTGTGAGCAAGAAAGATCAGGAAAATCAGCATGGTACCAACCCAACTTGATCACTGCGTTATCCACGTTTCCGATTGGGACCGGTCCAACAAATTCTACGAAAAAGTAATAGGGGCCGAACTTGTGCAGCGGCCGCACGGTTGGGCTTACCGGCTTGGTGACAAGCAGCTGAATGTGCACGGGCCCGGCGTAAAGCCTGCTGAAGTTGCGCGTTTGCCAGTCCAACCCGGCAACAGCGATCTCTGTTTTGAATGGCAAGGGCCGATTGACGACGCGATAGCGCATCTGAAGGAGCACGGCATTGTCATAGAGTGCGGCCCGATGCAACGGTTCGGCGCAAAGGGGCCGGGCACGTCGGTCTATTTTCGGGATCCGGACGGTTCGCTCATGGAATTTATGAGCTATGGAGGAAAGAAATGACCGAAGCGCCGGGCACGCACAATCCACAATTTCTGCCACCGGGAATTCCGATTCCCCAAGATGACGGTGCAGCGCGCCATCTCGCGGGTGAAAAGCTACCGGATTTGACGTTTCCGGCTACCGACGGGACGTCTGTCAATCTGTCCAGGCTGAGTGGCCGGACCGTCATCTACATTTATCCGCGGACCGGCGTTCCGGGCGTTGATCCGCCGACCGGATGGGACCAGATTCCGGGCGCGCGGGGCTGCACACCACAATCCTGCGCGTTTCGCGATCATTTCGGCGAGCTCGCCCGGCTCGGGGTTGCGCATCTGTATGGCCTTTCGACGCAGGATACGGCCTACCAGCGTGAAGCAGCGACGCGCCTGCATCTGCCGTTCGCATTGTTGTCGGACCAGAAACTTGCGCTGACAAAGGCGGTGAAGCTTCCGACATTCTCGGTCGCGGGTATGACGCTGCTCAAGCGCATGGCGCTTGTTGTCGACGATGGCCGGATCACAAAGGTATTCTATCCCGTCTTTCCGCCGGACAAGAATGCGGCGGAGGTCATCGCCTGGCTTCAGGAGTCGAGGTAGCGGCGCACAGTTGCAAAGACCTCCCGGAACATTTCGGGGGTGAGCACGCCGGTGTTCGTATTGTAGCGCGAACAATGGTAGCTGCAAAATAGCGCAAGTGGCCCCAGCTCGTGCCTCCTGCCGTGCACAAACGGAATCGCAGCCAGCCGGCCGCCGAGCGCGCGCACCGTGCTTTCATGCGCAATGCGGCCGAGAGCAATGATCGCGCGCAGCCTTTTCATCTCGCCGATCGTCGGCGTCAGAAAATCGCGACATGTTCTTATTTCTTCCGGAGTCGGCTTATTCTCGGGCGGCACGCAGCGCACCGCATTTGTGATCCGGCAATCGATAAGTTCCAGCCCGTCATCGGGATGCGCGTGGTACTCTCCGCGGGCAAATCCATATTTTTCGAGCGTCTCGTACAGCAGCACTCCGGCATAATCACCGGTGAACGGGCGGCCGGTACGGTTGGCGCCCTGCAGTCCCGGCGCCAAGCCGACAATCAGCAATCGCCCGTCGATCGATCCGAAAGACGGCACCGGAGAATTGAACCAGGTTGGTTCTTTCGCACGCCATGTTTTGCGGAAGGCGGCCAGCCGCGGGCAACGCGGACAATCTCGGCCCGGTTTGGCGTCGGTATCTGCCATTGCGCGCGAATCCAAACTTCTGGCCCCGAAATCAGCAGAAGGGTCAGCCGGATAAAATCATGCGCGGAGCAAAAACGCTATTCGTAGGATTCCTCGTCTTCGTCGGCACCGACTGGAGCGCCAGCGCGTTGCGGCGATGCCGGCCGCTGCAGGAATTGCGGCGTATGGGACGCCGCGCGATCGTCGCGGGGAGGGCGCCCCTCGCGTGTTGTCCGTTCCGCAGGGTCGCGGCCGATCTTGGTCTGCAACTCGACGATGTCGATGAATACGTCAGCCTGGCGGCGCAGCTCGTCCGCGACCATCGGGGGTTGCGTCGTAACCGTCGAAACGACGGTCACACGAACTCCTTTGCGTTGTACGGCCTCGACGAGCGAGCGAAAGTCGCCGTCGCCCGAAAAGAGCACCATGTGATCGATCGTGCCGGCAATTTCCATGGCATCAACCGCGAGTTCAATATCCATGTTTCCTTTGACCTTGCGCCGGCCGGTCTGATCGACAAATTCTTTGGTCGCCTTAGTGACGACCGAATAGCCGTTGTAGTCGAGCCAGTCGATCAACGGACGGATGGAAGAATATTCCTGATCCTCGATTACGGCCGTGTAGTAAAAGGCGCGCAACAAGTAGCCGCGCGATTGAAACTCACGAAGCAGCCGCTTGTAGTCGATATCAAATCCGAGGGATTTTGCTGTCGCGTAAAGGTTGGCGCCGTCAATGAACAAAGCGATTTTTTCGCCGGGGACTGTCATTTGTCTCTCTCACAATTCACACACGTTACTTTTGGATCCGCCGCGCGCAATGCGGAACGCTCCGCGTGCGCGGTTTCGGATCCCCCGTTAACAGAGCATCGTGGCGCCTTCGATCAATTGGGCTGCCACCTGCGCAATCGCGCCGAGCCGACAAAATCCAGTACCGTCGGCCTTCCGGCGCTCTTACGCTCGTCGAGTAACAGACGGATGAGGCTAAACCAAGACAAAAATGCTTGAAATTCCATGCGGCAGGGGATACCTAGCAGACGAATTCAGGGACAAGTTCCACCAGATGGAGTGACGAGCCGATGGCCCGTGTCACCGTAGAAGATTGCATCGATAAAGTTGAAAACCGTTTCGATCTGGTTCTGTTGGCCAGCCATCGAGCGCGCATGATTTCGTCCGGGTCGCA
>JBKPRE010000020.1:0-16170 GCA_046734435.1 Pseudomonadota bacterium | reverse complement strand
TGCGGCACGAATGGACTCTTAACGCCTTTTCTGCTAGAGCCGCCCGACTCAAAGCCCCCGTTTTCGGGGCTTTTGCCTTAACCCGACCGAGCAACAACCAAGGAGCAAGCGTGCAAGTTCTCGTTCGCGACAACAACGTCGATCAGGCCCTCAAGGCGCTCAAGAAGAAGATGCAGCGCGAGGGCATCTTCCGCGAGATGAAACTCCGCGGCCATTACGAAAAACCATCCGAAAAGAAGGCGCGGGAAAAGGCGGAAGCGATCCGCCGGGCCCGCAAGCTCGCGCGCAAGAAGATGCAGCGCGAAGGTCTCCTGCCGATGAAGCCCCGTCCCACCCCGGGCGCCGGTCCTGGTGGCGGCAGGGAGGGCGGACACGGCCGCGGCGGCGGCGGACAACGGCGTTTCGGCTGACCGAAACGGCGATTTTTGAATCGATGGTGGCGCGGGCCTCAAAATGCCCGCGCTATTGTTTTTGGAAGGTCGAGGGGCACGGACTCTCCACCGTCCGCGCGTACCTTTCGTCGAAATGCCTACTTCCAGCAGAATTTGACGTCGGCTTCTTTCCGCTTGCGCGTCGCGTAATAATCCTCGCGCGTTTTGGGGTCATCGAAATACGCGCTTTCCTTGGCGGCGCGCTCTTTCGCGTTGGCTATCGCGCGCTTCGCGTTGGCGGCGCGATCGCCGGGAAGCGCCGGAACGTCAGGCCTGAACATCACCTGATAGGGATTGGCTTCCACCCATTCGATCGCCTTGGCGTGCGCGACCTTCTGCTTGGCGAGATCGCAAAACGCGTAACCGTTGATCACCGGGCCCGCGAGCGTCGCGAAATTACGGACGGCGTCGTCGGCCGGGGCAAGCTGCGGCGTCTTCACGTTGAGCACGTCCGACAACACGATGTAGCGATCCTTGGCAACGTAGAACCAGAACACCGCGTCGTCGCGCAGCCCCACATCGTAGAGCCGGATGGCAAGCACCATCATGGTCATGGGCGTCACCAAAGCGGGCTTGGCGATGATCAGGTCGCGCGCGGCAAGAATGTCCTCACGCCGGCTCGAGCTGAGCAAGTCGTTATATTGACCGCCGACGGCGAGCCGCGGCCGCTCGCCCGGCGCGCGCGCCGACTCGTAAAACGGCTGCACGTAAATCCCGATCTGGCGCACCGGCTCCGCCGCGATGGCCGGCAGCGAACCAGCCAGCAGGATTGCAACGATCGTTTGCCTGAGGGAGATGAGCATCATCGCGGCAGAAGGTTCTTGTAGATTTTTCCGCCCTTCATGATGACCAGAAAATTCTTTGCCGGATCCTCGATGAGCCTGATGTTGTCGATCGGATTGCCGTCGACCAGCAGGAGATCGGCCAGCGCGCCTTCTTCCACAACGCCGAGCCGGCCGGGATAAGGATTTCGCTTGCCGGACAAGCCGAGCAACTCGGCATTGGTCGACGTCGCCATGATCAGCGCTTCGGCGGGCGAATACCAGCGGGTCATGCTGGCCAGCATGACGCCTTGCCGTTCCGCCAGCGCCTGCGAGAACAGGATGTCTGTGCCGAATGCGGTCTTGATCCGGTATTTCTTTGCCAACGCATAGACCGTGTCGGTGCCGGTAACCACCTGCCGCATCTTTGCCTGCTCCGCAGGCCCGAGACCGCTTGCGGCAGACAGATCGAGGAACGGTTGCGTGCTCAGCCAGATGCCTTTTTCGGCCATAAGACGGGCCGAGGCGTCGTCCATCAGATGCCCGTGCTCTATGCATTTCACTCCGGCCGCGATCGAGCGCTGGATCGAGACCGGCGTATAGGCGTGGGTGGCGACGTAAGTGCCCCAGTTCTCGGCAGCCTCGACCGCGGCCCGCAACTCGGGCTCGGTGAAGGTGGACACATCGAGTGGACTGAAGGGCGATGCAACGCCGCCACCGGCCGTGAGCTTGACCTGCGATGCCCCTTGCATGAGTTGCTCGCGCGCGCGCACGCGAACCTCATCCGGGCTGTCAGCGACCATGCTGGCTCCGATTTTTTCCATGCGGCTGAGCATGCCGCCGATCGTTCTCGGCAGGTCGGAAAGATGCCGGAAGTCGCCGTGGCCGCCGGTGATCGTGATCACCGCACCGGACGGGTAAATGCGAGGGCCGGCGACGAGGCCGTCATCGATGGCGCGCTTGAGCGCGAAGGCCGGGCCGCCCATGTCGCGCACGGTGGTGAAACCACGCATGAGCGTGCTGGTCGCTTCCGCGGCAGCGAGAAGAGTCGTGTAGCCGACATCGTCCACCAGGGCGACGGCCGGCGTGGGGCGCACCAGCATCGCATGCCAATGCGCGTCGATCAGGCCGGGCATCAGCACGCGTCCGCCGCCGTTGATCACCTGACCGTCAGCCGTGATCGCTGCAGTCGAAATCGTCTCGATCTTGTTGTTGCGGACCAGGACATTGGACGGCGGGGAGAGCGCGCCGTTCTTTCCGTCAAAGATGCGGACGTTCTGGAACAGCACGGCGGGACTTTGCTGCGCGTCCGCGGGCGGCCAGGCTGCCAGGCTCATGACAATTGACGCGAGGATCACGGCAATTCCGAAAATTCCGGGCGGTTTTCGCAAAACTGACATACCTGATCTCCCGCAAATGGCGGTGCAACGGTGGACAGGTCAAAGGCCTAGCACAGAAAGACGACGCGATCGTCAATTGAGCGTGCGCGGCAGTCCATTGAGGAACGCCCGCACCGCATCCGGCGCGCCGTGGTCGTCGAGATCGACGTGCCCGCCGAGCGGCAAGCGTACGAGCCGCTTCGGTTCGTTCGCCAACGCGAACAGTCTTTCGCCGAACCGGATTGGGATGATGCTGTCCAGCTCGCCATGCAGCACAAGCAGCGGCGCCTTGACGCGTCCGATGCGCGCATCCGAGTGGAATGAATCCTTGATGAACCAGCGGACCGGCGCGAAAGGAAAAGCGGCAGACCCGATGTCGGCCGCGGAGGTGAACGGCGCGTCGAGAATAAGTCCGCCGATTTGGCGCTCGGCAGCAAGCGCGATGGCGACCCCGGTGCCGAGCGACTCGCCCCAGAGGACGATCCGTCCGGGCGGAACGCGCGCGGCGGCGAAATCGTAGGCGGCCGATGCATCCAGAAAGAAGCCGGTCTCGGACGGCTTGCCGGACGAACCGCCATAGCCGCGATAGGACAGGCCGAGCAGTCCAACGCCGTCCGCGGTCAGCCATCGGAACCGGTCGGCGCGGAGATTGAGCGCGCCGCCATTGCCGTGGAAATAGATCACCAGTGGCTTTGAAGCCTGCGGGGCGATGTACCAGGCGATCAGGCTTTCGCCGTCGGTGCTGGTCAGGGTGACCTCTTCGGCCTGGGGCAAACCGGCGGCGGCCGGCGGCGTCCGGGCCCGGTCCGGGAAATACATCAAAGAGCGCTGGAAGACATACATGAGCGCCAGCACCCCGCCATAGGCCAGAATGGCCAGGATTATCAGCGTTTTCAGGGTCGCCATGTGCCTTCCGCCTGTGGCTCGGATGCAACTTGTTAATGATATCGGTAGCTATGGCCGAAAATTTGTGCAGATGCGAGCAACCATTGTCCCGCAGGCGCGTTGGCGCTGGGCAATGGCAGGTGTTTCGCCGTCAAGAGCGAAGGCCAGTACGCAGAGCGAGTTGGATCGGGGGGCTATGGAAGAGCCTTTCGGATTTCTGGAGAGTGAATTTGAACGGGCGCTGACCACGATCGGCCAGGCGCCCGCGATCGACAACGTCGTCCAGATTTCCGACAGCCTGCGATCGCAGGTCACGCTGCGCGAACGCGAACGCCGGTTCCGAGAGCTACTCGGTGCTTTGCCCGCCGCCGTCTACACGACCGACGCCGCCGGCCGCATCACCTACTACAACGACGCAGCCGCCGAAGTGTGGGGCCATCGGCCGCCGCTCGGCACCAGCGAGTGGTGCGGGTCGTGGAAACTTTACTGGCCTGACGGAACACCGCTGCCGCACGACGAATGCCCCACGGCCATCGCGCTGAAAGAAGATCGCAGCGTGCGCGGCATGGAGGCGGTCGTCGAAAGGCCGGATGGCACCCGCGTGCCGGTCATTCCCTACCCCACACCGATGCATGACGAGGCGGGCAAGCTGATCGGCGCCGTCAACATGCTGGTGGACATCACCGATCGCAAGCGCGCGGAAGAGCAGCAGGCCCTGCTGGTCCGCGAACTGCACCACCGCGTCAAGAACACGCTTGCCACCGTGCAGGCGATCATGGGCTCGACCGCGCGCTCGGTCGACAATATCGAAGACTTCAAGACCGCAATCTTCGGGCGCATCCAGTCCCTTGCCAAAACGCATCTCCTGCTGGCCGATGACGTCAAGGCGGTCGATTTCGCCGACATTCTTCGGAGCGAGCTCGACGCCTTCGACAGCGGGATCGGCGGCCGCATCACATTGCGCGGCCCGGCAGTCGCCCTGCCGTCGCAAATCGCGGTCTCGCTCGGCATGGCAATCCACGAGCTCACGACAAATGCCGCAAAGCATGGCGCGCTGTCGGTCTATGGCGGAAAAGTGGAAGTGACCTGGAGCGTCACAATCGATGCCACACGGCGCACACTGGCATTCGACTGGGTTGAAAGCGGCGGGCCGCCGGTGAAGGAACCGGCGCGCGAAGGATTCGGATCACGCCTTCTTGATTTCGTGCTGCCCGGCCAGATCCAGGCCCGCACACGGATCGAGTATGCGCCGCAAGGCATTCGTGTACATTGTTCCGTGCCGCTTCCGGCCGAAAAAACGAAAAACTAACACTGATTTTCACGGACGCGCGGACTTGTGATCGATAACCGGCGTCCGCCGGCGCTATAGTCCTCCTCGATGGCTCTGACGTGACGCGATCAAGAGCCGGCCAGAAAATTTTGAGTCCGACTCGAAGGCGCGACACGGTCCGGGCCGCAAGTCCCGGGAGGTATCGCATGGCCTATTCAAATATTCTGGTGGGCGCCGGCACAGGTCCGGCCCAACCGGTCATCCGCCGTATCGGCATTGCCGACCTGCAGGAAGCCCTGGCCAAAGGCATCGACGATTTCTACGCGATGCCGACGCACGCCATGTTCCTCTGCGTGATCTACCCCATCGTCGGCCTTTTCCTGGCGCGCATGGCATTCGGCTATTCGATTCTGCCGTTGCTTTATCCGCTGGCGAGCGGTTTCGCCCTTGTCGGCCCGGTCGCCGCGCTCGGCCTCTATGAGCTGAGCCGGCGCAGGGAAGCGGGCCTTCCGACGTCCGCCGTCCGCACTTTCGATGTGCTGGGTTCGTCCTCGATCGGCGCGATCACGGCGCTCGCATTGCTGTTGGTGACCATATTCGTGGTCTGGGTCGCGGTCGCCAATGCGATTTATATTGCGACGTTCGGCTACGCGACGCCGACCTCGATCGAAAATTTCCTCAATGAAGTCCTGAGCACCCGCGCGGGCTGGACGCTCATTCTTGTCGGCAACCTGGTCGGCCTGTTGTTTGCCGTTCTCGTGTTGAGCATCAGCGTCGTATCGTTTCCGCTCCTGCTCGATCGCGATGTCGGCGCGGCGGTGGCGCTACTGACATCGGTCCGCGTGGTTGCCCGCAATCCGTTCACGATGATGCTGTGGGGCCTTATCGTCGCTGCCCTGCTCGTGGTCGGATCGCTTCCGCTGTTCCTGGGCCTGACGATCATTGTGCCGATCCTCGGCCATGCGACGTGGCATCTCTACCGCCGTGCCGTCGAGCCGCAGGCCGCGCCGCCGCCCACCTATGACGAAGGACACCGGGAACGCCGCTATGCGGCGGACTTCCCGGCCGTGCTGTTTCCGTGGGCGCGCTAGGGCGTCGGTCGAGAAGCCGTCATTCCGGACACCGCCATGGCGCGTCGAAGACGCGCCGTGGCGGTGATCCGGAATCCAGGAACACAAAGGTACTCGTTGTAGCTGGATTCCGGGTTCGCGCCTTTCGGCGCGCCCCGGAATGACTCAGAACGTTACGCCACCGCCGCATATCGCCGCTGAAGCATCGCCCGCTCGAATTTGCGCGGCGCCATGGGCTTGGCGAACATGTGGCCCTGCAGCAGGTCGAAGCCGAGATCGCGGACGACGAGAAAGTCCGACTGCGTTTCCACGCCTTCCGCAACGGATTTCGCCCCGGTATCGCGCGCAATCGCCACGATCTGCGCGCAGTGCGCCTGCTTGATCCTGTCGTCGGCACAGCCGCGGATGTACCTGCGGTCAACCTTCATTTCGACGACCGGCAGTTCGCGCCGCCCAGCGAGCGTGGCTCCCTGAGCATCGATGCCGTCAATCGAAATCCCGATATTCCGCGCCGCCAGCTGAGACGCGATGCGCCGGACCAAAGCAAGTTCGTTGACCAAATCGACGCAATCGACCGCGATCAGGAACCCGCTCTCCCTGACCTTGTCGGGAAGATGCGCCATCAGCCGGTCGATGAATTGCATATCTTCCAGCGCCTGCAACGGCAGGCGAATGGAAATCTGGACCTTGTGATTGGCCGCGGCGAATTGCATCGAGTCCGCCAGCACCCTTGCGACGACAAATTGCGACAGCCCATGAAGGAAAGGATCGGTCGCGCCGGGAATGTAGTAGGCCGGCGCCACCACGCCCCAGGTGGGGTGGCGGACGCGCACGAGAGCCTCAGCCCCGCGCGGCACCAGTGAGCGCGGATTTATTTTTGACTGGTACCAGAGCTCCAGCCAGCCGTTGTAGAGCGCCTCGTCAACATCGACGGGCAAGGGCGGCGCCGGCCGGACCGGAAGAAAACCGCCCAGGTTTGCATGGAGGTCACGATCGCGAAACGGCGTGCCGAGCGGCGGCAGCATTGTGAGCCCTGCTGCTTCGCCGAACTCGTAGTTGCGGATGAGCGCCGCGGAACTCCGCCCGCCGAACAGCATGACCTTTGCGCCATAGCCCTGCGCCCGCAAGGTCTGCATGACCGAACGCACCTCCGGACCGCCGTTGAGGGGACCGAGCACGATCAGGTCGGGCCTGAAGTCGCGCAGCATGGCCCGGATGTCGCCCGTCGTGGCTTCGCGCGCGATGAAGCCAAGCTCATCGAACATCTCGGCCAGAAATGTCCGTACATGCGTCTTGTTTTCGAGAACGCAGGCGCGTGGCGGAATTGGCCTGCGGCCGAAAGGAACAACTTCTCCAATTCCCAATGCGCTGCGGTCATCGATCATGGCTGTGTCCCTCCCCAGAATGGCCATGCGGCAAAATGCGCCGTATGAAACATTTATTGCAACGCGGTCGTCTACACTTCGCGTCGCACAATCCTCAAACGACTCCGACCGCGGTTAACGGGAAGAGTGCGCAACACCTCAAATTTGATTGAGATGGAAAATTCAGCGCGACGACGCGCGCTTACTCACATCGCCTTGACGATGCTCTCGGTCATTTTCTTGGCGTCGCCGAGAAGCATCATCGTGTTGTCGCGATAGAACAAAGGATTGTCGATTCCGGCATAGCCGGACGCGAGCGAGCGCTTGATGAACATCACCGTGCCCGCCTTCCACACCTGCAACACCGGCATACCGTAGATCGGCGATGTCTTGTCGTCTTCCGCCGCCGGATTGGTGACGTCATTTGCGCCGATGACGAAAGCGACATCGGCCTGCGCGAATTCGGAATTGATGTCCTCGAGCTCGAACACCTCGTCGTAGGGCACGTTCGCTTCGGCGAGCAGCACGTTCATGTGGCCGGGCATGCGACCCGCGACCGGATGGATCGCGTATTTGACCTCGACCCCTTCCTTTTTCAGCTTGTCGGCCATTTCGCGCAGCGCGTGCTGGGCTTGCGCGACCGCCATGCCGTAGCCCGGGACAACGATGACTTTCGACGCGTTCTTCATGATGTAGGCGGCGTCCTCGGCCGAGCCGAGCTTGACCGGACGCTGTTCGGCGCCGGCAGCTGGGCCGGCGGTCTCGCCACCGAAGCCGCCGAGGATGACCGAGATGAACGAGCGGTTCATCCCCTTGCACATGATGTAGGACAGGATCGCGCCCGAGGAGCCGACCAGCGCGCCGGTAATGATCAGCGCCGAGTTGCCAAGCGTGAAGCCGATGCCGGCGGCGGCCCATCCCGAATAGGAATTGAGCATAGAGATCACGACCGGCATGTCGGCGCCGCCGATCGGGATGATGATCAGGACGCCCAGAGCGAGCGACAGCGCGACGATGAGCCAGAAATCGATCGGGCTCTGCGAGACGAAGAAGCCGTAGATGAAGAAGATCAGCGCCGCGGCGAGCGCGAGATTGATGATGTGACGCCCCGGCAGCGTGATCGGCTTGCCGCTCATGCGGCCCGACAGCTTCAAAAACGCAATCACCGAGCCGGTGAACGTGACGGCACCGATGGCGACGCCGAGCGACATTTCAATCAGGCTCTGCGCGTGGATGTGACCTACGGTGCCGATGTCGAAGGCCGCGGGCGCATAGAAGGCACCGGCCGCGACCAGCACGGCGGCCATGCCGACCAGCGAGTGGAAGGCCGCGACCAGCTCCGGCATCGAGGTCATCGGAACGCGGCGCGCAATCACGGCGCCGATGCCGCCTCCCACCGCAATGCCGCCAATGACAAGTCCCCAGGCAATGGGATCGGCCGGCGGATGCGACCCCAAGGTGGTCAGCACCGCGATGGTCATGCCGATCATGCCAAACAGGTTGCCGCGCCGGCTGGAATCCGGGCTCGACAGGCCGCGCAGCGCCAGGATGAAAAGGACGCCCGAAACCAGATAGAGCAGCGCGACGAGATTGGGGCTCATGTGAGTGCGTCTCGCTGGCTCCCGACCGTCATCACCGGGCATGACGACGGCATTTTTTGAAGCACGGATTTCATTGTCGTCGTCATTTCTTCTTCTTCTGATACATCGCGAGCATGCGCTGCGTGACCAGGAAGCCGCCGAAGATATTCACGGATGCAAAGACCAGCGCGACGAAGCCGAGCGCGCGGGCCCACAGCGGACCCTGATCGTTGACGACCAGCGCGACGCCGACCGCAAGCAGCGCTCCCACCACGATCACAGAGGAAATGGCGTTGGTGACGGACATCAACGGTGTATGGAGCGCCGGCGTCACCGACCAGACCACGTAGTAGCCGACGAACACGGCCAGCACGAAGATCGAGAGCCGGAAAACGAAGGGGTCGACCGCGGTTGCCAAATGTTCCATTGGCGCCTCTCCCGTTAGCCGGTCATTCCGGGGCGCGAGCGGAGCTCGCGAACCCGGAATCCAGCAATTCGTACGGTGCCAGTATCGGGATTCCGGGTTCGCCCTTTCAGCGCGCCCCGGAATGACGAGTTTTCGTTGCGTACGCGCATCATCTCAAGCCGCCTTCGGCTGGAAATTCGGATGCACGACCGCCCCGTCGCGCGTGAGCAAAGTCGCCTTCACCAGCTCGTCGTCCCAATTGACCGCGAGTTTTTTCTCTTTCTTGTCGATGAGGGTCTCGACGAAGGTGAGCAGATTCTTGGCGTAAAGCGCCGACGCGGAAGCCGCCAGCCGGCCCGGCACGTTCAGATAGCCGACGATCTTCACGCCGCCGGCCTGCACAATGCTGCCGGCCTGCGCGCCTTCGACGTTGCCGCCGCGCTCGACGGCCAGATCCACGATCACCGAGCCGGGCCGCATCGAGGCCACCATGTCCTTTGAAATGAGACGCGGGGCCGGCCGTCCCGGGATCAGCGCGGTGGTGATGACGATATCCTGTTTCTTGATGTGCTCGGCCACCAGGGCGGCCTGCTTGGCCTGATATTCCTTCGACATTTCCTTGGCGTAGCCGCCTGCCGTTTGCGCGTTCTTGAATTCCTCATCCTCGACCGCAAGAAATTTCGCGCCGAGACTTTCCACCTGCTCCTTGGTCGCAGGCCGCACGTCGGTTGCCGTGACAATCGCGCCGAGGCGGCGCGCGGTCGCGATCGCCTGCAATCCGGCCACGCCGACGCCCATGATGAAGACCTTCGCCGCGGGGATGGTGCCGGCCGCCGTCATCATCATCGGCAGCGCGCGGCCATATTCCTCCGCCGCATCGATCACCGCGCGGTAGCCGGCGAGATTGGCCTGGCTCGACAAGACGTCCATCGATTGCGCGCGGGTGATGCGCGGCATCAGCTCCATGGCAAAGGAGGAAACCCCCGCGCTTGCCATCTGCTTGAGCGCGGCGTCGTTACCGTAGGGATCCATGATGGCGACGACCAGCGCGCCCTTCTTGTAGTCCGCGAGCTCGTTGGCCGCAGGCCGGCGCACCTTGAGAACGATGTCGGCATCCTTGGTGACGCCGTCGGCAATCCGGGCGCCGGCCGCTTCGAACTCGGCATCGGGAATGCCGGAGGCAATGCCGGCGCCGCGCGCAACCGCGACCTCGGCGCCGAGCGACTTGAATTTCTTGATCGTTTCCGGAGTTGCCGCGACGCGCGGTTCGCCGGCGTCGGTTTCACGCGGTACGGCAATTCGCATTCGCGCCTCCCCGCCCAGCCGTGAATTCCGTCAGTGCGGCGAGAGCCCGATGAAGGCGAAGATCAGGAAGCTGATGACGAAGGACACGTAGCTCGGCATCGTCGTCCCGCTCACCAGGCCCGGGATCAGGCCAGCCGGACCGATGACGATGAAAATCGCCGCCGCCGGAAGCCAGTGACCCATGACGCCGCCGGTCGCCAGGCCGAACAGGACCGTGCAAACGTAGAGAATGCCCACCAAGGTGAAGTGCACGAAACGCTCATAAGACCCTTCATGCGCCTCATAGTCGTTTCCGGTGGCGGTGGCGTATTCAACGGTGCCGTGTTCGGCCATGGGGGAAGCTCTCCGAGTCGCGCTGAAAATGGCGGGTGGTGAGGGGTTAGCGCAATTGCCCGATGAGGGCAACGGGCGAACCCACACCGCTCACCCCCGCGAAAGCGGGGGTCCAGGGCCATTCGCTCGGAGTCTGCAAGTTGATGCCCGGGATTCCCGCTTTCGCGGGAATGAGCGGAAAGAAAATCCGCTCGTGCCGCTACAGCCCAACCTTGGCGAGCGCGGCAGCTTGTCGCGCGGCCACATCCTTGATCGTGAAGCGCTCGATCGCCTCGTTGAACAAGCGATAGAAATTCAGTTCCGCCGCCAGATGCAGGAACACGGCGCCGAGGCCGATCGCGGCGCGGTCCATAAACACGAATTCGCGCGGCACCATCACGGGTCCCCGGGCCTTGAGCGCCTGATGCACGCGGAAGGCCTCCTTGCGCCCGTATTCGGACGGTTTCACCCCGTCGGCGATGCTGCGCACGCGATCGTCGAGCAGCGGCCCGTAGATGAACCGTGCCCAGATATTGAGCGCATCGATCAGCTCGCGATTGAGCCGCTTGAAACCCCAGGTCTCGTAGGCGTGCACGACCAGCGCATCGTCCTTGCGCAAAAGGCCGCGATAGAGATCGACCACGCCGCCGACAAAGCTCGGCGGAAAAATCCGGATGCAGCCATAATCGAGCAGGTTGATGCCGGCCGGCTTGCCCTTGGCATTGTCGAAGACCGTATAGTTGCCGAGATGCGGATCGCCGTGAATGACGCCAAAGCGGCTGAAGGGAAACCACCAGGCCGTGAACATCGCCGTGGCAAGCCGGTTACGCGTCGCGAGCGGGTCGTTCTTGTGCTCCAGCAGCTTGCGGCCCGTCATCCAGTCGAGCGTCAGCAAGCGACCGGTCGACAGCTCGTCCCAGACTTTCGGCACGCGGATCGCATCCTCGTCCTTAAGCATGTTTCCGTACAGCGCGACGTGCCTGGCTTCACGGAAATAGTCGAGCTCCTCGCGCAGCCGGGCGCCGATCTCGACCGCGATCTCGGTCGTGTCGATGGCCGGATCGAACCGCTTGCGGATCGCGAACAGCAATTGCAGCTGGCTGAGATCGGCTTCGACCGCCGACTGCATGTCCGGATATTGCAGCTTGCAGGCAAGCTCGCTCCCATCAAGCGCGCGGGCACGATGCACCTGGCCGAGCGATGCAGCCGCCGCCGGGTGATGCTCAAATTCGGAGAATTTCTTCTGCCAGTCGGCACCGAGCTCGGCGCTCATGCGCCGCTTGACGAAGGCCCAGCCCATCGGCGGCGCCTGGCTCTGCAGCTTGATCAGCTCGTTGGCATATTCCGGCGGCAGCGCATCGGGGATGGTGGCGAGCAGCTGCGCCACCTTCATGATGGGGCCTTTCAGCCCGCCGAGCGCCGCCGCGAGCTCGAGCGCGTTGGCGGCGCGATCGAGCGGCACGCCGAAAAATCGCGCGCCGGCAAAGCGCGCGGCGGTGCCGCTCAGCTGCGTGCCGACTTTCGCGTAGCGCCGGGCGCGGGCGGAAAAGCGATTCCGTTCACTGTCATTCGGAGGCATCGGCGGGCTCACCCGCATCATCTAATCAGTTTTGACCCGAAAAATAAGGTCTGGGCACTAGTCCAGGCGTTCGAGCTCCTCGATCAGCCTTGCGATCACGCTCAGGCCGCCGTCCCAGAATTTCGGATCGCGCGCGTCGAGGCCGAACGGCGCCAGCAACTCCGCGTGATGCTTGGTGCCGCCGGCCGCAAGCATTTCGAGATAGCGCTCGGCGAAACCGCTCGCTGATTTTTCGTAGACCGCATAAAGCGAGTTCACCAGGCAATCGCCGAAGGCATAGGCATAGACGTAAAACGGCGAATGCACGAAATGCGGGATATAGACCCAGAAGGTCTCGTAGCCCGGCTTGAGCTCGATCGCCGGCCCCAGGCTCTCGCTTTGCACCGACATCCAGAGATCGCAGAGCTGGTCGGATGTAAGCTCGCCACTGCGCCGCTCGCCATGCACCTTGCGCTCGAAGCTGTAGAACGCAATCTGGCGCACGACCGTATTGATCATGTCTTCGACCTTGGCGGCGAGCATGGCCTTGCGCTGCTTCTTGTCGGTGGTGTCCGCAAGCAGCTTCCGGAACGTGAGCATTTCGCCGAACACCGACGCGGTCTCGGCCAAAGTGAGCGGCGTCTGTGCCATCAGTGCGCCGTTGGGCGCGGCGAGCACCTGGTGCACGCCATGCCCCAATTCGTGCGCCAGCGTCATCACGTCGCGCGGCTTGCCCATGTAGTTGAGCAGCACGTAAGGATGCGCCGATGGCACCGTCGGATGCGCGAACGCGCCCGGCTGCTTGCCCGGGCGCACCGGCGCGTCGATCCAGCTTTTCGTGAAAAACTGATCGGCGACATCGGCCATCTTCGGTGAAAACGCGCCATAGGCGGTCAGAACGGTCGCACGCGCGTCACTCCAGGGGATTGTCCGTTGCGCCACCTTCGGCAGCGGCGCGTTGCGATCCCAGTGCGGCAACCGCTTCTTTCCGAACCACTTCGCCTTCAGCGCGTAGTAGCGGTGCGACAGCTTCGGGTAGGCCGCGCGCACCGCGGAGACCAGCGCCTCCACCACCTCGGGCTCGACCCTGTTCGACAGGTGGCGCGCATCGGCAATGTCCTTGAAGCCGCGCCAGCGGTCGGAGATTTCCTTGTCCTTGGCAAGCGTATTGGTGATAAGCGTGAACGGCCGCAGATTGTCCCTGAATGTTTTTGCCAGCGCCTCGGCCGCCGCCTTGCGTTTCTTACCGTCGACATCCTGCAGCAAATTGAGCGTCGGCTCGATGGGAAACGTCTTGCCGGCAACCTTGAACCGCAGGCTTGCGATCGTTTCGTCGAACAACCTGTTCCAGGCCGAATAGCCGGTCATCGACTTCTCGTGGAAGAGCTCCTCGACCCGGTCTTCGAGCTGGTAGGGCTTTTCCTTGCGCACGTCCTCGATCCAGGGCCGGTAGTGGCCGAGCGCGGGATCGCGCATCGCGGCCTCCAGCTGCGCGTCATCGATGCGGTTGAGCTCGAGCGTGAAAAAAAGGAGATGCAGCGACGCCGCCGTCATGCGCTCCTGGATGTCGCCGTAAAATTTCGCGCGCGCCGGATCGGTGGTGTTGCCGGCATACATGAGGGATGCGTACGACATGAGCCGGCCAAGCCGGTCGTCGATCGCTTCATAGCGCTTCACCGCCTGCGCGAGCGCCACTCCCGCTCCTTCACCCGCGGCAAGCGGAGCGAGCCGGCCCTTGAAATCCTGCTCGAAGGCCGCGCATTCGCTGTCGGCCAGCTCCAGGTCCCGCTTCACCTCGGGGCTGTCGAGGGCGGGATAAAGGTCCCCGAGGTTCCACTCGGGCAAGTCGCCGAGTTTGGCGGGCTTATTCAATACTTTGCGGGCTGACGCTTCGGGCATGGGACGATCTATGGGGACGATCTATTGGGGACAATCCATTTGGGGAAATGGGACGGGGGTAGGCTCATCTAGGACACAGCTCATGGCGGGGCGATGGCATCCGGCGGGTTTTCAACACGCCGAAAGCCGCACACCGGCGGGTTACGGTCTCCACTTAATAACCCATTAAGGCAGACCGGCGACATTGCACCAATTCGGCACAGGCGTGCGTGAGGGGTGTGATGGCGGAAGTGGTGCTCATCGTCGACGACGACCCTGTCCAGCGGCGCCTGCTCGAAGCAATGATCCAGCGGTTCGGCTACCGGACGACCGTCGTCGAGGGCGGCGACGCCGCCTGCAAGCTGCTGATCGGCCCAGGGGCCGAGCGCATCGACGCCGTCGTGCTCGACCTTGTGATGCCCGATCTCGACGGGCTTGGCGTGCTGGCGCGCATGAGAGACGCCAACGTCACCGTTCCCGTGATCGTCCAGACAGCGCATGGGGGCATCGACAATGTCGTCTCCGCGATGCGCGCCGGTGCAACCGATTTCGTCGTCAAGCCGGCGAGCGCCGAGCGGCTGCAGGTCTCGTTGCGAAATGCGCTCGCCAGCAACGCGCTGGCCGGCGAGCTGCAACGCCTCAAGCGCAAGCACGACGGCACATTCAGCATAACCGACGTGATCACCCGCTCGCCCGCAATGCGGACCGTGCTCAATGCCGCGGGAAAAGCCGCTGCGTCGGCAATCCCGGTTCTGATCGAAGGTGAATCCGGTGTCGGCAAGGAGCTGATCGCGCGCTCCATTCATGGCAGCAGCGCGCGCCGCGCCAGGCCTTTCGTTGCCGTCAATTGCGGCGCGCTCCCCGAAACGCTCGTCGAGTCGATCCTGTTCGGCCACGAGAAAGGCGCCTTTACAGGCGCCACCGAAAGGCACAACGGGAAATTCGTCGAGGCCGACGGCGGCACCTTGTTCCTCGACGAGATCGGCGAACTGCCGGCAGCGGCGCAGGTCAAGCTGCTGCGGGCGCTGCAGGATGGCGAGATCGAGCCGGTCGGCGGCCGCAAAAGCGTCAGAGTGGACGTGCGGATCGTGTCAGCGACCAATCGCGACCTGATCGCCGACGTCAAGGCCGGACGATTCCGCGAGGACCTGTTCTATCGCCTGCACGTATTTCCGATTTCGGTGCCGCCGCTTCGCATGCGGCGCGACGACGTCCCCGAGCTGACGCGCCACTTCCTGACGCGCATCGCCGCCGAAGAAGGGAAACGCATCCGCAGCATCAGCGCCGAAGGCCTAACACTGCTTGCTGCCTATCACTGGCCCGGCAATGTGCGCCAACTCGAGAATGCGATCTTCCGCGCCGTCGTTCTCGCCGACGGCGACGAGATCGGCGCCAACGAGTTTCCGCAGATCGCCGCGCTTCTTTCACCGGGCGCCGAGTCCGCGCCGCCGCTGATCGAGCCATCGCCGGCCATGGTTGCATCCTGGCCCGATACCGACGGCGCCGCCGGCCACGCACCGGTGCACAAAGCGGCCGGCCATTCGCTTCCGCTCACCGACCCGCGCGGCGATGTCAGGTCGCTCGAGGACATCGAAAGGGACGCCATCCGCTTCGCCATCTCGCACTATCGCGGGCAGATGTCCGAGGTAGCGCGGCGGCTGAAAATCGGGCGCTCGACCCTTTATCGCAAGCTGGAGGGGCTGGGCCTGGATGAGGACGTCCCGACCGGGTGAGCGAAGGGCCCGCAAATAGCGCATTTGCGGGCTTTTTCGAGAGTCCGCCGGGACTGGACGGCCCGCGAAATATCAGGGACCAAGTTCCGGATTGCCCCGTTTTCGGCCCATTTCCACGGAAAGTTAGAGGCCGGACGGGGGACCGGCGCTAATTTCTCATTAACCGATCCCGATAACACTCACGGGGCTGCCGTTACGGTGGCCCGACGGGGACGTGACGGCGACGTGGGACGGATCT
>JBKPRE010000019.1:0-6940 GCA_046734435.1 Pseudomonadota bacterium | reverse complement strand
TCGTTGTTGACCAGGATAGCGCCCAACAATGCCTGTTCCGCCTCGATGTTATGCGGAGCGGAACGGTAGAGCGGGGCAGGTTCTTCGGCCTGCTTGCGGGCTGTCGAATCAGCGAGTGCCATGGATGTCGGTGCTTACCCGTAAATTGTGGCATAGCACGCGTTATGTGACGGCAACGAGCCGGTGCGGCAGTTGTCCCACAATTCACAAGCTGTATGGAGTGGTGGGAAAGACTGATTTCTTCTTGACCGTAGCCGGTAACGGGGGTTGAGCGGCCTGCAATCTACTCGCCGGCGAGCCGCAATTGCGGCCGGCGCCTGTTTTCCTCGTCGGCGAAACGCCGCTCTTCCTGGGAAATATAGTCTCGCGTGATTGGTACGACCCCCTGCCGCTTGGTCAGCTGGATCTGCATGACCATCATATTCTGCTCGCGGAAGGACATCTCGGACGCGGCAAGATAAAATTCCCACATCCGCACAAATCGCGGGTCGTAGATACGCTCCGCATCTTCCCGATGGGCGAGAAATCGCTCGCGCCATGCTTTCAGCGTTTCTGCGTAGTGCAGGCGCAAGATTTCAATGTCCGTCACCAGCAGGCCGGCGCGTTCGATCTCAGGCAGAACTTCCGACAGCGCCGGAATATAACCGCCTGGGAAGATGTATTTGGCGATCCAGGGGTTGGTGACGCCCGGACCTTCCGAGCGCCCGATAGAATGGAGGACCATTACCCCGTCATTGGAGAGCAGCGTTGCGCACTTCTTGAAGAAGGTGTCGTAGTGACCCACGCCGACATGTTCGAACATGCCAACCGAGACGATTCGATCAAACGACCCCCCCAAGTCACGATAGTCCTGCAAGAGGAAACGAGCGCGGTCGCTTAGGATTTTCTCAGTCGCACGCTCGTTTGCGATTGCGTGCTGCTCTTGCGACAACGTGATGCCAGTGACATTGGCGCTGCCAAACTCCGCGAGGTAAAGGCCCAGCCCGCCCCAGCCACAGCCAATGTCCAGGACACGTTGTCCTCCGCTCAGCATTAGCTTGGCTGCAAGGTGACGTTTCTTCGCGAGCTGCGCATCATCCAGCGATGTTTCCGGCGTTTCGAAATAGCCGCAGCTATATTGCCTGTCGGCATCCAAAAAGAGCGAGTAGAGACGGCCGTCGAGGTCATAGTGATGGGCGACGTTGCGGCGCGCCCGCGTGCGAGGATTGAATTGAGCGAGGCGCCGCCCGATGTATCGCAGCAGCCATTGTGGCCACGCCCAGTTGGGCAACCACATCTGCTGTCCAAGCGCGATCGCCAACACGTCGGCAATCGTGCCTTGCTCCACAACCAACGTGCCATCCATGTAGGCTTCGCCGAACTTGAGTTCGGGGTCGAGCAAAATGCCCAGCTCGGAGGCCCGGGTGGTAAATCGCACCGCCACTGGCCTTCCGGTGTTATCGCCACATATAAATGTCCGGCCACGCGAGGTTATGACCTTGAATGTCCCCCGCTGGATAAATCGACTGAGCAAAAACTGAAGCAACCGATCCATCGGCCGCCTCCATCACCCAATTCCGCTTGCTGTTATCGGCATTGCCCCCAACAGGGCTAACGCAGCGGAGCTACAAACGTTCGGACCGCAATAATTAATCAAAGTTCCGCGGTAGCAGCAATCCTGCAATGCGGCCCCTAAGGCGCCATAGGTCACAACCGTGAGATAATGCGCTATCAAGGGGTTTGTTCGCACTGTTGGCGACGCAGGAGGTTTGATGATCAGCAGATCATTGCGAGGGCCAATTATCGGGCTGGTGACATTAATTTTGGGTCCGGCGGCCGGGCAGGAAAGCCTCGATAAAGGCAAGACCCCCGCCCAACTGTTCGCGTCGGACTGCTCGCCGTGTCACAAGTCCCCTCAAGGGTTAGCGAAATCGGGCGGGCTTTTCGGTCTCGATAGCTTTCTGCGCGAACATTACACGGCCAGCCGCGAGTCCGCGGCAGCCATTGCCAACTACCTCAAATCGATGGAAGGGCCTTCCAGTCCAGGGCGGGCAACCAAGCGAGCGACCAAGGGCGACGAAAAGGCCAAGTCCGAGGCGAAGAAAAAGCCGGCCGCCAAGACCGAGGAGGGAAAGGGCGCCGAGAAGAAGCCGGATGCGGCCAGCGAAGAGCCGAAGCCGCTGGGTATACTGGCGCCAGAACCGAAAGCGAGTGACACCAAGGCGAATGCACCCGCGGCCGGCGACGCCAAGCCGGCCGAGGGCGGGAAAAAACCAGAATAGGCGTCAGGCCTCTTCGTCGGTCTTTTTCTTTATCTTTTCCTTGGCCTTGGCCGGCTTTGCCGACGCCCCCTCGCTCTTCGCGTCCGGTGATGGAGTCTCGGCGTCGGGTGCATCGTGCCGCGCCTTGGCTTCCGGGTCGAACATGGCTTCCGCAGCAGCCGCCGCCGCCGCCGCTTCCTCCTCAGCCTCCGTACGCCGCACTGTCACATCTTCGCCGCGCGCGATGCGCTGCGCTTCGTCAGCGCTGCGTGCGACCGTTACGGTGATGGAAACTTCGACTTCTGGGTGAAGCGCCAGCGGCACCTTGTATTGTCCGATCGTCTTGATCGGCGCATTGAGCACGATTTGCGACCGGCCGACCTCGGCACCATCGGCCTTGAGCAGACCTGCGATGTCGCGTGTCGAGACCGACCCGAATAATTGTCCGCCCTCGCTCGCCTGACGGAGGACGACAATAGTCTTGCCGTCGAGCTTGCTCGCAAGCGTGCCGGCCTCGCCCTTGAGCTCGAGGTTCTTGGCCTGCAATTCAGCCTTCATGTCCTCGAAGCGCTTTTTGTTGTCCGCGGTCGCCCGAAGCGCCTTGCCGCGCGGCAACAGAAAATTGCGGGCAAAACCGTCTTTCACGCGGACGACATCGCCCATTTGACCGAGCTTGCCGATGCGCTCGAGCAGGATCACTTCCATAGCTCTTTACTCCTCAATTTTGCTTCTGGTTGGATGTCTCATCATGTTGAAGAACGGGTAGGGGGGCCGCTCCTAGCGGATACGCGACCTCGCAATCCGATCGCTGTATCGACCAGTCCGAGCAGACAAAGGGCAAGCATCGGCCAGCCGAGCAGAATTACACCGGCATAGGTGATGCTGAGCAAGAACGGGCGTGCGCTCATTCCCTGCGTGATGGCGTGAAGCACTGCAAATCCGAGCACGCCATAGACCAAGAGCAAACTTGCCGCGACAATGCCTCCGACAATGCCAAGCATGCCGTCCAGAAAACTCAAAACGACGGCAACGCCGAGTGCCGCGGGCATCAACGGTGGAAAGGTCATTGATGATAGCTGCGGCCAGGGACGAGCCAAACGGCCGGAGAATTTCACGACGCGTGCCGCAAGCCAGAGGTTGAGCAAATTGGTAATTGTCGCGAGCACAGCGGCTGCTGGCGGGATCGCGTTGACCAGGATTTCCAATAGTCGCTCGGTGTTGCTTCCGGCCCTCGCCGGCGTGCCGTTGTTGACGCGCATAATGGCGTTGAGCGCATCACGCAGGCCGGCACGGAAGCTGTCTGCATCGGTCCCGAAATTGGGAATGGCGACAATCACGAGCAGAATGCCCAACACGGCCGCCCATGCGACCAGCCTGCCGGGCGGATACCACTCAAACGACGCAGCAGGTTGGCTACTGCCGTCGCTGGCCGCGGCGGGGCGGGCAAGCATTGCGAGGTAGCCGAGCCACCACGCCGGGAAACCCGCCCCGGCCGCAAACGCGAGCAGGAAGACGGTCCCGAAAACCGCACCGAGGCCAAGCGCACCGGCTAGTGCCGCAGTCATCGCGGCCCAATGGCTCCAGCCCAGACCTGCGATCATGATGGGCAGCGGCGCAAGATAAAATAGCGGGATGGACAGCCACGAGCCGGAGGTCACCGAGGCAAACAGCAAAGCCGCCGCGGCGCCCGCGCCAATCCCTATAGTTGCGATCTGTATCATCACGAGCTGTCCCGCTCCTCACTGAGCGGTTAGAGACGGAGTTGTTCCGCCCCAACCATCGGCGCCCGGGTGTCCCAGAACGCCTCGTTTGCATTTACTGTATCACATAAGGCAGCAGGCCGAGAAAGCGCGCGCGTTTGATCGCCTGCGCTAGCTCGCGTTGTTTCTTAGCTGAAACCGCTGTGATGCGACTCGGAACGATCTTGCCGCGCTCCGAAACATACCGTTGCAGCAGCTTCACATCCTTGTAGTCGATCTTGGGTGCATTGGCGCCCGAGAATGGACAAGTCTTACGGCGGCGGAAGAAGGGGCGACGTGCACCGCCCTGTGGCGCGAATGCCATGGTCTATTCCTCTCCTCCAATGGCGTCGGGGCTGTCTATTTCGTCGCCTTCGTCACGGCGGCGGCGCTCGCCGCGCCCACCGCGATCGTCGCGACCGCCGCGATCGTCGCGGTCGCGGTCCGATTTGCGCATCATCGCGGAGGGACCATCCTCGAGAGCGTCGACGCGGATCGTGAGATAGCGGAGCACATCTTCATGGAGACGTTCCTGGCGCTCGATCTCGTTGAGCGCTGCAGGCGGCGCATCGACATTGAGCAGCGTCATGTGCGCCTTGCGGTTCTTTTGGATTCGGTAGTTGAGGGACTTCAGGCCCCAATATTCGTTTTTGGTGACCTTACCGCCCAGTTGCCCGATGACGCCGGACAGCTGCGCGGTCAATTCCTCGACCTGCTGCGCGCTCAGGTCCTGGCGCGCAAGGTAGACGTGTTCGTACAACGGCATGAATGCCTTTCCCTTGTTTCAAGTCCTCGGTCCTCGATCCCGGCGCCAAGCCCCTCGAGCCCTTCGGGGAAAGGCTCGAATGCTCTGAAGGCGGAAGCACGGGACGCCGGGCCAAGTGGCCCTGCCGGGAGACAATCGTGCCCAACCGGCCGTCCGTTCAGCTCCCAACCAGGATCGATGGAGCGCGCGGTTTATAGGCCGTTTTTGCAAAAGTGCAAGATAAAACAAAGGGACCTGCATTGGCTTGACACGGCGCCTATCGAGGTGTCTTTCGGCGCGATTTCCGCACAGATTGACGGATAGGGCATGGCGATCGCTTTCGTATTTCCGGGGCAAGGCAGCCAGGCCGTAGGGATGGGCAAGGCCCTCGCATCAAATTTCACCGCCGCGCAGCGGATTTTCGAAGAGGTTGACGAAGCGCTTGGCAGCAAGCTCAGCACCATCATCTTCGAAGGACCAGCCGAGACGCTGACGCTGACGGAAAATGCCCAGCCAGCCCTTATGGCTGTCTCGCTTGCGGTCCAGCGTGTCCTTGAGACCGAAGCGGGACTGGACCTTGCGCGCGACGTACAGTTTGTCGCCGGTCATTCGCTCGGTGAATATTCCGCGTTGGCCGCGGGCGGCGCGTTCACCGTGGCGGATGCCGCGCGTCTCCTGCGGACGCGAGGCCAGGCCATGCAGAAGGCGGTCCCGGTCGGTGTCGGCGCGATGGCGGCGCTTATCGGGCTCGAGTTCGACGCGGCCGCTGCCGTTGCGGCTCAAGCCGCGCAGGGCGAAATCTGCCAGGCGGCGAATGACAACGGCGCCGGCCAAGTGGTTGTTTCGGGAAACAAGGCAGCCGTGGAACGCGCGGTAGAAATCGCAAAAACAAGGGGCGCAAAGCGTGCGATGCTGTTGCCTGTGTCAGCACCCTTCCATTGCGCCTTGATGCAACCGGCCGCCGATGTGATGGCTGAAGCGCTCGCGAAGACGACGGTCAAGCCGCCCGCGGTCCCCCTGATCGCCAATGTGCTGGCGAAGCCCATACGCACGCCCGACGAAATCGTGCGTGCCCTCGTGGCGCAGGTAACCGGAACGGTTCGCTGGCGTGAATCCGTGGTGTTCATGGCGGGCGCGGGCATTTCAAGTTTTTATGAGGTCGGCGCCGGGAAGGTATTGAGCGGGCTGATCAAGCGTCTTGCCGACGGTGCCACGACGGCCGCGGTCGGAAGTCCCGAGGATGTCGCCGCCTTCAAGGCGGGGAGGAATCCATGATGTTCGATCTGAACGGGAAAACCGCCCTGGTGACGGGTGCTAGCGGGGCGATTGGCGGCGCGATCGCGCGCGCTCTGCATGCCCAGGGCGCGACGGTTGCAATTTCCGGGACGCGAAAGGACGCACTCGACGGTCTGGCAGGCGTGCTCGGCAATCGCGTGTTTGTCCTTCCTTGCGACCTAGCGGACAAGGATGCCGTGGAGGCCCTGGTGCCGAGCGCCGAAGAAAAAATGGAAAAGCTCGACATTTTGGTCGCGAATGCCGGCGTCAACCGTGACAACCTTTTTGTGCAGTTGCGGGACGAGGATTGGGATAACGTGATCGCCGTCAATCTGACCGCTACGTTCCGGCTGGCTCGCGCCGCGGTGTCACGCATGATGCGTCGGCGTTGGGGCCGTGTAATCGGCATCTCTTCGGTGGTCGGCTTTACCGGCAATCCGGGGCAGAGCAATTACACGGCTTCCAAAGCCGGCATGGTCGGAATGATCAAGTCGGTGGCGGCCGAGTATGCCAAGCGAAACATCACGGCCAACTGCATAGCGCCCGGCCTCATCACCTCGGCCATGACAGACAAGCTCAATGAGAAGCAGCGCGAAACAATCCTCGCCCGCATCCCAGCCGCCAAGCTTGGCGCTCCGGAAGACGTGGCCGCCGCTGCTGTCTTTCTCGCCTCGAATGAGGCCGCCTACGTCAACGGTCAAACCATCCATGTCAATGGCGGGATGGCTATGATATAGCGCGCGCCCCAAAAGTCGGGCACCGATGTTCGCGCTGGCGGCGGTGGATAGGCGCGGTTTTCGGGGGTTGCTCGCTCCTCCGGCACGCGCTAGTCAATGGATTTGAAGTATGGTAACCGACTTTCGGCCCGGCTGGGGCGGCTAAGTGCGGAGTAATGTTCCGCAATTGGGGATCGTCTCATCACCGTCAACCACGACGAGGCC
>JBKPRE010000018.1:0-73665 GCA_046734435.1 Pseudomonadota bacterium | reverse complement strand
GCCATTCCGGTCGTATTGCCTCCAGGGTGAGCGAGGCTGGCCACGAGACCATTGCCGACCGGATCATTCATGAGCGCCATGACGATCGGAGTGGTGGACGTCGCGCGCTGAGCGGCGCGCGCGGCCGCGACGGTTGTGACCATGATGACGCGGGCATCCTGACCAACCAGTTCGCCGGCGAACGCAGGGAAGCGCTCATAATGCCCTTCCGCCCAACGTGGTTCGAGCACGTAGTCCTTGCCCTCGATCAATCCATTTTCGCGCAAGCCTTGCTTGACGGCCTTGACAAGGTGCTCACTCGTATCGGCAGCACCGGCACCCAGGAAGCCGATGCGCACTGGTTTTGGCTGCGCGCGCGCGACCATCGGCCAAGCGGCCGCAGCACAAACCAGACCGATAAAATCGCGCCGCTTCATCCCTGGCCTGCCGAAATGCCCGGTGGCATCGTAACGACTTCGGAAGTTCCGGTCATGTCCGCTTTGGGCCGTCAGCGGACGGTCGCGGCGTATTCGCGTCAGGTAACCTTCTTGAACATGATCCAGACGGCGATGCCGACCCCCAAAATTGCCGCGGCGAAAACCATCAGAAAAGTATTGGTGTCCAGTGCCATGGAGCTTCCCTTTCCCCGGGACCAGCACCATGCGCCTGTTCCTCCGGATATGTAAGCAAAAAACATGTCCGCTTTGGCCTAGCGGACCTGCGCGAAAACCATGGACTCAATGCAGCGATTTGCCCGCTGACGCTGCTCACGATGCAAATCCCGGCGCCAGCAAAGCGCCGCCGGGCCCAGGGGCCAATGAGCGGTTCGAATCCGGCCGGGTTCCATTGACCTAAATCAACGCGCCGAGGAGGCCGCGGGCGCCTACTGTCCGCAACTGGTTCTCAGCGGGAGACGTGTCATGTTGAAGAAAACGGGAATTCTCTGCGCGGCCCTGCTCGCGGCGGCAGCCTTCACTGGGACTGCTGACGCGCAAAAGGGTGGCTTTAGCGGCGGCGCGCGAGGCGGTGGCGTTCACATGGGCGGCGCCGGTTTCAGCGGCGCGCGCATGAGCGGCGCGCGCATGAGCGGCGCAAGTTTCAGCGGCGCGCGCATGAGCGGTGCCCCGATGGGCGTCGCACGCGTTTCAGGTGCACGTGTCGGCGCGCCTTATATGGGCACGCGTGTCGCTGGTCCGCGCGTTGCCAGCGGCGCGTGGCAAGGCGGCAAATGGGCCGGCGGCAACTGGCAAGGCGGCAAATGGCAAGGGGGCAAATGGCAAGGCAACTGGCACGGCGGCCGTTGGCACAATGGGCGGTGGTGGCCGTGGGCCGTAGCGGGCGTCGGTATCGGCTGGGCGTCGGCCTGGCCGTATTACGGCGGCGGCTATTATTGTGACGAGTACGATCCGTATTGTGGCGGCGGGTACTACGGCGGCGACGTCTACTACCAGGATGGCGGCTATGTCGACGAGGGCTATGGCGGCGACGCGGGTGTTGCCTACTGCATGCGGCGCTTCCGCACCTACGATCCGTCGACCGGCACTTATGTCGGGAAAGGCGGGCGCAGGATTGCGTGCCCGTAACGAGAGACGTCGTTCGCTGACGTGTCATGGCCGGCTTCATGCCGGCCATCCACGTCTTTCTTAGTGGACACGCCCCAACTCGTGGATGCCCGGGCCAAGACGTGGAGAGTTTTTCCGTTCTCCGCTCATTCCCGCGAAAGCGGGAATCGAGGGCGACAATCTCGAACCTGGCGATAAACTGCCCTGGACCCCCGCTTGCGCGGGGGGGGAGCGGGGAGGTTGGGCTTATGACCGCCGTCGAATTCGCCGCGGGCGGGTACCGCTACATTCCCGGAGTCTTCCAGTATTCGGGCGGCGTCGCCGCGTCTCGCGGCTTCGCGATCCGACGCGTGCGGTTTCAGCATCCGGTACCCGTCGCGACCGGTTTTGCCGAGATCGCGCGCTTTATTGAGGCAGCCGGCCGGCCGCTGACCTCGTTCTGCGCCTGCGAATTGCGCTCGCCGGCGCCGTTCGACGACAGCGGCTTTCGCACGTTCAATCAAAGCTACGTGGTGACCCTGCGCGACTGGGGGATCATGCAAGGTCCTGATGGTGGCGAGCGCAATCCGGTGGCGCGCAGCAATGTCTGCCCGGAGATCGACCCGCCGCGCGAGCCGTCGTTTTACGCGTTCTCTTTCACCGTCGAAGCGAGCGACGCCGCGTCGAGCTTCGTCATCGCCGGCAGCGGCGAGGCGCGCGAGGGCGGGGCCAGCTACGCCGAGCGCACGGTGCGCCACGGCGAGACCAACGCCGACGCCATGAGGGAAAAAGCCGTGTTCGTGCTCGGCGAGATGGAGCGGCGGCTCGCACTTCTCGGCGCGAGCTGGGCAGCCACCACCGCGACGCAGGTCTACACGGTGCACGACCTTTATCCGTTCCTGGGCGACGAAATCGTGCGTCGCGGCGCGGCACGCGCGGGCCTCACCTGGCATTTCTGCCGGCCCCCGGTGCGAGGGCTTGAGTTCGAGATGGATTGCCGCGGGGTGGGATGGGAGGAAGTGATTTAGGCGCTGCCTGCCGCACTCCGCGTCATGGCCGGGCTCGTCCCGGCCATCCACGTCTTACGGCCTTGCGAGGAGAAAGACGTGGATGCCCGCGACAAGCGCGGGCATGACGGCGTGTATGGTGCGTGCTTCCGTACCTAACTCCGGAACGCTAACGTTTCGAACAGAACGAAATATGCGGGGAGGGAGTGCGTCTCAATGCCAAAAATACGCGTTGGCCTGGTCGGCTGTGGCTTCGTCTCCGAGCTGCACATGTACGCCTACAAGCGGGTCTATGGGCTCGAGGCCGAGGTGAAGGCGGTTGCGGCGCGCGGCGACCACGTGGTCGATTTTGCCAAGAAACACGGCATCGTCACGACCTATCGCAGCTTCGCCGAGTTGATCGCCGACAAGGATATCGATGTGGTCGACATCTGCACCCCGCCGAACCTGCACGCCGGCATGATCGTCGAGGCGATGCGAGCCGGAAAGCACGTGATCTGCGAGAAGCCCTTCGCTGGCTATTTCGGGCGTAGCGGCGACAAGGAGCCGATCGGCAAATACGTGCGGAAATCGCTGATGTATGAGCGCGTAATGGAGGAGATGGAAAAGACCGTTGCCGCCATCAAGGCGAGCGGCCGGTTGTTCATGTATGCCGAGGACTGGGTTTATGCGCCGGCGGTGACCAAGATCGTCGAGGTGCTAAACGCCACGAAAGACAAGATCCTCTTCATGAAGGCCGAGGAGAGCCACAGCGGCTCGCACGCAGCGCATGCCGCGCAATGGGCGATGACCGGCGGCGGCTCGCTCATCCGCATGGGCTGTCACCCGCTGTCGGCGGTGCTTTTTCTCAAGCAGGTGGAAGCGAAAGCGCGCGGAGAAAAGATCACGGTGGCGAGTGTCACGTGCGATACCGGCAATGTCGCGGCCGCGCTGAAGCCCGAGGAGCGCCGCTACATCAAGGCCAATCCGGTCGACGTCGAGGACTGGGGCGTGCTGACCGTGACGTTTTCCGAGGGCACCAAGGCCACAGTGTTTTCCGGCGACATGATCATGGGCGGCGTGCGCAACCTGGTCGAGACCTACACCAATGGCGGCTCGCTGTTCGCCAATATCACGCCCAACAACCACCTCATGAGCTACATGACGGAAGAGGAGAAGCTGGCGGGCGTCTACATCACCGAGAAAGTCGATCGCAAAACCGGCTGGCAATACATTTGCCTGGAGGAGGAATGGACGCGCGGTTATTTGCAGGAGATCCAGGATTTCATGGAATGCGTCGCGCACAAGCGAGAGCCGCTCTCGGGCGTGGCGCTGGCCTATGAAACCATCAAGGTGAACTACGCGGGTTACTGGGCCGCGGATGAGGGAAGAAGGGTAAAGTTGTAATTTCCACATTCTCGCTCATCCCGCGTTCGCGGAGGTGACCGGAGAGGCTTGTCCTGAGTTCGCACCACACTCCGCTCATTCCCGCGAAAGCGGGAATCCAGGGCCCCAGATTACCGGGTCAGAGTGCTACTGCCCTGGACCCCCGCTTTCGCGGGGGTGAGCGGAGAAAAACGAACCGCCCTCAACCTGTTGCAATCTCCATCCACAAATCGCGCCATTGCGGGTTGTCGCGTTCGATCAATGCAAGCTTCCAGGCTCGATCCCACTTCTTGATCTGCCGCTCGCGCATGAAGGCAGATTCCCGGGACGCATGTGGCTCATACCAAACGAGCGTCTTCACACCATATCGCTGCGTGAAGCCCGGCGTCATCTCATTGCGATGCTGCCAGACGCGGTTCACCAAATCGTCGGTCATCCCGGTGTAGAGCGTGCCATTCGGCCGGCTCGCGAGGATGTAAACAAAGAAGGCCACGCGCTAGGCCCCTGACTCCGCACAGTCCATAGGTCGAAGTGCGGACGGATGTAATCCACCGTCTGCAGGAGAGTTTGTCTGCCAATTTCTCTCCGCTCACCCCCGCGAAAGCGGGGGTGCAGGGCAGCTAGTCGCAGCGCCTGAGTTTGTGCCCTGGGTCCCCGCCTTCGCGGGGACGACCAAGAGTTATCGTTCACTCCGCCGGCACTGTCTTCGGCGCCTCGCGCCGCAGGCGCACCCGCTTCAGCGCTCCGACAATCCCCTGCGGCATGAAGATGATGCAGAGAATGAGCAAAATGCCGTAGATCGTGTTGGCGGCGCCGATGAAACTGGTGCCGAACCACACGCGCAGCCCCTCCGTCAGCGACAAGGTGAGCAGCGAACCCACGGTCGGCCCCAGCAGCGAATAGACGCCGCCGGCGATCACCGCGAAGACGATCTGCAGCGACACCGCGATGCCCGACACCGTGTCGGGGTTGAGATACATGAAATACTGGCCGTAGATGGCGCCGCCGAGGGCCGTCAAACTTGCGCTGATGACGGTGACGCGCAATTTCTCGCGCAGCACGTTGATGCCGAGCGCGGCTGCGGCATCTTCGTCTTCCGAGATCGCCTCGAGCGCCTCGCGGTTGATGCCGCGGTCGATGCGCTGCCAGACATAGAGCCCGACCAGCCAGAGCAGCAGCGAGATGATGTAGAAGTAGCTCTTCTCGGGAAATTGCAGCGCGTACCAGGAATGGCCGGCGGCGGTCGGCGTGAAGCCGAGCGAGCCGCCGGTGATCTCGCGCGCGGCGGTGAGCGAGAGCAGCACGATCTGGCTGAGCGCGAGCGTCACCAGGGCGAAATAATGGCCGACGACCCTCATGCGGAAGCACGGATAGCCGATCACGAGTGCGAGCAAAGCCGAGAGGAAGACGCCGAGCGGAATCCCGATCCAGGGCGTGAGGCCGTAATAGGTCCAGAGCAGCGCCGGCACATAGGCGCCGACGCCCATGAAGGCGCCGTGGCCGAAGGACACGAAGCCGAAGCGCCCCATCAGCGCCCAGGCGGTGTAGATGGAGGACCAGATCAGGATCTGGATGAGCAGATGCAGGAAATAGGCCGGGGTAACCGCGGGCAGCGCGATCAGGATCGCGAGTCCGATGAGCGCGAGAATGCGGACCGGGCTCATCGCGCGAACAGCCCCCGCGGCCGGACGAACATCAGCACGATGAACAGCGTGAAAGCGAGCACGTAGGACAATTCGGTGTTGGAATAATAGCCGCCGATGGCGATGATCTGGCTGATGATGAAGGCGGCGATGAAGCCGCCGATCATGTTGCCGAGCCCGCCCAGCACGCAGATCATGAAGATGACCGGTCCGAACGTGTTGCCGACGAAGGGATGCACGTCATATTGCAGCCCCAACAGGCAGGCAGCGAGGCCGGCAAGCGCGCCGCCGATGGCCGAGGTCACGAGGTAAATGCGGCGCTGGTCGACGCCCATCAGGCCGACGATGTCACGGTCCTGCGCGATCGCCCGGATGGCGGTGCCGATATAAGTGCGCTTGAGGAAAACATAGAGCGCGACCGCGCCGACCAGGCCGAAGCCGAAGGCAATGAGGCGGGCGAAGCTGATGTAGATGCTGGCGATCTCGAGAATCGGCAACCGCACGCCGATATTGCGGAACTCGGTGCCGAACAAGAGCGTCGCGAAGCTCTGCAGAAAGAACAGCAGGCCGCCGGTGGCGAGCAGCTGGTTGAGTGGCGGCGAGTCAAGCACCGGCGCAATGATGAGCAGATGCACGAGGACGCCGAAGGCGGCCATGGCCGCGATCGCGATCAGGCAGGCGAGGGGCAGCGGCACGCCGTACTGGGCGTAGAGGAAATAGATTACGTACATGCCGCACATGACGATGTCGGCATAGGCGATCCAGACGACGTCGATCACCCCGAAGATCAGGTTCAGCCCGAGCGCCAGCAGCGCCAGCACGCCGCCGAGCAGCAGGCCGTTTATGATCGCTTCGAGCAGGTAGAGCTCCATCACCGCTACAGACCCAAGTAAGACTTGCGGATGAAATCGTTATTGCGAAGCTCGGCGGCGGTGCCGGCGAGCTTGATGGCGCCGACCTCGAGCAGATAGGCGCGGTCGACCACCTCGAGCACCTGCTGCACGTTCTGCTCGACGATCAGCACCGTCAGCCCCTCGGCGCGGATGCGCTGCACCAGTTCGAAGACCTGCGCGACCACCAGCGGCGCCAGCCCGGCCGAAGGCTCGTCCATCAGCAGCAGTTTCGGTCTGGACATCAGCGCGCGGCCGATGGCGCACATCTGCTGCTCGCCGCCGGACAATGTGCCGGCGAGCTGCTCGCGGCGGTCCTTCAGGCGGGGAAACAGCGTGTAGACGTGCTCGAGCTGCTCGACGAAGCGCTTTCTGGCCTGGGGAATGAAGGCGCCGATGCGCAGATTGTCCTCGACGGTGAGCCGCGGAAACAGCCGGCGGTTCTCCGGAACATGCGCGATGCCCTGCTCGACCATGCGATGCGCGGGCAGGCCGCCGACCCGCCGGCCTTCGAGCGTCATCGCGCCGTCGCGCAACGGCAGCAGCCCGGATATCACGCGCATCAAGGTGGTCTTGCCGGCGCCGTTCGGCCCAATGACGCCGACCGCTTCTCCTTGCGGGACTTCGAGCGAGACACCGAACAGCGCCTGGAACGAGCCGTAGCCTGCGGAGACTGCGGCCAGTGACAGCATCACGAGGCTTTCTTTTTGCCGAGATAGACCTCGGTGACGCGCGGATCGACGGCGGCCTGCGCGGGCGTGCCCTCGAAGATCTTCTCGCCGTGGTCGAGCACGATGACGCGGTCGACGATGCGCATCAGCACGCCCATGATGTGCTCGACCCAGACGATGGTGATGCCCATGCGGCTGCGGATATTGCCGAGCATGTCGGCGGCGCGCTCCATCTCGGCATGGTCGAGCCCGCCGAGGCTTTCATCCGCGAGAAGAAGTTTTGGTTTCGTGGCGAGGGCGCGCGCTAGCTCAAGCTTCTTCAGCGCCGCGGCGCCGAGCCCGCCGGTCAGCGCCGAGGCGTCCGACGGCAGGCCCACCAAGTCGAGCGCCTCTTTCGCGCGGCCCGTCGCCTCCTCGCGCGAGATGCTTCCGGACTGGCCGTAATAGGCGGCGAGCGCGACGTTCTCGCGCAGCGACAGCTTGCGGAAGGGCCGCGGGATCTGGAACGTGCGCGCGATGCCCTGGTGGCAGATCGCGTGCGCGGGCAGGCCGCCGATTTCCTGGCCGGCGAAGCGGATCGAACCCGCGGTCGGCTGCAGGTTGCCCGCGATCAGGTTGAACGTCGTGCTCTTGCCGGAGCCGTTGGGCCCGATGAGGCCGAGGATCTCACCCTCGCGCACGCCGAAGGACACCTGATTGACCGCCAGGAATCCCCCGAAGCGCTTGCAGAGCCCCTGGACTTCCAGCATCGCGTTTACGCGCCGTGGCGCGCCTCAGCCCGCTTTACGGGCTGAGGCTGCCTCTCATTTGTCATGGCCGGACTTGTTCCGGCCATCCACGTCTTCCTTGTGGACGCACCGAAAGTCGTGGATGGCCGGGACAAGCCCGGGCATGACGAACCTTGGCTTGCCACGACAGGCATGCTGCTAGGCGGCGTAGACCGACGACTTCGGCAGCGGCAGCACTGGCTCCTGCGTGCGGATCGCGGTCGGGTACACAACCGAGATGTGCTCGCCGGCATTCTGCATGACCACCGGCGTCGAGCGCTCGTTCTGGCCGGCCATCTGCGTGCCGGGCGGGTAGAACTTCACGCCGTAGCCCTGAATGGTGCCGCCCACCGGAATGTCGACGTCGAGCGCGGCCTTGCGCACCGCCTCGGGGTCGAAGCCGCCATATTTCTCCTTGGCGACCGGCAGAACGTTGTTGAGCAGCACCCAGGTCTGGTTGAAGCCCATCGAGCAGTGCGGCGGCACGTCGGTGGCGCCGGTCTTGCCCTTGTAGCGCTCGACCATGATCTTGGTCAGCTCGCCGACGCCCGGCGCGAGCTTCGAGGCGTCGAGCAGCTGTGCCGGCACCGGGTCGATGTTGCAGAAATTGTCGATGTCCTTGCCGAAGGTGGCGCGCAGCTTGTCGAGCTGGCTATAGCCGGCGCCGGCGCCGAACAGCATCTTGAAGCGAAGGCCGCTCTCGCGCGCCTGGCGCAGGAACAGAGTGATGTCGGGGTTGTAGCCGGCATGCGAGAGGACGTCGGCATTGGCGCGCTTGAGCTTGGTGACCAGCGCCGACAGGTCGGGCGCCGAGGCCGAATAGCCTTCGCGCAGCACGACCTGCAGGCCGGCTTCCTTCGCGTATTGCTCGTCGGCGGCGGCGACGCCGACGCCATAGGGCCCGTCCTCGTGGATGAGCGCGACCTTCACCGTCTTGGGATCGATGCCGAGCTTCGCCTTGGCGTGCTCGACCAGGAAGCCGGCGAAGGCCTGGCCGTACTGGTCGGAGTGGATCTGCCCGCGGAACACGTATTTCAGGTTCTTGTCCTTGAACACGGCGGTCGAGACCGCGGTGGTGATCCAGAGGATCTTCTTCTGCGCCTCGACTTTGGCGGCGAGCGGCACTGCGTGCGCGCTGGCGTAGACGCCGTCGATGATGTCGACCTTCTCCTGGTTGATCAGGCGCTCGACCTCGTTGATCGCCACGTCCGCCTTGCTCTGTGAGTCCGCGTTGACCGGCGCGACCTTGTATTTGCCGCCGACGCCGCCGCGCTCGTTGCACAGGTCGATCGCGATCTGGGTTCCAACTGAGCTCGCGACCGAACCGCCCGCCGCGAAGGGCCCGGAGTGATCGAAGATGACTCCGATGCGCACGGTTTCAGCCTGCGCCTGGGCGTAGCGCCAGTCGAGGCTGAGAGCAGCTGCGGCAGCGGCGGAATTTTTCAGAAGCGTTCGGCGAGATGTCTTCATCGCATTCCTCCCCAGGAATACCGGCACGGCGTACCGCCGGCGACAACGTCATGAACGATGCTTCAGCGCCGGTTTCTACGGCCCGTTTTGCGCGCTGTTGTTGGGGTCAGTATTTGGAGAACGGAATGTAATGTCAACGCAGCGAATTGACCGGCGCAATCAAAATGACGTCGGCAGCTCTCCACGTCATGGCCGGACTTGTTCCGGCCATCCACGTCTTGGCGAGTTTGCCGCATAAAGACGTTGATGCCCGGCATATAGCCGGGCATGACGTGGAGAGGTCCACAGTCGTCATTCCGGGGCGCAAGCGATAGCGAGCGAACCCGGAATTAGAACGAAATCTGTGCTGGCATCTGGATTCCGGGTCCGCCCCTTCGCGGCGTCCCGGAATGACCGGTTGCGTTACCGCCCCTGATAGGCCGGCGTGTAGACGATCAGACCGTCGAGCTGCTCGGTCACCTTGATCTGGCAGGAGAGGCGCGAGGTCGGCTTCACCTCGAAGGCAGCATCGAGCTGCTCTTCCTCCTCGGCCGAGGGCGGGCCGACCACCGGAAACCATTTCTCGTCGACATGCACCAGGCAGGTCGCGCAGGTGCATGAGCCGCCGCACTCGGCGACGATGCTGGCGATGTCGTTACGCAGCGCGGTCTCCATCACGGTCGAGCCGATCTCGGCCTCGACCGTGTGCTGCGTGCCGTCGTGCTCGATGTAGGTGATCTTGGGCATTGTCGTCCAGCTACTAGTGCGCGGGTGCCACACACTCAGACGTCATGCGCGGGCTTGACCCGCGCATCCATGATGAGATGCAGGGCGCAAAAGCCTTACAGCCGTACATGCTGGGCCTCCTCATGGATTGCCGGGTCAAGCCCGGCAATGACAGCGGAGAGGAAGTGCCCGCGCATGACTTCCGAGAATGAGGCACGCGAGTCCATTCCCCTCATTCCCCCCATCACGCCACGCCGAGCTTCTTCTGCAAACTCGTCGACGACGTCGTGTACTGGAACACCAGCTTCTTCTCCGGATAGACGTAGCGGTGCGCCTTCTGCGCCATCAGTGCGCCTTCGTGGAAGCCGGAGAGGATCAGCTTGAGCTTGCCGGGATAAGTGTTGATGTCGCCGATGGCGAAGAGGCCGGGGATGTTGGTCTCGAACGTGCCGGTGTCGACCGGGATCAGCTCTTCGTCCATCTTGATGCCCCAGTTCGCCACCGGGCCGAGCTTCATGGTGAGGCCGAAGAAGGGCAGCATGGCGTCGAGCTCGACGCGGTGGACCGCGCCGTCATTGCCCTTGATGGAGCAGGCGGCGAGCACGCCGTCGCTGCCTTCGAGGCCCGTCACCTGGCCGATCTTGAGGTCCATTTTGCCGTCGGCGACCAGCGCGCGCATCTTGTTGACGCTGTCGGGCGCGCCGCGAAAATCGTCGCGCCGGTGCACGAGCGTGAGGCTCTTCGCGATCGGCTGCAGGTTGAGTGTCCAGTCGAGTGCGCTGTCGCCGCCGCCGACGATCACAAGCCGCTTGCCGCGGAAATTTTCCATCTTGCGCACGGCGTAGTGCACCGACTTGTCTTCATAGGCCTCGATGCCGTTGATCGGCGGGCGCTTGGGCTGGAACGAGCCGCCGCCGGCCGCCACCACCACGCATTTGCACTCGAAAATCTTGCCGCCGTCGGTGGTGACGCGGAAGCCGGGATTGCCGGTCTTCTCGAGCGAGGTCACCATCTCGTTGAGATGGAAGGTCGGGTTGAACGGCTTGATTTGCTGCATCAGGGCGTCGGTCAGGCCGTGGCCGGTGATGTAAGGAATGCCGGGAATGTCGTAGATCGGCTTCTCGGGATAGAGTTCGGCGCACTGGCCGCCGACCTTGTCGAGGATGTCGACGAGGTGCGTCTTGATGTCGAGCAGGCCGAGCTCGAACACGGCGAAAAGCCCCACCGGCCCCGCGCCGACAATGAGAACGTCGGTTTTAATGGTCTCACTCATTATGCAACTGCCTCTCTAATCCCTTTGTCCTTTGACCTCTTGTGGCTACGCACCCTCTCCACTGTCATTGCCGGGCTTGACCCGGCAATCCATGAGGCAAGCGCCCCGGCAAAAGCAGTACTGATTTGCCTGATGCCCCTCATCATGGATGCGCGGGTCAAGCCCGCGCATGACGGAGGAGGGGCCGTACGTATCCCATCAGACCCGTTCCTTATCCAATGTGGGGGAACCGCTGCGCGACCGCGCATCCGCGGCCAAGTTTGAACCTTTGCGCGTATCCGGAACTTCGAGCAAACGCAAGAGTTCCGCCACGTTCTGCTCGGGCGTGCGGCCGCTGGTCGACAGGGCCACATCGGCCTTGGCGTAAAGCGGCTCGCGGCTGCGCAGGATCGAAACAAGATCCTGCATCGCGCGCGCGCTGTTCGCCATCGGGCGCATGTCGCCCTGCGCCATCACGCGCTTCATGTGCTCCTCAGGCGCGGCCTTCACCCACACCGTGAAGCAGGAAGCGAGCAGCACCTCCAGCGTGCCCGGCTCGGTGACGATGCTACCGGAGGTCGCGACCACGAAGCCCTTGTGCCGGCGCAGCACATCGTCGAGCGCCTCGCGCTCGGCGCGCCGGAAGGTCTCCTGGCCGAACATGTCGAAGATCTCGCTCAAGGTTGCGCCGCTGCGCTTCTCGATCTCGCGGTCGAGCTCGATGAAGGGCAGGCCGAGGCGCTCGGCGGCGAGCTTGCCGAGCGTGGACTTGCCGCCGCCGCGCAGGCCGATCAATGCAATGCGGTGGCGGCGCGCGTCGTCCGACGGCGCGCTGAAATGGCGCAGCAGCAGATCGCGCGCTTCGCCAAGCGCCGGCGGAGACAGCCGCTCGAGAAACTGGTTGAGCAGCACGAAATCGAGCGCGGGCTCGGTGCCTTCGTGCACGAGCTGCGTCACCGGCAGGCCCATGGCGCGCGAGATCCGGCGCAGGAGAACGATCGAGCCGTTGCCGAGCCCGGCCTCGAGCTGGGCGAGGTAGCGCTCGGAGACTTTCGCGTGGCGTGCGAGCGCCTTTCGGGTCATGCCGCGCTGGTTGCGCAAGATGCGCACGCGCTCGCCGAGCCGGCGCAGATAGGCGTCGGTCTCGCGGACCGGCTTTGTCGCGGCTTTGACGGCGGCACGCGCGGGTTTCATGGGCTTTTGAGTAACATGCATTATATTGCCGGGGCAAGCAGGTATTCAGCAATCAATGGGTCAGTAATCAGTAATCAGTGGGTCCGCGTGCCGGGGTCAAAATAGGCTTTTTCTCACCGATTACCGATTACTGATGACTGTCCCCCGGCAAGGTGTTATTCGTATGCAAGATAGTGCATAACGACGACGCGCTCGGGAGGGCACAACCTCTCCCACGGTCATGCGCGGACTTGATCCGCGCATCCATGATGAGCTGCCGCGTAGAACAGCCTTACGGTTGTCATCGCCTCCCGGCCTCATGGATTGCCGGGTCAAGCCCGGCAATGACAGCGGAGGGGCGGTGCGTTGGAACGACATGGAGTGTGACCGGGTCAAGCCCGGCAATGAAAGCAGAGGGGCGGTGCGTTGGAACGACATGGATGGCCGGGACGAGCCCGGCCATGACGAATGAGAGTCCTCAGGACAATTGCTGATGCCTGACATCATCGATTACCAAACGGATCCTTCCCGGTACCGCCACTGGAAAATCCAGTATGACGGCGACGTCGCCTATCTGATCATGGACGTCGACCAGGCCGGCGGGCTCGGCGACTACGAGCTCAAGCTCAATTCCTACGACCTCGGCGTCGACATTGAATTGAACGATGCTGTCCAAAGGCTGCGCTTCGAGCATCCGGAGATCCGCTGCGTCGTCATCAAGTCGGGCAAGGACAATGTGTTCTGCGCCGGCGCCAATATCCGCATGCTCGGCAAGGCGACGCATGGCGCCAAGGTGAACTTCTGCAAGTTCACCAACGAGACGCGCCTCGCCATCGAGGACGCGTCCGAGAGCTCGAAGCAGATTTACGTCTGCGCCATCAACGGCAATGCGGCGGGCGGCGGCTACGAGCTCGCGCTCGCGGCCGATCACATCATGCTGGTCGACGACCGCCGCTCGGCGGTGGCACTGCCGGAGACGCCGCTGCTGGCGGTGCTGCCCGGCACCGGCGGGCTCACCCGCGTCACCGACAAGCGCAAGGTGCGGCGCGACCGCGCCGACGTCTTCTGCTCGATCGAGGAAGGCGTGCGCGGCACGCGCGCGGTGGAGTGGCGGCTGGTCGACGAGGTGGTGCCGAACTCGAAATGGAAAGAGGTGGTGGCGGCGCGCGCGAAAGAGATCGCGGCGAAGTCCGACCGGCCGAAGGATGCCAAGGGCATTGCGCTGACGCCGCTCGCGCGCAAGATCGAGAAGGACAAGGTGTCGTATTCGCATGTCGATATCGAGATCGACCGCGAACGCGGGCTCGCGACCGTGACCGTGCGCGGCCCGGCGGGCGCGGTGCCTGCATCGGTCGAAGCGGCGCACGCGCTGGGTGCGAAATTCTGGCCGCTCACGGTGGCGCGCGAGCTGGAAGACGCGATTTTGCACCTGCGCACCAACGAAGCCGCCATCGGCGTGGTGCTGTTCCGCACCGACGGCAACGCCGAGGCCGTGCTCGCGCACGACGATTTCCTCGCCAAGGCCAATGGCGACTGGCTGATGCGCGAGATCCGCCATTATCTCAAGCGTGTCCTGAAGCGCGTCGATGTCACGGCCAAAAGCTTCATCGCGCTGATCGAGCCGGGCTCCTGCTTTGCCGGTACGCTCGCCGAGCTCGCTTTCGCGGCCGACCGCTCGCTGATGCTGATCGGCACGCGGGAGGGCGACAACCGCAAGCCGGCCGCGATCACCTTGGGACAGGCCAATTTCGGCTTCTATCCGATGGGTAACGGGCTGACGCGGCTCGAGACGCGCTTCCTCGGCGAACCGGAGACGCTTACCGAACTCAAAGGCAAGACCGGCGTTGCGGTGGAAGGCGAGGAGGCGGCCGAGCTCGGCCTGGTGACGGCTGCCTATGAAGATTTCGACTGGGACGACGAGTTGCGCGTGATGCTCGAGGAGCGCACCAGCTTCTCGCCCGACGCCATGACCGGCATGGAGGCGAATCTGCGTTTCGCCGGCCCCGAGACGATGGAGACCAAGATTTTCGGGCGGCTCACCGCCTGGCAGAACTGGATCTTCCAGCGCCCGAACGCAATCGGCGAGCAGGGCGCCCTGAAATTGTACGGCAGCGGCGTGTCGCCGACGTTCAACAGGGATCGGGTGTGATGCGGATTGAATGCACAGCCTCTTGGCTGTCATTGCCGGGCTTGACCCGGCAATCCATGAGGCTGCGCCACCGGAACGACAGTACTGCTTTGCTTGCTGCCACTCATCATGGATGCGCGGGTCAAGCCCGCGCATGACCGTGGAGAAGCAGTGCACAGTGGATAAAGAAAGGGTAACGCCATGAACATCGCAGCGGTCGACTATGACGGTCTGATCCCGAACAACGTCGCGCTCGGGCAGGATCCGCGCGTCAAGCGCGCGCTGGAGAAATGGCACCCGGGCTATCTCAACTGGTGGAACGACATGGGGCCGGAGGGCTTCCAGGAGTCGCTGGTCTATCTGCGCACCGCGGTGTCGGTCGATCCGAAAGGCTGGGCCAAGTTCGACTACGTCCGCATGCCGGAATACCGCTGGGGCGTGCTGCTGGCGCCGCAGATGGAAGGCCGCAAGGTCAATTTCGGCACGCATAAAGGCGAGCCGGCCTGGCAGGAAGTGCCGGGCGAATACCGCGCGATGCTGCGCCGGCTGGTGGTGATCCAGGGCGACACCGAGCCGGCGTCGGTCGAGCAGCAGCGCCATCTCGGCAAGACGGCGCCGTCGCTCTACGACATGCGCAATCTGTTCCAGGTCAACGTGGAAGAAGGCCGTCACCTCTGGGCCATGGTCTACCTGCTGCAGAAATATTTCGGAACCGACGGGCGCGAGGAGGCCGAGGCGCTCCTTCAGCGCCGGTCGGGCGATCCCGACACGCCGCGCATGCTCGGCGCCTTCAACGAGAAGACGCCGGACTGGCTGTCATTCTTCATGTTCACGTATTTCACCGACCGCGACGGCAAGATGCAGCTCGAGGCCCTGGCGCAGTCGGGCTTCGACCCGCTGTCGCGCACCTGCCGCTTCATGCTCACCGAAGAGGCGCACCACATGTTCGTGGGCGAGACCGGCGTCACCCGCGTCGTGCAGCGCACCTGCGAGGCGATGAAGGAGGCGGGGATCGTCGACCCGAACGAGATCGAGAAGGTGCGCACGCTCGGCGTCATCGACCTGCCGACCATCCAGAAGAAGGCGAACCTGCATTTCTCGCTGACGCTCGACCTGTTCGGCAACGAGATCTCGACCAACGCCGCCAATGCGTTCCACGCCGGGCTGAAGGGCCGTTACCGCGAGGACCGGCTGAAGGACGATCACCAGCTCGAGAGCGGCACCTATCCGGTGCTGCGCCTGATCGACGGCAGGATCCAGAACGAGGACTCACCGGCTTTGTCGGCGCTCAACATGCGGCTGCGCGACGATTACGTCGTCGACTGCAATGCCGGTGTTGGAAGGTGGAACAAGGTGATCGAGAGCTTCGGCATTCCGTTCGAGATCAAGCTGCCGCACGTCGCCTTCCACCGCCACATCGGCGAGTTCTCCAGCATCAAGGCGGATGTGAACGGCCACATCATGAGCGACGAGCAGTGGACGAAGCACCGCAGCGACTTCCTGCCGTCGGACGGCGACAAGGATTTCATCGAGAGCCTGATGCAGCCGGTGACGGAGATCGGCAGATTCGCGAGCTGGATCGCCCCGCCCAGGGTCGGCATCGACAACAAGCCCGGCGACTTCGAGTACGTGAAGATCGCGTAGGGTTACGACCTCTCAGTACGGTCATTGCCGGGCAACCGGGTCCGGTCGAAGGCCGGCCCGGTCGTAAACTTGACCCGGAACCACCTCTCAAATCGTCATGCGCGGGCTTGACTCGCGCATGACGAATTGAGAGGCACAACCCCACCCACGGTCATTGCCGGGCTTGACCCGGCAATCCATGAGGCCGTGCCACTAAAACGACAGTACTGTTTTGCTTGCTGACGGTCATCATGGATGCGCGGGTCAAGCCCGCGCATGACGAGCGAAGAGGCCGTCCGTCAATCAGTCATCCTCTGAACGGGCAATTGTCGGGTCCGACGGTCCGTGATGCCGTCGGCCATGGATGGCTATTGGGTTTACGTTCTGACCGACAAGCCGCGCGGAACATTGTATGTTGGCGTCACCAGTGATCTCGTTCGCCGCGCGTACGAACATCGCGAAGGCTTGGTCAACGGGTTTTCGAAACGATATCAACTTAAAATGTTGGTTCACTTTGAACAGTACGATGCCCCACTGCCGGCAATTCAGCGTGAGAAGAACATCAAGCACTGGCCAAGGTTGTGGAAACTGCAGCTCGTTGAAATGACCAATCCGCAGTGGCGCGATCTCTATCGCGATATCACTCGTTAGCTACTTTACCTGTTGCCGCTCATCATGGATGCGCGGGTCAAGCCCGCGCATGACCAATGGAGAGGTTGTCCGTTAAGGCCGTTCAATCCGGCGACTTGAAATTCGCGCACCATTTCGGCCGGAACTGCGGCTTCACTTTCTGTGAGCAGTTGATCTTGCACGACTGGCTTACACACTCGAGCAACTCGCCCGGCGCGGCACCGGCGGTCTGCGAAGCAGCCGCGCTCGCCGCTGGCGTCATCGGGCCGCGGGGCCCGGCTGCTGCCGGCGCGCCTGACGATGGCGGCGGTGCGGCCTCCTCGGCCGGTGTCGGCGGGGGAGGCGGCGGCTCGTTCGACGAGAAGAGGCTGCTGGTCGATGTGCAACCGGCAAGGCTTACGATCAACATTGCGATGAACAATCGTGTCACGTCCGTCTCCCCGCTTTTAGTGCCGCTCGATGCCTGCGCCATGCCCCGCCAGCCGCGCAACGCCGCACGCTAACCTTTCCCCTCGAACTTGAACGAGACCTTCACCTTCGCCCGATAGGCTTCGACCTTTCCGTCCTTCAGCACCATGTCTTGTGCGACGACCTCGGCGATCCGCAGGTCGCGCAGGGATTTTGCCGCCCGGTCGACGGCGGCCTTTGCGGCCTTCTCCCACGATTCCGTGCTGCTGCCGACCAGTTCAATGACCTTGTAGACGGAGTCAGGCATGGCATCCTCCCTTTTGGGTTGCCTTGCGTCAGGCATCAAACGAAGCGTCCGACGATACGGCACAAAGTGTATCGCATTTGAGGATGAGACCCAATGGCCAGGGGAAAACGGTTCATTGCAACTTCTGCGATCCTTGGTGCGATTTTTGGCGTGCTCTGCGTCAACGCAACCGGCGCCGAGGAACGCTACGGCGCGGTGCCGGACTCCATAAAACAGCATCTGGACAGGTTCGTGGCCGCCTATCCGCATACGGTCGCCGGCCACGACGGCACGTTTCTCGTGCTCAAGAACGGCACGCGATTCCCCATCTCGGATGGGCGCACCGACAAAACGTTCCAAGAGCTGCTGGAAAACCCGGACATCGACGACATGTTCTATGCCCGCTATCCGGCGGCGGGCGCCGAGCCAAAGCAGCCCGGCATGAACAGCGACCCGGGCCGCGTGCGCTTCGCGCCTTTGTTCGCCGCCATGTATGGCGACTGTAAAAAGAACGAGGTCGTCAAAAATTTGCGCACGGTGAAATGGCTGCCCAAGCACGGCGGCGGCAGCGTCAAGGTGACGACGGTGAATGGCGTCGCCGATGCGCTCGCGCGCGTGTCGCGCGCGCTCGACGAGCTGCCGGGCGATGTCGCCACGTATCTCGTGCCGGCGGCCGGAACATATAATTGCCGGAGGGTCGCAGGCTCGCGCGCAATCTCGATGCACGCCTATGGCGCGGCGATCGACATCGACACGCGCCATGCGGATTACTGGCGCTGGTCGCCGGGCGAGACGCCCCGCTGGCGCAACCGCATTCCGCTTGCGATCGTGCGCATCTTCGAGCAGCACGGCTTCATCTGGGGCGGCGCCTGGTATCACTACGATACGATGCACTTCGAGTATCGGCCGGAGCTGGTGGGGCGTTGATACTCCCGGCCGTCATTCCGGGACGGCGCGTCAGCGCCGGACCCGGAATCCATACTCCGCAGCGCTGCGGGTTATGGATTCCGGCCTCGCGCCTTCGGCGCGCCCCGGAATGACAAGTGAAGCATTTAGGCCCGCTTCCGCCTAAGCCGGAAACACACCCTTGCGCGGCAGGATGACGCGGATCTCGGTGAAGGCGCCGGGCTCGGTGTCGACCTCGATCGAGCCGGCATGCTGCTTGACCACGATGTCGTGGCTGATGGACAGCCCGAGGCCGGTGCCTTCGCCGGCCGGCTTGGTGGTGAAGAAGGGATTGAACATCTTCTCGCGCACCTCGGGCGGGATACCGGTGCCGTTGTCGCGGATGCGGATTTCAACGCGATCGCCAAGGCTGCGCGTCGCAGCCGCCAGCACCGGCTCGAAACCGCCACCGGCCTGCGCCTTGCGCCGCGTCGCCGCGTAGAAGCCGTTCGAGATCAGGTTGAGCAGCACGCGCGTGATGTCCTGCGGGAAAACGTCGGCTTCGCCGGCGGCAGGATCCAAGGAGCGCTCAAGCGTGACGTTGAAGCCCTGCGTCTCGGCGCGCTTGCCGTGATAGGCGAGGTTGAGGCTCTCCTCGACCAGCGAATTGATATCGACGATCCGGTGCTCGCCCGAGCCTTCGCGCGAGTGCAGCAGCATGTTCTTGACGATCGAATCGGCGCGCTTGCCGTGCTGCACGACCCTGTCGAGATTGCCTCGCAGCATCGCCGTGAGTTCCTCGATCTGCTTGCGCATCTTGTCGTCGACCGCCAGGCCTTTCAGCGTATCCTGCAGCTCGTCGACCAGCTCGCTCGAGACCGTCGAGAAGTTGTTGACGAAATTAAGCGGATTCTTGATTTCGTGTGCGATGCCGGCGGTGAGCTGGCCGAGCGAGGCGAGCTTCTGCGTCTGCACCAGCCGATCTTGCGTGTTGCGCAGGTCTTCCAGCGAGGCTGCCAATTCGCGCGTGCGCCCCTGCACCTCTTCGAACAGCCGCACGTTCTCGATCGCAATCGCGGCCTGGTCGGCGAAAGTGGAGGCCAGCTCGATCTGCCTGTCGGTAAACGGACGGACTTCCGAACGCGTCAGGCTGAGCACACCCGTTGCAACACCTTCGCGCAACATCGGAACGGCGAGCACCGTCCGGTAGTCACCCAGCTTCTGCATCTCGGCAGAGGTATATTCCGGATCAGCCTTGACGTCGGGGATATGCACCGCGTGCTTTTCAAGCAGGGCGCGGCCGAAGGCCGACCCGCGTTCCGGTGCGATCGGCACATTTCTGACGTAGTCCATGAATTCGCGGGAGAAGCCGTGCGCCTCGGCACGGTAGAAGACCCCGTCTTTCTGGCGGGTGATAATCGTCCGGTCGGCGTCGCAGAGCGTCGCGGCTGACTCAACGAGTGTCTGCAGCACGGTCTGCAGATCGAACGTCGAGCGGCTGATGACCTTGAGGACGTCCGAGGTCGCGGTCTGCTGCTGCAAAGATTCGCGCAGCTCGGCGAGCAGCCGCGCATTCTCGATGGCGATGACGGCCTGAGCAGCGAAATTCTTGACTAGCTCGATCTGCTTGTCGTTGAACTCCCGGACTTCCTGGCGATAGATGAGAATTGACCCGATGATCTGGCCGTCCTTGAGCATCGGCACGCCAAGCGTTGTACGGGCACCCGCCAGATTGGCCAGGCGGGTCCGGCGGTAAGCCTCTTCAGCCTGAATGTCGGCTATATGAATCACCTGCCTGGTATCGATCACGCGCATGACCGGAGTCTGTTGCGGTATGACGCTATTGATTGCCACCGCCTCGGCGAATGCAGCCGGAGCGCCATACATTGCGCGGAGCCGCAGTTCATCGTGCTCGAGCAGAGCAAGGTTCGCAAAACTAGCTTCACAGATGTTAGTTGCATTGACCAGAATGGACTTGAACACGCTTGTCAGATCACCCTGTGAGCTGCTGATCACCTTGAGCACGTCGGCGGTGGCGGTCTGCTGCTGCAGCGATTCGCGCAATTCATTGAACAGCCGCGTGTTCTCGATGGCGATCACAGCCTGATTGGCGAAGGTGCGTAATAGTTCCCGCTGCTTTTCGGAGAGGGCACCCGGGTGGCGTCGTACCACGTTCAGCGAGCCGATCGTCTCATCGCCGCGCACCATCGGCATCACCGTCATGGCGCGGTAGCCGCCTGCCAGCAGATTTTGCGCGCCGACCGTCAATTCCTTTGGCGGCTCCTGCGCGTCAGCAAGATCAATTTCGCGCCGGTCAAGGATGGATGTGCCTGTGATAAATTGGTGCGACAGCGGCATCGGAAAACGCCCCCGAAGGGCTTCGACACCGGCCTTGTCCGCTCCGCCAATAGCGCCAAGCTTGATCAGGTCGCGGTCGGGAAGTGAAATGGTCACGACCGCGTCCGGGAACAGGTTCAGCCCGCTGCGCACGATTGCGTCGAAGGCTGGCTGCGTGTCGGTCGGCGAGTTGCTGATGACCTTGAGAATCTCCGACGTCGCGGTCTGCTGCTCCAGCGAGTCTGTGAGATCATCGGTGCGCTGGCGCAGCTCGTTGAGCAAGCGAGCATTCTCGATGGCGATCACTGCCTGCGCGGCAAAATTTTTGACCAGCTCGATCTGCTTGTCATTGAAAGCCAGCACCTCCTGCCGATAGATGGTGATGGCGCCGATCAGCTCATCGTCCTTGAGCATCGGGACTGACATAATCGTCCGGTAGCCGCCAAGGTCTGTCCCGGCGAGGACGAAGGGGTCGCCTTTGCGGTACGCTTCGCGGTTGGTGGCATCGAGAACCTGTTCAACCTGCTTGGTCCGTGCCGCGCGGCCGACCGTGGTTTCCGGGCCAGGATGCAGCGCCTTATCCTTACGCGCATCAATAAAGGCCGGAGGGGCGTTATGAAATGCCCGCGCATAATATGCGTCGTCTTTGCGTAAATAGAGCGTGCCGAATTTGGCCCCGCATATATCGGTCGCATTCGCAAGTATGGCCTTGAAGACCGGTTCGAGTTCGCCGGGCGAAGAGCTGATGACCTTGAGCACGTCTGCGGTCGCGGTCTGCTGCTGCAGCGACTCGCGCAGCTCGTTGAGCAGCCGCGTGTTCTCGATGGCGATGACGGCTTGCGCGGCGAAGTTCTCGAGCAGCTCGATCTGCCTGTCGGTGAAGGGGCGGACCTCCTGACGGTAGATGACGATGGCGCCGACGAGTTTGTCGTCCTTGAGCATCGGCACGCCGACGAACGACCGTGCGCCTGCCTCTTCGACGGTGACGACGCGCAACGGCTCGCGTGCGGTGTAGGCGGCTTCGGCCTTGAGATCGGGGATATGGAACATCCGCTTTTCGCGGGCGATGCGGCCGAGACCTGTCTTCGGGCCTGGGCGAATCGGCCCGTGCTTCTCCCAGTACTCACGATAGGCCGCGGGAACGTCGTGCAGATGCGTGGCGTGAAATCGCTCGCCGTCAAAGAGCAGGAGATGGCCGAACTTGGCCTCGCAGAGGCGCAGGGCGTTCGCGAGCATCGCCTCGAACACTGGCGTCATGTCGCCGGGCGAGGCGCTGATGACCTTGAGGACGTCGGCGGTTGCGGTCTGCTGGTCCAGCGACTCGCGCAGCTCGTTGAGCACCCGTGTGTTCTCGATGGCGATGACGGCCTGCGCGGCGAAGGTCCTGAGCACGCCAATCTGTCTCTTCGAGAGCGGCCCGGGCGCGACCCGCACGACGCTGAGCGCGCCGATGGCCTTTTTGCCACGGATCAATGGCATGATGGTTATCGCCCGGTAGCCGGTCGTCAGAAAGTAGCGCGCTCCGGATGCAAATTCAGGCGGAGCTTCTCTTCCGTCGGGAATGTCGATCAGCTTCCGATCAAGGATCGCGACAGCGTGGATATATTCGCGCGTGATCGGAATCGGCCAACGGCGGAGCATTGCCTTGATGCGAGCGGGATTCGTTTCGGCAAATGCAGCAGCGCGCAGCCTGTCGCCATCAGGCAAGGCAATGAGGATCGCGGCGTCGGGAAAGAGCTTCAGTCCGCTGTGCACGATGGCCTCGAAGACGGGCTGCGTGTCGGCCGGAGACGTGCTGATCACCTTGAGAATTGCGGCGGTGGCGGCCTGCTGGTCGCGCGCTTCTTTCAACTCGCGGGCGAGGGCGGTCGCCTGGCCTTTCGGTACGGCGGACGCGCGTGCCGTCACAGCGCCACGGGCCCTGGCCTTGGCAGGCCCAGGGCGGCGTTTTTTCACCTGCCGTCCGCTTCCGCCGCGCCGCAGCATGGCCCCCGCCGGTGTTCACGACAACGAGCAAGCTTACGAAAAACCTGAGGTTTTTGCCATGGGAGGGCCTAGGCTGCGCCTGGATTCACCCCGAGAATGACTGTTGAAAGGCCTCTCCGTTGTCATCGCCGGGCTTGACCCGGCGATCCATGAGGCCGTTCCGCCATGACGGCAGTACTGCTTTTCCCGTTGCACTTCACCGTGGATGCGCGGGTCAAGCCCGCGCATGACAAATGAGAGGTCGCGTCTAGCCAAAGAACACTCACCGTCCCGCGCGGGCGTCTTCCTCGCGCAATTTGAAACGCTGGATCTTGCCAGTCGCTGTACGCGGGAGTTGATCGCGCGCTTCGATCCAGCGCGGGAATTTCCACGGGCCGGCTCTGTCCTTGACGTGGTGCTTGAGGGTCTCGAGCAGGCCGTCGTCGGCCTCGTAGCCGTTGCGCAACACGATGAAGGCCTTCGGCTTGATCAGCCCGTCGGCATCTTCCTTGCCGATGACGGCGGCCTCGAGCACGGCTTCATGTGACACAAGCGCGGCCTCGACGTCGAAGGGCGACACCCACATGCCGGAGACCTTGAACATGTCGTCGGTGCGCCCGCAGTAATAATAGTAGCCCTCGGCATCGCGCCGGTACTTGTCGCCGGTGTGCGTCCATTCGCCGGCAAAGGTGCGGCGGCTCTTCTCGCGCTGGTTCCAGTAGCCTTCACCGGCCGACGGGCCGCGCACGATCAGCTCGCCGATCTCGCCGTCGCCGAGCTCGCGGCCGTGCTCGTCGACGATGCGCGCCTCGTAGCCGGGCACGGGCTTGCCGGTCGAGCCGTAACGAATGTCGCCCGGGCGGTTTGACAGAAAGGTGTTGAGCATCTCTGTCGAGCCGAGGCCGTCGAGCACGTCGACGCCGGTCACCTCACGCCAGCGTTCGCCGATATGCGCGGGCATGGCCTCGCCCGCGGAGACGCAGAGCCGCAGGCGGTCGGAGCCGGCGCCCTTGCCGATGTCCTTGTGCGCCAGCAGCGCGGTGTAGAGCGAGGGCACGCCGTAGAAAATGGTCGGCTGGTGCGTGCGCATGATGTCGAACACGCCCTCGGGCGACGGCCGGTGCGGCCACAGCGCGGCGGTGGCGCCGACCGAGAGCGGGAAGGTCAGCGCATTACCAAGCCCGTAGGCAAAGAACAGCTTGGAGGCGGAATGCACGACGTCGTTCTCGGTAATGCCAAGAATGCCCTGGCCGAACAGTTTCGCGGTCGCCATCAGGTTGGAGTGGACGTGCTTGACGCCCTTCGGGTCGCCGGTCGAGCCGGAGGTGTAGAACCAGAATGCGACTTCGTCCGACAACGTGTCGGCGGTCAAGGGCGTCGGATCCGCGTCGGTGATGAGGGTTTCGAAATCGTGCATTCTTCTGTCATTCCGGGACGGCGCGTCAGCGCCGGACCCGGAATCCAGATGCGGGCGCGGTGCTTGCGTCTGGATTCCGGGTTCGCTCGCCATAAGCGCGTTTACGCGCGTCTTCAACGCGCTATGCGCTCGCGCCCCGGAATGACCGGGAGGGGAACCAACCACGATCATCACCGGCTTGCGCGGCAGCTTGTCCAGCACCGGAGCGATCGTTTCCAGCAGCGACGCCTCGACCACCAGCGCCCGCGCGCGGCAATCGGCCAGGATGTAGGCATATTGCGGCAGCGTCAGATAGACATTGAGCGGGATCGCGACGCAGCCGGCGCGGATCGCGCCCCAGAACGCGACCGGATAGTCGACGGTGTCATTGAGCAGCAGCGCGACGCGCTGCTCCTCCTCGATGCCGAGCGCGCGCAGCGCATTGGCAAAGCGCACGCTGCGCGCCCGCAATTCGCTATACGTCATGGAGCGCTCGGGATCGACGAAGGCGACCTTGTTGCCGCGCCCGGCCGCGATATGCGCGTCGACGAAATCGGAGACGGCGTTGTAGGGCCTGCGCTCGGTGAAGATGTCCACCCCCCGGCCCCCCGTCTTCAGCTTTCGAACAGCCGCGTCAGCAGGCGGCGCGCCAGCACGCCGGCGACGCGCCGGCGGTAATGGCCGGGCGTGAACGTCGTCTTCATCGGCATGATCTGGTCGCGCACCAGCGCATCGAGGCCCTTGATGACGCGATCGTCGAGCCCGCCGCCGCACAGCTCGGCGGTGCCGGCGAGCAGCACCGGGCGCGGATTGGTGCCGGTGAAGCCGATGCGCAGATCAGCGAGCTTGCCTTTGTTCTTCTTCAGCGCGACGGCAACGCCGGCGACCGGATACTCGATCGAGCGGCGGATGCGGATCTTGTCGTAGGCGGAGCGTAAACCGGCCGTGTTTTTCGCGCGCACGGCGGTGACGAGCTCGCCCGGGCGCAGCGACAGATAATATTTGCCGTCGCCCTGGGTCTCGCTGACCGGCACGTCCTGGCGGGCGAAGCCGATATAGAGCTTTTCGAGCGGAATGGTGCGCTTGCCGGACGGGCCGGCGATGTCGACCTCGGCGCCGAGCGTGAGCAAAGCAGGCGCAAGATCGCCCGAGAAGGTCGCAAAGCACACGCCGCGGCTCTTCGGCGCGACGTGGCAGATCGTGCCGGTGGTCTTCAGGCAGTGATTGTTGGCGTCACGCCACCATTCGCTCTGGTTATAGAAGATGCAGCGGGTGTCGAGGCAGAGATTGCCGCCGACGGTGCCCATGTTGCGGTGGGTGGGGCCGGCGATATGCGCGGCCGCCTGCGCAACAACGGGATAGTGCCTGTTGATGGCGGGATGCGCGGCGATCTCGCTCAGCGTCACCGAGGCGCCGAGCTCGATCGATGTCTCATCGGCGTGAATTTTGTGCAGCTCCTGCACGCGGTTCATGTCGATCAGAACCGGCGGGGCGACGATGCCGCGGCGGATGTTGACGACAAGATCGGTGCCGCCGCCGAGCGGCATGGCGTTCGGATTGTCGGCGCGCGCGGCGATTGCTTCCTCGACCGTGCGCGGCGTGACGATGCGGAACTGGGGCAGGGCGTCCATTACCAGTCTCCGCCCTCGCAGGCCATGAGGCAAACACCGACCCCTCGGTTGTCATTGCCGGGCTTGACCCGGCAATCCATGAGGCGGCGGCGCAATGACAGCCGTAAGGTTGAGACGTGCGGAATCTCATCGGGGATGCGCGGGTCAAACCCGCGCATGACGACTGAGAGGACGGCGTGCGCGCTATTCACCATCACGCGCCCCCATTCTTCTTGGACGACTTCTCCGCCGCCCGCCGCCGCTTCTCGATCGCCTCGAAGACGCGGTCGGGAGTCACCGGCAGATCGTTAAAGCGGATGCCAATGGCATCGGCGATAGCGTTGGTGAGCGCCGGCAGAAACGCGGCGAGCGAGCCTTCGCCCGCCTCCTTGGCGCCGAACGGCCCGTGCGGGTCGTTGCTCTCGACGATGCCGACCTCGATCGGCGGGGAATCCTGGATGGTCGGCACGCGGTAATCGAGCATATTGGCGGTGACCATCAGCCCGTCGTGATAGGCGGCTTCCTCGCTCATCGCCTGGCCCATGCCCATCCAGACCGAGCCCTGCACCTGGCCTTCGACGGTGAGGCGGTTAAGCGCCTTGCCGCAGTCATGCGCGACCCAGACCTTGTCGACGGTGACGACGCCGGTTTCCTCGTCGACGGAAACCTCGACCACCTGCGCCGAATATGAGTAGCCCATGGTGCCGCCGATGGCGGCGCCGCGATATTTCTTGCCGCCGTGCGATTCCGGAATGGTCGAGTAGTTGCCAGTGACGGTGATGGTGCCGGTGTCCTTCAGTGCTTCCGTCACCACTTCCTCGAAGGTCGTGCCCTTGTCCTGCTTGCCCGCGCGATAGATCTCGCCGAGGCACTCGATGTCCTCCGGGCGCGCCTCGAGCTTGCGCGCGGCGGCGTTGGTGAGCACGCTTTTCAGGTTACGCGCGGCATCGAGCGCGGCATTGCCGACCATGAAGGTGACGCGCGATGAGTAGGAGCCGTTGTCCTTCGGCACCACCTCGCTGTCGCCGGTGACGACGCGCACCCGCGACAGATCGAGGCCCAGCACCTCGGCGACGGTCTGCGCGAGGATCGTGGTCGAGCCCTGGCCGATATCGGCCGCGCCCGACAGCACCACGATCGAGCCGTCGAAATCGAGCTTGATCTTCACTGTCGCATGCGGCTCGCCGGTCCAGTTCACCGGCTTGGATGCGCCGCTGATATAATGAGAGCAGGCCATGCCGTATCCCTTGCGCAGGCCTTTGCCGTTTCCGGTCTTGCTCTTGCGTTTCTTCCAGCCGCTCTCGCGCTCGACCCAGTCGAGGCATTCCGGCAGGCCGTAGGAGTTCACCATCAGGTCGTTGTCGGTGAAGGTCGGCGCCGTCAGCAGGTTGGCACGCCGCACCGCGAAGGGATCGAGGCCGAGTTCAATCGCCATCTCGTCCACCAGGCTCTCGAAGGCGAAGCGGATGTCGACGGTGCCGTGGCCGCGGAAGGCGCCGCAGGGCGGCGTGTTGGTGAGCACGCGGCGGCCGGTGTATTTCACATTGTGCAGGTCGTAGATGGCGTAGAGCATCGAGCCGGCATAGAGGATCGTCACCACGCCGTAGCCGGAATGCGCGCCGCCGCGCTGGTCGCAGTCGCATTCGACCGCGGTGATGCGGCCGTCCTTGCGCATGCCGATCTTCAGCTTGATATCGGTCTCGGGCCGGCCGCGATGGGTGATGAAGGTCTCCTCGCGCGTCGTCACCATGCGCACGGTGCCGTTGGCCTTGCGCGCAAGAAGCGCTGCGATCAATTCGACATTGAGCGTCTCGGTGCGGCAGCCGAAGCCGCCGCCGACATGCGGCTTGATCACGCGGATGCGCGACATGTCCATGCCGAGGATCTGCGACAGCATCAGGTGCACGTAATAGGGCACCTGGGTCGAGGCGTGCACGGTCATGCGCTCGCGCACGGCGTCGTATTCGGCGACCGCGGCGTGCATCTCCATCTGGTTCTGGCAGACCTCGGCGCAGTTATAGGTGCCCTCGCGCACGAGATCGGCCTCGGCGAAGCCCTGCGCGGTCGAGCCGAGCTCGAACAGCACGTCACGCTCGATATTGCCGGGCTTCTTCTCGTGCAGGAGCGCGGCGCCGGGCGCGAGCGCGTCCTTCGAGGTGTAATAGGCCGGCAGCTCCTTCACGGTCATTCTTATGTGGCGAAGGGCTTCACGCGCGGCATTGTCGTCGAGCGCGGCCACGGCGGCGACCGGCTCGCCGCGATAGCGCACTTTGTCGCGCGCCAGCGGATATTCGGTGCGCGCGATCGGCAGCACGCCGAAGCCCTTGTCGCAGTCGGCGCCAGTGACGATGGAAATGACGCCGGGCACCTTCAGTGCGTCAGTCACATCCACGCTGACGATGTCGGCGTGTGAATAGGGGCTGCGATAGATGCGGCCGGCGAGCTGCCCCGGCGCCACGATGTCGGCGGTGTATTTGGCGCGGCCAGAGACTTTCTCCGGCCCGTCGATCATCGGGACGTAGCCGCCGATGTTATGCGCGGGCATGGGCTTGTTCATGGCGCCACGCATAATGATGTTGGGGGCACAACCCCTCCGCTGTCATGGCCGGGCTTGACCCGGCCATCCATGAGGCAGCGCCCCGAGCACATCCGTAAGAATTTTGCGTGCTGCGCCTCATCATGGATGCGCGGGCCAGGCCCGCGCATGACGCCTGAGAGTGTGGCGAGCGCCTGCCTTCTCTCCCGAAAAAGGAAACTCACGGCGCGACTCCCTGCTTGCCGAGCGCCACCGCGTATTTCACCGCCTCGATGATCTTCACGTAGCCGGTGCAGCGGCAGATGTTGCTGCCGAGCGCTTCCAGAATCTCGTGATCACTCGGATCCGGATTTCGCCGCAGCAAGCCGGCCGACGCCATGATGAATCCGGGCGTGCAATAGCCGCACTGCGAGCCGAGCTTCTCGTGGAAGCCGCGCTGCACGGCGGAAAGCTGCCCGTCGCGGCCAAGCGACTCGATGGTGTCGACGCGCCTGCCTTGGACGGTGGCCGCAAGGGTCAGGCAGGATAAAGTGGGTTTGTCGTCGATCAAGACCGTACAGGCGCCGCACTCGCCGCCGTCGCAGCCCGTCTTGGTGCCGGTGAGGCCGACCTTCTCGCGCAGGTAATCGAGCAGCAGAATATTGTCGGCGACCGCATCGGAGCGGTCGCGCCCGTTCAGCCTGCATGACAGCAGCCGGGCCAAATGTTTCTTCCCTTCAAGCGCGCTTAGGCGCGCCTTCTCATTGTTCTTATTCGCGTATCGACGCCCAATTGTATCTGCGCCGCGGGCAGCGCCGAAGCGCTTCCACAAGCCAATTCCCGGGAATGGCTGGAACGTTAGGCGGGGCCGAATTTCGCGATGACGTCAGGTGGGATGGCCATACCGCCGATCTTTCCGGGGTCATCCTTGCTGCGCGCCGCCCAGACGCGGGTTTCCGCGCCCTCGACCGCAAGCGCGCCGTTAACCGAAAGGCGATGCTCGACGTCGAAACTGGAGCGACGGAACTCGCTCACCCGCGAGGTCATTTCGACGGTGTCGCCGAACCTGATCGGCGTGATGAAATTGGCGCTCGCGTCGACCAGCGGGATGCCAATGATGCCGAAGGTGCCGGCGAGCTCGTGCGGCTTCACGCCGAGGACGGCCTCAAACATGTGCCAGGTGCCGATGTCGAAGATCTCGAAGAACCGGCTGTTGAACACGATGCCGGCCGGATCGCACTGGCCCCATTCGATGGTCAATTGCCTGCGGTAGGTGAACGACGCCACGCCGGTTGCCTCAGGTCACACGATGCACATTGCTTATACCGGGCAGCCCTTCATCTGTCAGCCACCAGCTCCAACCGTTCGTCCCCGCGAAAGCGGGAACCCACGGCCACCGCCGTCGGCGCAAATGTAAGGCACGGTCATGCGCGGGCTTGACCCGCGCATCCATGATGAATTGCAACGAATGGTGGCCTTATGGTTGTGCGTGTGGAGCTGTCTCATGGATTGCCGGGTCAAGCCCGGCAATGACCGGGTGAGGGGCTATGCCCGCCTCTTCGGCGTCTTTCTCTTCCTTCTTTTCTTCTTCGGTTCCGGCCACTCGACGACATCCTGCGACAGCAGCTCCACGCGCGAGACGCGCCGGCGGTTGCGCAATGCCGGCGGCGGCGCGACCGGAAGATGCGGCGAGGTGTCGAGATCGACCAGCAGCTGGTCGAGATCCTCCGGCGCGATCACCCAGTCCTTCGGCGTGTAGCGCTTGAGCGAGAACGGCCTCGAGTAAGACAGCATCGATTTCTTGCCGCCCGGCAGACAATATTCGTGCGCATAGCTCATCGCGAGCTCGCGCACGCTGCGATAGATCGGATCGCGCCAGCGCAGGACCGCGTGGTTGGTCTTGCTGATCGCGCCCCACAGCCCGCGCTCACGAAACAACGTAATGATGTGATCCTGGTCGCTTGGCAGCGCGCGGATGTCCATCAGCAGCGGCGGCCGGCCGTGATAGGCCAGCGCCGCGGCGGCGAAGACCGCGCCCTCCGCGCAATGCGCCATGCGTGCTTCGAGCACGCGGCGCGGCGACATTGCGGTGTCGCCGTTGAGACTGAAGTTTACCGGCAGCCTGTCGAGATAGGTCTGGATTTTTTGCGGCGTGTCGAGACGCGCGAACAGCCGGTGCTCGCGCGGCGACAGGAGGTCGTGCACCCTGCGGCGATAGCTCGGCATCAGTGAATGCGTTCCGGAGTGAGCAACATCTTCCGTGTTTTGCATACGTAAATGCGGCTTTCGAGCGTAACCGGCGTTCTCCACAACGCGAGCGGGGAAGGAAATTGTTACGCCGCCTGACCCCTGGGGAAGCAAATTTCTTCTTATTTTCGGGCACTTATTGCGGTTTTGGAGAACAACCTCCTACTTATCGGGTCCAGAGGTTCCGTAACCGGAGCAGGCCCGATGTCCGATTTCCCGCATGAGCCCGAGCGCGTTTCGCAGCTCGAAGCCTGGACGCTCGCGCTTGCCACGGCGCTGGTGGCGCTGATTGCCGTCGGCGTCGTCCCGCATGTGCATTGGTAAGCAGGACGACAATTCATGACAACAACGACCTGGAACGAGCGCGCACCAAAACGCGCCGACAATGTCGAGATCACGCCGCGCATCAGCGAAGACTGGCTGTCGCTGATCGTCGGTCTGTTCATTTTCGTGCTGTCGCTCGCGGCGATCGTCAATATCGATCTGCTCGGCTGGGTCGTCACGACGGCAGTGTGGGTCGACTTCAGCAAGGCGCTCGGCACCGTGTCGAAATCCTACGCAGCGCTCGGCGGCGTCGGCGCGCTGGTTGCGACCTATGCCGCGCTCCTCGTTTTGCTGAGTGCGGCGGCGGTCGCGCTCAAGATCGATATCAGGAAGTTTGCGCTTTCCTTCACCGCCGTGTTCTGGATCGCCTATGCGAGCTGGATCGTCGGCAATTTCGCAACCTTCGCGGCGGTGACGCCGGCCGACCTGCAGAAGTTCGGCATCAGCTGGTCGCTGAAGCTGACCAATGAAGGCGCCTATATCTTTGCACTCATCGTCGGCCTGGTGATCGCCAACGTGTTTCCGCGCTTCGCAGAGGCGATCAAGGACGCAGTGCGGCCCGAGCTCTACATCAAGATTGCGATCGTGATCCTCGGCGGTTTCTTCGCGGTGACCGCGGCCGGAAAATTGTCGCTGGCGAGCTCGCTGCTGCTGCGCGGCGTCGCGGCGATCATCGAGGCCTACCTCATCTACTGGGCGGTGGTCTATTTCATCGCCCGCAAATATTTCGGCTTCAACCGCGAATGGGCGGCGCCGCTCGCCTCCGGCATCTCGATCTGCGGCGTCTCGGCGGCGATCGCCACCGGCGGCGCCATCCGCGCGCGCCCCATTGTGCCGGTGCTGGTATCATCGCTGGTCGTCGTCTTCGCGGTGGTCGAAGTGCTGATCCTGCCGTTCCTGGCGCAGCACTTCCTCGCGCACGAGCCGCTGGTCGCCGGCGCCTGGATGGGCCTTGCGGTCAAGACCGATGGCGCTGCGGTTGCCGCCGGTGCCATCACCGAATCGCTGATCCTCGCGCAGAACGCGGCGGAAGGCGTCAAATATCAGGCCGGCTGGATCCTCGGCACCACCGCGACGATCAAGGTGTTCATCGACATCTTCATCGGCATCTGGGCCTTCGTGCTCGGCTACATCTGGACCAATCACATCAACCGCACGTCGGACAAAGCGAGCATCCGCGAGATCTGGGACCGCTTCCCGAAATTCGTGATCGGCTTCGTGATCACCTTCATCGTCGGGCTCTATCTCGCGCTCGCGACGCCCGCCGACATCGCGCACAAGGTGCCGGCCGCGATGGGCGAGGCGAATACGCTGCGCGTCGTGTTTTTCATCCTGACGTTCTTCTCGATCGGCGTTTTGTCGAACTTCAAGAAGCTCTGGCAGGAGGGCATCGGCAAGCTCGCCGCAGTCTACGTCCTGAGCCTGTTCGGTTTCGTGATCTGGGTGGGACTGTTGATTTCCTGGCTGTTCTTCGCCGGCGTCAAGCCGCCGCTGGCCAGCTGAGTTTGGGAGAAACGAAATGTCAGACGTGAATATCGGCGAGGAACTGCGCAAGGCTGAAGTCGAGCCGCTGCTGCCGGTCGAGAAGAAACTGATCGGCTGGAGCCTCGGGATCGGCGTCGGCCTGCTCGTCGTCCTTGCCATCGTCAACCACCTGTACCCCGCGTCGATCTGACGCCCGCAATACGGCGGCGCCGCTGGTGCCGTCGGGAAGTGAGAATGGAATGTCGCCTATTCCGAAGACCGCGCCTTTCGCCGACGAGGAGATCGATCTCCTCAATCGCGTGGTCGGCACCGCAACGCCGGTTCAGCGGGCCTGGCTCGCAGGATTCCTGGCGGGGCTCGATGCCTCGGCAGGCGGCGCATTGCCGATCCAGCCGGCGGGGCCGGCGCGGCCGGCTGAGCCCTTGACCATTGTGTTTGCGAGCGAGTCCGGGAATTCGGAGAAGCTCGCCGGCGACATCGCCAAGTCGGCGCGTAAGAATGGCCTCAAGCCGACCGTCATCGACATGGCGGATCTCGACCTGTCGCAACTCACCTCCGCTAAAAAACTTGTCTTCATCGCCGCTACCTGGGGCGAGGGCGATCCGCCGGCGCGCGCCGTGCGGGCCTATAACGAGTTGATGGGTGAAAGCGCGCCGCGCCTCGACGGCGTCGAGTTCGGCGTGCTGGCGCTGGGCGACACCGCCTATGAGGAATTCTGCGCCATCGGCAAGAAGATCGACGAGCGCCTCGCAGCCCTTGGCGGCAAGCGCGTCGTCGACCGCGTCGATCTCGATCTTGATTTCGCGGAGCCTGCGGCACACTGGATCGGCGATGCCGTGAAGGTGCTGACGCCGCCGAATGCCGGCGGCCGCGTCATCGAGGTCGATTTCGGCGGCAAGCCGGCCGCACCCGCGAGCACCGACATCATCGAGGCCGAGATCACCGAGCATGTCGATCTCAACTCCTCGCGCTCCGACAAGGAAACCGTCCATCTGGCGCTGTCCTTCGAGAATGGCGCGCCGGCCTACGAGCCGGGCGACTCGCTCGACCTCTATCCGGAGAACGACCCGGCCTATGTCGACGATCTGCTCAAGGTCGCAGGCCTTGCGGGCGAGGAGAAGCTGCGCAGCGATTTCCTCACGTCGCGCGACGTGACCACCCTCTCGCTCAAGACGGTCGAGACCTATGCCGAGAAGACCGGCCATCACTACGTCAAGGCGCTGATCGCCGACGGTCAGGCGCGCGAGTGGATCGCCGGGCGCCAGCTGATCGACCTGATCGCCACCTTCCCGATCGCGCTCGATGCCGAGAAGCTGCGCGCGCTGACGCGGCCGCTGGCGCCGCGCGCCTATTCGATTGCATCATCGCGGCGCGAGGTGGGAGATGAAGCACACCTGCTCATTTCCGCCGTGCGCTACGAGAGCCACGGCCGCCAGCGCAAGGGTGTCGCCTCGAACTTCGTCGCCGAGCAGCTCAAGCGCGGCGGCCGTGTGCGCGTAAAGCTGAAGCCGAACAAGCATTTTGCGCTGCCGGCGCCCGACAAGGACGTCATCATGGTCGGCCCCGGCACCGGCGTCGCGCCGTTCCGCGCCTTCGTGCAGGAGCGCCGCGCGACCGAAGCGAGCGGCCGCAGCTGGCTGTTCTTCGGCGACCGCACCTTCACGCACGACTTCCTTTACCAGCTCGACTGGCAGGACGCGCTCAAGGACGGCGCGCTGACGCGCATGGACGTTGCCTTCTCGCGCGACACTCCGGAGAAGATCTACGTCCAGCACAAATTGTGGGACCGCCGCGCCGAGCTGGTCGAATGGCTCGACGGCGGCGCCTATTTCTATGTGTGCGGCGACGCCAAGGCGATGGCGAAGGACGTGCGCGCCGCGCTGGTGCGCGCTTTTGCCGAAGTAAAGGCTTTGTCCCCCGAGGCGGCCGAGCAGGCGGTGGTGACATTGGAGCGCGAAAAGCGCTATCTGCAGGATACGTATTGATCAGGAGTGTCATTCCGGGGCGCGCCGATTAGGCGCGAACCTGGAATCCAGAACCATCTCAATGCCTTTTGTGGGTCTGGATTCCGGCTCTCAACCGTTCCGCGGCCTCGGCCGGAATGACAAGGTAAAGCAATGACCGACGAATTGTCGCGCAACGAGCGCATCAAGGAAGCGAGCGACTATCTGCGCGGCACGCTCGAGCAGGGCCTGCGCGAGGAGGTCACCGGCGCCATCATCGAGGACGACGCGCAGCTGGTGAAGTTTCACGGCATGTATCTGCAGGACGACCGCGACCTGCGGCCCGAGCGCACCCGCAAGAAGATGGAGAAGGCCTTTGCCTTCATGATCCGCGTGCGCATTCCGGGCGGGGTGCTGACGCCGCAGCAGTGGCTTACGCTCGACAAGGTCGCCCGCGATTACGGCAACGGCACGATGCGGCTCACCACGCGGCAGACGGTGCAGCTGCACGGCGTCATCAAGTCGAACCTGAAGGCGACGCTGAAGTCGATCGACACGGTGTTGCTCAACTCGATCGCGGCCTGCGGCGACATCAACCGCAACGTCATGTGCAACGTGTTGCCGGAGCAGTCGCGTGCCCACGCGGAAGCGCTCGCGCTGGCGCGCGCGATCTCCGACCATCTGCTGCCGCACACGCCGGCCTATCGCGAGATCTGGCTCGACGGCGAGCGCATCGCGGGCGGCGAGGGAGAGGTGGTCGAGCCGATCTACGGCAAGACCTATCTGCCGCGTAAATTCAAGGTGGTGGTGGCAGTGCCGCCATCGAACGACGTCGATATCTTCGCGCACGACCTCGGCTACATCGCGATCACGGATGATGCCGGCAACATCGCCGGCTGGAACGTGACCGTCGGCGGCGGTATGGGCATGACCCATGGCGAGCCCGACACCTATCCGCGCATCGCCGAGGTCATGGGCTTCTGCCGCACCGAAGACGTTCTCAAAGTCTCCGAGGCGGTGGTCACCGTGCAGCGCGACTGGGGCGACCGCAAGAACCGCAAGCACGCCCGCCTCAAATATACGATCGAGGACCGCGGGCTCGACGCGTTCCGCGCCGAGGTCGAGAAGCGCTCGGGCGTCACGCTCGCGCCGGCAAAGCCCTACGTGTTCACCTCGACCGGTGATCGCTACGGCTGGACCGAAGGGATGGATGGGAGCGGCCATCTCACTTTGTTCGTGCAGAACGGGCGCGTGCACGATGTCGCCGGCGCTGCGCAGCAGAGCGCGCTGCGCACCATTGCGCAAATGCACGATGGCGAATTCCGCATCACACCGAACCAAAACCTGATCATTTCCAACGTGCCGACCGAGAAGCAGGCCGAAATTGAGCGTATCGCGCGTGAGGCGGGCCTGCTCGCGCCCTGGTCGGGCATGCGGCGCAACTCGATGGCCTGCGTCGCGCTGCCGACCTGCGGCCTCGCGCTGGCGGAAAGCGAGCGTTACCTGCCGGAGCTGCTCGACGCGCTCGACCAGAAGCTGGCCGCGCACGGGCTGTCGGCCGACGACATCGTCATCCGCATGACGGGTTGCCCGAACGGCTGCGCGCGGCCTTATCTCGCCGAGATCGGCCTGGTCGGCAAGGGGCCGGGGCGCTACAACCTTTATCTCGGCGCGGCTTTCGACGGCTCGCGCATGAACAAGCTCTACGCCGAAGATCTCGATCATGCCGGCATCGTCGCCGCGCTCGACCTGTTGTTTGCGGCTTACGTCAGCGGACGGCAGAAAGGCGAACACTTCGGCGATTTCGTCATCCGCGCGGGCCACATCGCCGCGAGCGGCAACGGCGCCGACTTCCACGCCAATGTGCGGGCCTATAAGCCGAGATAAATTGCTTGCGGTCTGGCCTAGTGCTTGCCGAGGACGAGCGCGGCCAGGGCGAGCATAAGAGCCCCAAACAAGATCGCGGACAGGGATTTCCAGAACAGTAGCGGATCGCGCTCGATGAGCGGCTTTGCCGCCGTGGCGAGGAATTTCTTGTTAGGGTGTCGCAGATCGAAGACAAATTCGGACAGTTCGTCGTAACGCTGGTACGGATCGGGGTGCAAAGCTTTCCGCAAGGCCCCATCGACCCAGGCGGGAATGTCTCGGGTGTCGTTCAGTAGCGATATGTATCTTAATTTTTTTTGCTGGGCTTTCGTCCGCGTCCTTGCCACCTCTGCGCCGTAAGGGAGCCGCCCGGTCAGCATCTGGTAGGCGATGACTCCCAGCGAGAAGATATCGGAGCGCTGCGATCCGCCCTCGCCGAGGAAATACTCGGGCGCGGTGTACTGCGCCGTCCCCAAAATCTGGCCGGGAATATCGTCGTCTGCGTCGTCGGTGATGCCAGCAATCCGCACCGAGCCGAAATCGATGATTTTCACGGTGCCGGTCCTGTCGATCATGATGTTGTCGGGCCGCAGGTCCTGGTGCAGCATTTCGAGCCGGTGGAAGGCCTGCAGGCCCTTGGCGATCTGCTCGACAATACCGCGCGCCGTTTCCAGGTCCGGCTTTGGATTGTCGATCATCCATTGGGTCAAGGTTTGTCCGTCGACAAATTCCGTCACGACGTACAGGTAGTTCTGTCGTCTCGACTGCATGCGCGGCTTCAGCACGTGGGCGCTGTTGACGCGCCGGGCCACCCACTCCTCCATCATGAAACGTTGCAGGTAGGCCGGGTCACCGCGCAGGTCGATCGACGGAATCTTGAGGGCAACGAGCGCGTTATCGGCGCTGTCGACCGCCAGATAGATGTGGCTGCGGCTGCTGCCATGGATCTCCCGGACGATCTGGTATCCGTCCAATACGGTCCTTGCCTCGGGCAGAGGCGGGCAGGGAAGTTCGGACGCCTGCCTGACGATTTCGCCGCTCTCGCTGTCCGGCAGCGCGTCGATCCTGACGATCTGGACGGTCAGGTTGTCGGAGCTGCCGCGGCGCTTGGCCCCCTCGATGATCGCCGCCGCGGCGCGATCCAGGTCGTTCGCGTGGCCGGCGATTTTATCGGCGACAAAGCGGCTGCCGACATGCTCGTAAACGCCGTCGGTCGCCAGCAGAAAAAGGTCGCCCTTTTCGATCGCGAGAGCCCGGTAGTCGATCTCGACCTGCGGATTGATGCCCAGGGCGCGCCCGAGATAGCTCTGCTGGGACGAAACAACGACGCGGTGATCCGCGGTCAGTTGTTCCAGCCCGCGTCCGACGACCCGATAGATGCGGGCATCGCCGATATGGAAAATATGCGCCGTGGTCGACCTGATGACCATGGCGCTGAGCGTGCACACGTAGCCGCGGTCCCTGTCGTAGAGATACTGGCTTTGCCGTGTTTGCGCGTGCAGCCAGGAATTCGTCGCGGCAATGACGCGCTGCGCCGATGTTTTGACGGACCATGAATCCGAGGTGCAGTAATAGTCCGTCAGGAAGCTTTTGACGGCCGATTCACTCGCGATCGCGCTGACCTCGCTGGTGCTGATCCCGTCGGCCAGGACAACGGCGATGCCCTTCAGGCTCAGCAGCGGCTCGTCCGGAATCAACGCGCCATGAAAATCCTGATTGACCTCCTTCCGGCCTTTGTCGGAGCGCTGTCCGATCGATATTGCGAGCTGGCTTGGCATCGGCCGATCAAAGAAAAGAGCCTCAACCCTTTCGGGCTGAGGCTCCACCATAGCAAATTGCATCACGCGACGCGCTTGAGCGCGGCGGTGCGCTTGGGCGCCGTCCGCACATGAGTGGCATACAGGGTCAGGCCGGTGAAGGAGAGGCCGCCGACCAGATTGCCGAGCACGGTTGGAATCTCGTTCCAGATGAAATAGTCCGCGATCGAGAAGGGCGCGTGCAGCATCAGGCCCGACGGGAACAGGAACATGTTCACGACGGAATGCTCGAAGACCATGTAGAAGAAGACCAGGATCGGCATCCACATCGCGAGCACCTTTCCGGGGACCGTCGTGGAGATCATGGCGCCGACCACGCCCAATGAGACCATCCAGTTGCACAGCGCACCACGCAGGAACAATGTCGCCATGCCGGCTGCTCCGTGCGCCGCATAACCGAGAGTCCGGGCTTCGCCGATGTTTGAGATGACGGTGCCGACTTTGTCGGGCGCCTGCGTGAAGCCGTAGGTTGTCACGAATGCCATCAAAAACGCCGTCGTAAGAGCGCCGGCAAAGTTGCCGACAAAAACCAGGCCCCAGTTTCTAAGTACACCTGCGATCGTGACGCCCGGCCGTTTGTCGAGCCACGCGAGAGGACAGAGAACGAACACGCCCGTCAGCAGATCGAAGCCCAGCAAGATCAGCATGGAAAATCCGACCGGAAACAAAAGGGCGCCAACGAGCGGCTGACCGGTATTGACGTTGATCGTGATGGCGAACCAGGCCGCCAATGCGAGAATTGCGCCGGCCATATAGGCGCGCACGAGCGTGTCTCTGGTCGACATGAAGATTTTTGACTCTCCGGCGTCGATCATCTTGGTGACGAATTCTGAAGGAACGAGATAGGACACGGGAGCGCTCTCCTTGTTGTCGGTTGCAGTGTTCTCAACCGCCATTGAGCAATTGACATGCCAACTGCCGGATGACCGCGCGTTGTCGCGCCAGTTCGCTGCTTTCACCGCGGAAGATGGGTCGTGCCGCGTTCTCACGCTGATGGCGTGTCGGTCCGTGCGCGCGCGATCGTCTGCCTACTTGCGTTGCACTGCACAAAATTTCGCCGGCAGCGGGCTAATTAGCGAGCAACGGGATCGCGCATTGCGAAAATATCATTTGATTTCAGTTGTTTATGGTCTGGCACGGTCATTGCTCAGATAACAGCAAAGGATTGTTGCGCGAATGACGACCGAAGCCGGGACTACGCTGAAGCCGTCGGGCGAAACCACGTCCGGCGACTTCGAGCCCGAACAAAAACGATATCTCGAAGGCTTCGTCGCAGGCCTGCAGATCGCCAAGACGGCGAAAGGAATCGCCGCGCCCGCCGCCAATGCGTCGACGGCGTCCACCGAGGCGATCGGGCCGGAGGCCGCCGCGTGCAAAGCGCAAGATCAAGTCATTGCAACAGGCGGCAAGCTGTCCGATCCGGAAAAATTCAAGCGTGACGAACACCCTTTCGATACTTACGAGCGGCTGAAAGCGCACGCCGCGAGAAACGAATATCCGAAGCCTCCGGATAATTTCCGCTGGCGCTACTTCGGGCTGTTCTACGTTGCGCCGAACCAAAATTCTTACATGTGCCGTTTGAGATTACCGAACGGTATTCTGAAGGCCGCACAGTTTGCGGGGCTCGCCGATCTCGCCGAACGTTATGGCGGCGGCTACGCGCATGTCACGACGCGTGCGAATATCCAGATCCGCGAGATCGAGGCGAAAAATTCCGTCGCCATGATCGAAGCGGTGCAGGACCTCGGCCTGTGCTCGCGCGGCTCCGGCGCCGACAATATCCGCAACGTCACCGGCACCCCGACGGCCGGCATCGATCCTCAGGAATTAATCGATACGCGGCCTTATGCTCGCGAATGGCATTTCCACATTCTCAACGACCGCTCGCTCTATGGCCTGCCGCGCAAGTTCAATGTCGGATTTGACGGCGGGGGCGTGATCCCCGTGCTGGAAGACACCAACGACATCGGCTTCCAGGCGGTGCAGGTCAACGAAGGCTTCGGGCTTGAGGCCGGTGTCTGGTTCCGTCTGTGCCTCGGCGGTCTGACAGGACATCGCAGCTTCGCCGGCGACACCGGCGTCATAGTCCGTCCTGCGGACGCGACGTTGGTAGCTGACGCGGTGGTGCGCGTCTTCATCGACCATGGCGACCGCACCGACCGCACCAAGGCGCGGCTCAAATACGTGCTCGACAAGATGGGGGTCGAGAAGTTTCTCGTGCTCGTCGAGGAGAAGCTCGGGCGCAAGCTCGACCGCGCGGTGCCCGGCGCGCTGGCGCCGCGGCCGCCGTTCTCGCGGACCGCCCATATCGGCATTCACGCGCAAAAACAGGAAGGATTGCACTGGATCGGTGTCGTTGTGCCGGTCGGCTATCTCAGCGTTGCGCAAATGCGCGGGCTCGCCGATATCGCACACGAATTTGGCGACGGCGATATTCGCCTCACAGTCTGGCAGAATCTTCTGATTTCAGGCGTCCACTCCGCGAAAGTGCCAGAGGCGCGTAGGCGCCTCGAAGTGCTGGGCCTGGCGATCGAAACAAATGCGCTGCGCTCCGGTCTCGTCGCCTGCACCGGCAATACTGGCTGCAAATTTGCCGCCTCCAACACCAAGCGCCATGCCGAGGAGATCGCCAGCTGGTGCGAGACGCGCGTTGCGCTCGATACGCCGGTCAATATCCATCTCACCGGCTGTCATCACTCCTGTGCGCAGCATTTCGTGGCGGAAATCGGCCTGCTGGCCTGCAAGGTGCAGGCCAACGAGAATGCCGACCCGGTCGAGGGCTATCACGTGCTGGTCGGCGGCGGTTTCGGGCCTGATGCTGCGCTCGGGCGCGAACTCTACCGCGACGTCAAGGCTGAGGACGCGCCGCAGACCGTCGAGCGGATCCTAAGGACCTATCTCGCGCATCGCGCGTCGCCACAGGAAAGCTTCATCGACTTCGCGCGCCGGCACGAGATCGATGCGCTCAAGGCATTTGCTGCGGAGGCTGCATGAGCATCACGCCACGCCCGCCGATTCCGTCATTCCTGCCCGATAACGCACCGTTTTCGCCGGAGCAGCGCGCCTGGCTCAACGGCCTGTTCGCGGGACTCTACGGTTTGACGGAAGGCGTGACGCCGCTGACAGCGCAGGAGGTCGCGCAGCTCGTGCCCGGGGTTGCGCTCGCACCATCCGTCGAAATCGATGACGGGGCTCCCTGGCACGATCCGGCGATGCCGCTCGTCGATCGTATGAAGTTGGCCGAGGGCAAGTCACTGCCGCGCCGCATGATGGCGGCGATGGCGCAGCAGGACTGCGGGCAGTGCGGCTATAACTGCAAGGATTATTCGGCGGCGATCTTTGCCAGGACAGAAGAGCGGCTGAACCTGTGCGTGCCGGGCGGCAAGGAGACCGCGCGCATGCTCAAGGAGCTGTTTCGCGAGCTGGACACGCCCGCCGGCACGCCGTCGGCCGAAAAGACGGCGCCTGCGCCGGCGGCGAAGCTCGGCTATTCGCGCGACAATCCGGTCGTCGCGACGCTCGCGCAGCGCCACCGCCTCAACAAGGACGGGTCGCATAAAGAGACTTGGCACATCGAAATCGATCTCGAAGGCACCGAGCTTGCCTATGAGGTCGGTGACTCGCTTGGAGTCTATCCGGTCAATGATCCGGGACTGGCCGACGCGGTGATTGCCGCGCTCGGCGCACCGCCGGATTTTCCGATCGGCGGGCGAACGCTGCGCGAGGTACTCTCCGATAGCGTGTCGCTGTCGCCTGCGCCCGACATGCTGTTCGAGCTCATCTCTTATCTGACCGGGGGCGACCGGCGGCAGAAAGCAAAGGCACTGGCCGGCGGACAGGACCCGGACGGCGACGCCGCCACGCTCGACGTTCTGGCGGCTTTGCAGAAATTTGACGGGATCAGGCCCGATCCCGAGGCTTTCATCGAGGCGCTCGATCCCCTGCAGCCGCGCGTCTATTCGATCTCGTCCTCGCCCAAGATGACTGCGGGTCGCGTGTCGCTCACGGTCGATGCGGTGCGCTACGAGATCAACGAGCGCATCCGTCTTGGAGTCGCCTCGACGTTCCTCGCGGGTCGCATCGAGCCGGGCCAAAAGGTGCAAGTCTATGTGCAGAAGGCACAGCATTTTGCATTGCCCGCCGATCCGAACAAACCGATCATCATGATCGGGCCAGGCACCGGCGTCGCGCCATTCCGTGCGTTTCTGCAGGAGCGCCTCGCCACCCAGGCGCCGGGCCCGAACTGGCTCTATTTCGGCCACCAGCGCAGCGACTACGATTTCTTCTATGAGGACGAGCTCAAGGCCATGCGCAAGTCGGGCCATCTCACCCGGCTGACGCTTGCATGGTCGCGCGATGCCGACGAGAAAATATATGTCCAGAATCGTATGCGCGATGACGGACGCGATCTTTGGGCCTGGCTTGAGCGCGGTGCGCACATATATGTATGCGGCGATGCTTTGCGCATGGCGAAAGACGTCGAACGCGCTTTGATCGACGTCGTCGCCGAGCACGGTAAACGCAGCCCCGAGGATGCCGCGCGCTATGTGGCCGAACTGAAAAAGAATGACCGCTACCAGGTCGACGTGTATTAAGAGGCCATGCCGGTGAACGAGCAGCGCACTCCGTCAGAAGCAAAACCCGCGCGCATGGGCACGCTGGCTCGCTTGCCAGTATTCCTTTCGCTCGACGGGAAACGGGCTGTGCTCGCTGGCGGAAGCCCGGCCGCGACGTGGAAAGCGGAGCTGCTGTCGGCTTCGGGTGCGCGCGTCGAGGTCTATGCGACCGATATATGCGATGAGCTCCAGCATCTGGCCGACGACCCGCCGCGCGGCGCGATCGTTATCCATCGTTGCACGTGGTCGGCAAACAATTTCGATGATGCGGCGATTGCGGTGGGCGCGTTCGAAGACGACGACGGCGCAGCCGAGTTTGCGGCGGCCGCACGCGCTGCCGGCGTGCCGGTGAATGTGATCGACAAACCGGCATTCTGCGATTTTTCATTCGGCGCCATCGTCAATCGGTCGCCGCTGGTGATCGGCGTTTCGACCGACGGCGCGGCGCCCGTCTTTGCGCAGGCAATCCGCGCCAAGCTCGAGGCACTGCTGCCGAAAGGTTTTGCGGATTGGGCCGCCGCTGCGGCGCGCTGGCGCGGTGCGTTGAAGCTTGCGGGGCTGTCCTTCGCGGCACGGCGGAAATTCTGGCAGCTGTTCACCGCTCATGCGGTCGCCAATCCCGATTGCGCGCCGGCGCAAGCGGACTTCGACAGCTTCATCGCGGAAGTGAAAGGTTTGGGAGCATCGGTCGAGGGCGGCTCCGTGACTTTGGTCGGGGCTGGGCCCGGCGATCCCGAATTGCTGACATTGCGTGCCGTGCGGGCGCTGCAATCTGCGGACGTGATCTTGTTCGACGATCTCGTGTCGCGCGAGGTGATGGACTTCGCGCGCCGGGAGGCGAGGAAGATGCTGGTCGGGAAGACCGGCTTCGGGCCGTCCTGCACGCAGGAAGACATCAACACGCTCATGGTGAGCCTTGCCAAACAAGGCAAGCGCGTCGTCCGCCTCAAAGGCGGCGATCCGCTGATTTTCGGACGCGCGGCCGAGGAGATCGCGGCGTGCGAGGCGGCCAAGATCGCTGTCGATATCGTGCCTGGCATCACGTCGGTGCAGGGCGCGGCGTCGCGGCTTGGGATCGCGCTGACCGACCGCAAGAAGGCGCGTCGGCTCCAGTACGTCACCGGTCATGCAAAAAACGGCGGGGTGCCGGCCGACCTTGACTGGAAGAGTCTCACGGATCCCACGACCACCACCGCCGTCTTCATGCCGACGCGCACGCTTGCCGCGCTGGCCGAGAAAGCAATCGTCGAAGGTCTCGATCCGCACACGCCGGCGCTGGCGATCTCGCGCGCGACCCGGCCCGATCAAGCCGTCGTCACCGCGCCGATCGCCGAGCTTCCGGAGCGGCTGGCGCAGGCGGGGTTGCCCGGCCCGGTGCTTGTGATCGTCGGAATGACGATCTCCTTGACGGACCGTGCAGCATCGCGGCGCTCGAACGCGACAGTCTAGCACTTGGCAAATTCTTGGCTGATTTCAATTAACGAGACAAACTTTGGAGGCGGACCGCGCCAGACGACGAACGTCGGGTGAATGTCTCTTTGGGCGGCGAATCAGACCTCGCTTTGCGGCGCACATGTCGGCTTATGACCCAAAGCGGACGTCGCTCTAAGCCTGCCAGAACCACTTACTCGTTTCTGCGATGGTATCAGCTTTGCTGCCACAGCGGATATTCGTGGTTCGTTATGCTAGGTTGAGCCGACAATGCCCTGTCCTATTGGGAGGGCGGCAATGAAGCGGCGAGAATTTATTACGCTCATCGGCGGGGCGGCAGTCGGGTGGTCGCATGCGGCACGTGGACAGCAGCCAAAAGCGCCGACCGTCGGTGTTCTGGTGGTTGGCTCTCCGGGTTCTGAACAATTCTGGCGGCTGTTTCGAAATGGAATGCGTGAGCTGGGTTACATCGAGGGGCAAAACATTCGATATGAGTTCCGATCGGACGAAGGAAAGATAAATCGACTTCCCGAATTGGCGGCAGAGTTGGTGGGGCTCAAAGTCGATATCATCGTGACTTGGTTCACACCGGCTGCCCGTGCTGCGAAGCAGGCGACGCGCGAAATTCCAATCGTCATGGCGCTTGCAGGAAATCCAGTTGAAAACGGACTTGTCGAAAGCCTCGACCGGCCCGGTGGGAATGTCACTGGTATGTCGGGAGTCGCCGCGGAGCTGGCCAGCAAAAGTGTAGAACTGATCCAAGAGTTGTTACCGTCGGCTCGACACGTGGCGGCACTGGCCAACGCGCCCGATCCGTTCTCGGGACCATTTCTCGAGCAAATCCGCCTTGGTGGCCAAGCCATCGGAGTCACCATCGATGCAGTAATGATTCGTAGCGCTGATGAGCTCGAGAAGGCTTTTCCGGCAATGGAGCAAAAGCGGCCCGATGCTATCATCGTCCAACCGAGTCTCCCGGCCAAACGCGTAGCTGAGCTGGCGCTGAGGTACCGAATACCCAGCGTTGGGATCATTCGTGTGTTTGTTGAGGAAGGCGGACTAATGACCTATTCGTTCCCGCTAGCCGACATGTACCGCCGCGCTGCTATCTATGTCGACAAGATATTGAAAGGCGCCAAGCCCGCTGACCTGCCCGTAGAGCAACCAACAAAATTCGAATTGGTCATCAATTTGAAAACCGCCAAGGCGCTCGGTCTCAGTGTGCCGCCATCACTTCTCGGCCGCGCCGACCAAGTGATCGAATGAAGGCGAGTGTCTGCTTCTGGCGAAAGCGGACATCGGGTAGCCACCATAGGTATGGCGGTCGCTGCGGATTTGCGGCGCGGACCCAAAATCAGCGCGCGTTGTAGCGGATCGGCACGATGATTGGAATTTGTGCGCCTTGCACTTCCGGCGGAGGCGGCGGCAAAGGCTGCGCACGCTGCACCAGCGCGAGAGCCTCGTGGTCGAGGACACTGGAGCCGGAGCTGCGCGTGACCCGCGCATTGTGCACCCCGCCCTGACGATCGACGCTGAAGGCGAGTTGCGCGGTACCCTGGTCGCCGCGCGCCTCCGATGGATACCTCTTGGCACGCTCGAGCTTGGCGACGAGCTGTGTCTTCCAGTTCGGCAGCGCATCCGAGTTACGCGATGACAGTCCCGGCATCGGTGCCGCGGGCCGATCGGCCTGCTGATCGGCCCTGGTCGGCGCGCTCGCAAGGCTCGCATGTTTCTGCTTCGGCTTTTTCTCTTTCGGCTTTTCGATCGGCTTGGGCGGCGGCGTCACGGCGACGGCCGGTTCGGCCTGCGGATCCGGCGGCAGCTCGATCTTTTCAATCGGCTTCTCCGGCTCAGGCTCGGGCTGGGCCTCCTGCTGCAGCGGCCCGGGTGGCACGTCGGTTGTGATGTTCGGCGAAACCGCGACGGGCGCAAGATCGACCATGACGATTGCCGTGCCGGCAACCAGCTTTGAATCCTCGGTCCAGCGCGCAAACAGCGCGACCGCGCCGGCGGCATGAAATGCGACGGCCAACGCAAAGCAAGCACCCCAGCGGGCGGCCTCTGGCCACCGCCTGAATGAGAATGTCGCGGTGCCAACCATGCCTACATCTTATCGGCTTCGAGCCCGACCAGCGCTACGTGGAGATAGCCGGCCCCACGCAGCTCGTTCATCAGGCTCATCAGCTCTCCATAGGGGACCGTCTTGTCGGCGCGAAGGTAGACGCGCTGCTGCCTGTCGCCCGCCGTGGCACGGTCGAGCGCGCCCGCCAGCGTCGCCCGGCTGATCGTGTCGTTATCGAGTGATACGGACAAATCGGACTTGAGCGTCAGGAACAACGGCTTGTCGGGGCGCGGCGTGCGCTCCGCGCTCGAGGCCGGCAGATCGACCGAGATGTCAACCGTCGCCAGCGGTGCCGCGATCATGAAGATGATCAGCAGCACCAGGATCACGTCGATGAACGGCGTGACGTTGATCTCGTGGACCTCGCTGAGCTGATCGTCGCCGTGATCAAGACGTACGCTCATGGCGTCACTCGGCGGCTATGGCGCGCCGGCGATCGGCCGGGTGCTGATCGAAAGCGCCACGATCGAGATCGCGGCTGACGATCCGCAGAATCTCGGCGGCGGCATCGGCATGCAAGGCGCGGTAGCCTGCGATCCAGCGTGAGAACATGTTGTACATGACCACGGCCGGGATCGCCGCGACAAGGCCAAGCGCGGTCGCCAGCAACGCCTCGGCTATCCCGGGCGCCACCACCGCGAGATTGGTGGTGTGTGACTTCGAGATGCCGATGAAACTGTTCATGATGCCCCACACCGTGCCGAACAGGCCCACGAAGGGCGCCGTCGCGCCGATGGTCGCGAGAATGCCGGTGCCGCGGATCATCTGCCGGCCGGCAGCGGCTTCGAGGCGCTCCAGCCGCGAGGCGATGCGCTCCTTGATGCCAGTCGCCGAATGCGCATCGGCCGACATGCGCAGCTCGATATCGGCGGCGCGCAGCATCGCGGCGACGCCGACATCCCGGCCTTTGCCCCGGACATTGGCTTCGCTCCACGATTTTGCGTGACTGAGCTTCTCGATCGCTGCGCGCATTCGGCGCCGTGCGAACATAAGCTCGATGGCTTTCGCAAACCAGATCGTCCAGGTCAGTATCGATGCAAAGACAAGGCCGACCATTACAGCTTTCACGACGATATCGGCCGCCATGAACATGCCCCATGGCGAGAGGTCGCGCGGCAGCTTGAGCGCGTTGTCGGGCGAACTTGCAACTGGGCCGGCTGCGGGCGTGGCGACGGCTGGAGGCGCGGCAGCGGACGCGGGTTGCGGAGCGACGGCAGGCGGCGTTTCAGCGGCAGGCGCTGTTTGCGCGCAAACAGGTGCAGGCAGAACAAGGATAGCGGCAAGAATGGCCGCCACGATGGCGCGGTACTTGTGACGATGACAGCTCATTGAACGCTCGGTCCTTTCTGCCTTCCAAATTCTAGCACAATGTCACGCGGCGGGACGTAGGCGTGGTTTGGCGCCTTTGCCAGCCAGTTCCTTGCGGTCGGAGCGCTTGCGCAGCCACATGATGATGCCCGTAACCGCAAAGATCGTCGGGAAAATTCCTGTCAGGGTCACGACAACAGCCCACACAATTCCGGAGTGGCTGCCTTCATGAATCCATCGGATCCAGGCGGCGGCCCGGTCGCCGGAGAGCATCGCTGTCGCCGGCGATGTTTGTCCGCTGCGATCGTCCGTTGTCACGGTGACGATTTCGCCGCTGCCCGCGCGCGATAATTGCGTACGCCAGGTGAGTGGCCGTTCGCGCTGCTGGATCGGGAGGAAAAGAGCGACCGGCCTGGCTTTCGGTTCGGCCGTCAATGCCGCCGCAAGAGCCTGATCGGCGGTCAGTGCGGTGCGCTGCGCGATTTGACCGCCAAAACCGCGTTGTGCCTGCGGGGTCATCGGCGCAATTGACGACATCGCCTCGCGTGCCGTCTGTGGAAACGACAGATAGATTCCAGTTGCCGACACGACGGCGAGCGGCAAGGAAATCCAGAAGCCTAGAAGGTGGTGCACGTTGAAGGTGAAGAGCACGGAGCGCCGCCAGCGCAGGCCGCGCAGAAAATTGCCGCCGCGGGGCCACCACAACCAAATTCCCGTCAGTGACAGGAGCAACATTCCGACGCCGGCCCACCCGACGATCTGGCGGCCGCTGTACTCCGGGACTGTCAGGTTCTCGTGGAACACATGGAGGAATCCAAAAAACGATGACCGGAAATCCACGACGTCGAGAACCTTGGCCATTGACGGATCAAGGTAGACCGTCAGCACGCGCGGACGTGCGTCAGGTTCGCTCGGTTGTGCGCGCATGACGACGCGCATTGGCCACCCAGGCTCGGGATACCGCAGTGCAGTCGCGCGTGCCGGATCGCTGGCGACGGCTTCTTGTGCTTGCGCCAGGTAGACCACGGGCGGCAGCAGCGTTGGCGAAGCCGAGACTGCGTAACGCTGCGGATTGATCCAGGAATCGATTTCGTCGTGCCAGACCAGCAGGCTACCTGAGACCGAGATCGGTATGAGCAGCGCGCAAAAGCCGACGCCGATCCATAAGTGCACGTTCAGCCAGAGGCGGCGCAGCTTGGCCGCACGCGTGTCCGCCATGGGACGCCCTTTCGCAATTGGCCGGGAGCTATATCAGCCCTTCGACATTCGCGAAATACAAAACAGCATCCGGTGTCTAGTTTGTAAGTATTCAAAACAGTAATACTCAGTTTAGAAATATTCTAATTCAAGAATAGTTATTGATTATCAGTCTCTTCTTGACCTCGAATACAGTCCATGGTTTTAAATATAGCCTAATAATCAGCCTGATTATTACGGTTCTAAAGTATAGTATTCGGTCAGGGCTGGGGACTATGAACAACGTGGTTTCAAGTATTCGGTCGCAGTCATTCGACCGCTGCGGCAGCTCTTCACAATTTCTGAAGTCGAGCGCCGGTTACTCCTCTGAATCGTCCAATCGTAGTTTGTTGCGCACGGCCGTAAGTCTTGCGTCCTTGATGGCGGCGTCCACCGCATCGGCGCAGGAAGGTGGAAGTTCAGGCCTGCAACTACCGACGATCGACGTCTCCGGCAGCAACCAGACCGGCTATCAGGCGACCCAGCAGTCCATCACCCGCCTGCAGACGCAACTGCTCGACACGCCCCAGACCATCAACGTGGTCCCACAACAGGAAATCCAGGAGCGACGTCTCACCACGATGGAGGATGCGCTGCGCACGGTCCCCGGCATCACGTTCATGGCCGGCGAGGGCGGCCAGCAGGGCGACAGCCCTATCATCCGGGGCTTCGTCGCCCGCGGCGACATCTTCCGCGACGGGTTCCGCGATCCCGGCTGGTACACGCGCGATCTTTTCGACGTTGATCGTGTCGAGGTCTACAAAGGACCTTCCTCCTTCGCCTTCGGCCGCGGCTCGACCGGCGGCGCCATCAACAACGTCTCGAAGCTTCCGACCGGCCAGACTTTCGTCGAGGGCACCGCAACGATCAACTCGGTGGGCGGTTATCGCGCCGATGTCGACGCCAGCGGCAAGCGCGGCAATATTTCGGGCCGCATCGCAGCGCTCTACACCGAAACCGACACGCCGGATCGCGACAATGTCTGGACACGGCGTTGGGGCGTGGCGCCTTCCGTCAGCGCACACCTCGACGACGCTACCAAGTTGACGCTCTGGTACATCTACCAGGGTGAAGAGGGCGCACCGGATTATGGGTGGCCCTATCTGCCGCAGCCCGGCTACAGCACAACGACCGGCAACCTGGTCAACCGCGGCTACAATGGGGACGGATCGCCGGTGACGCCGGTGTCGATTCCCCGCAATACATGGTTCGGCATCGCCACAGGTCCGCTTCGCGATATCGTCACCACCGAGACGCACATCCTGACCGCCAAGATTGAGCGTGAGCTTGGAAGTAATTTCAAGATCACCAACGGCACGCGCTATCTGCTGAACGATCGCTTCGGCCGCAACACGGCGCCGCGCGGTCTTGCCAACGCCGCCATGCAGCCATTCACCAGCGGCCTGACCACTGGAACCGGCGGCCTTGGCATCGGATATCCGGTCAATCTCATGACCATCGGCCGCGAGCGGCGCGAACGCGAAACCGACGCTGGCTATTTGGTCAATGCAACCGACCTGACCGGAAAGTTCGATACCGGCATCATCAATCACACGCTGACCGCGGGCATCGAGTTATCCCGTGAACTCCGGGACCAGACGCGCACCGATCTGTGCGTGCCGACCGGGGCAGCCGCCAAGCTCGCTTGCTATACCAGCCTGGTTAATCCCACGGCGGGTGGCGTGCCAGCAACAGGCTTCACCTTCGTCCCGGGAAATCAGACCCTGTCGACCGACTACGCGGCCTACGTGATCGACCAGATGAAGATCACGAAGTATTTCGAGTTGCTTGGATCGTTCAGGTTCGATCGCTTCTATACCCACTACCTGGATGGAAGCCAGCCGGCGGGCCAACAGGATTTGAAGCGTACCGACAACCTGCCGAGCTACCGCCTTGGCGGGGTCTATCACCCGACGCCGAACTCGAGCGTCTATGTCGTTTACGGCAATTCATACAACCCCTCCGCCGAACTGGGCACTTTGTCCGGCAGTCCGAACAACGCCGCGAGCGTGACACTCGCACCGGAAAAAAACATTTCCTATGAGGCGGGGGTCAAATGGGATGTGCTGGAGGGCCAGCTCAGCCTCACCGGTGCGGTATTCCGGATCGAAAAGACCAACCTGCGCATACCTGGCGACCCGACTGCGCCGACGGCACAGCAATTTCTGGTGCTCGATGGCCTCGCACGCGTAGATGGCTTTGAACTCGGCGCCGCCGGCAAGGTGACCGACAAATGGCAGGTCATCGGTGGCTACAGTTACCTTGACTCGAGAATCCTCAAGACAACCAATCTCGCCGAACTGTATCGCTGGTTGCCGAATGCGCCGCGTCACAACCTGGCGCTCTGGACAACCTACGACATCCTTCCGAAATTGACGGTCGGCGCGGGCGCCACCTATCAGTCGGATGCTTTCGTCAACACGACGAACACCGCTTTCGTGCCCGAGTATTGGAAGTTCGACGCGATGGTGAGCTACAAGGTCGACAACAAATCGACGATACAGCTCAATGTCTACAACATCACCAATGAGTTCTATTTCGCGCAGTACTATCAGGGCCAAGCGGTTCCGGCATCCGGGCGCTGGGCGTCGCTCTCCTACCGCACGCGCTGGTAAGTGGGAAGGCACACGCCGCAATGATGATTCATGTACCCGAGGTGTTGACGTCCGAACAGGTGGCGCGCTGCCGTGACGTCATGGAAAAGGCGGCGTGGGTCGACGGCCGCGTCACCGCCGGGCACCAATCGTCCAAGGTGAAGAACAACCTGCAGCTTCCCGAAGGCTCGCCGGAGGCGCGTGAGCTCGGCGGCGTGGTGGTCGAAGCGTTGGCGCGCAACAACCTCTTCATGTCAGCGGTCTTGCCGAAGCAGATTTTCCCGCCGCTGTTCAACAGATACGACGCCGGAATGACTTTCGGCGCGCACGTTGATAACGCCATCCGCGGCATCGCCAACAGCGGCATCCGCATTCGCACGGATGTCTCATCTACGCTATTCATCTCCGCGCCGGACGATTACGATGGCGGAGAGCTCGTCGTCGAAGACACCTATGGCAGCCACACCGTGAAGCTGCCCGCCGGCGACATGATCGTCTATCCGGCGACCTCGCTGCACCACGTCACTCCAATCACACGCGGGTCACGGATCGCGTCATTTTTCTGGACGCAGAGCATGATACGCGACGAGAGCAAGCGATCGCTTCTGTTCGACATGGACGTGGCCATCATCAAGCTCACGCGCGATCACCCCGAGCACAGCTCGGTCGTCGAGCTCACGTCCGCCTATCACAATCTGCTTCGGCAGTGGGCCGAGCTTTAGGTTGTGAATGATCCTTTCAGATTGAATCGTCATGCCCGCGCATAGCCGTCCGAAGGACGGCGTGCTTTCGCGCGCCTATGTCACAGGCATCCACGTCTTAAAGACCATACAAGTTCAAAGACGTTGATGGCCGGGACGAGCCCGGCCATGACGTTGTGAGTCAACGCTGCTCCAAGGCCTACAAGGCAACCAAAAAGAAGCGGCCCCGGAAAAAATCCGGGGCCGCTTTTGTATTGCGGGAGAGTCTTATTTCAGGCGCTTGGCGGCTTCCTGAACGAGACTGAGGTCCGAGTATTTCTTGACATCGATCTTCTTCTTCACAAAACCGAGGTCGCGCGTCGTGTCGACGTTGCGCTGCAAGGCCTCGAGGTTCGGCAGCAGGTTGGGATCGCGATAGGTGTCCTGCTTGGTGAAGAGCCAGCCGAAGCGCTCGGGCGGCGCCTTTGTGATCTTCGACGCGATCTGGGCAACCTCAGCGTGATTTTTCGGGTCGGTGAACCAGCGCGTGATGATCAGCATGTCTTCCATGAAGTCCACCATCGCCGCGCGGTGCTTGTCGATGAACGACTTGCGCGCCGTCCATACGATCATTTGTGTCACACCGAGCGCCTCGGTCTGCTTGAACAGGACCTTTCCCTCCTCACGCAGCTTTGGATTGAAGGAGAAGGGCAGAACGGCCGGGATCAGGTCGGCCTTTTTGTCCGACAGGACCGCCGGCATTGTCGGTAGCGGCGCCTCGAGCATCGTGTAATCGCGGTTGGCCTCGAGTCCGTGCTTCTTCAGCATAGCGCGCATGGCGACGTCGACCGCGCTTCCGCCCGCATTGGTGCCGACGACCTTGCCCTTGAGGTCCTCGACCTTGTTGATGCCGCTGTCTTTGCGGACAAAATATTCCTGCGTGTAATAGCCCGGCACCCCATCCTGGAATTCATCGGCAATGACGCGAATATCGTCGAGGCCGGCATTTTCGATCGCGATTGCGAGCGATGAGTAGGCGAGGTTGGAGACTTCAAGCTCGTTATTGGCGATCGCCGTGATCATCGGCGGGGTGCCCTGATAGCGAACCGGCTCCAGCGTGTAGGACTTGCCGAGATGTTTGGCGAGATCCTTCTTCTCCAGCACGATCGACGCCCAGTTCGAGACCGGCGCCACCCACGACATGCGAATTTTCACCGGCTCCGCGCTGTTGGCGGTGCCAGCGAGGCCGAGCACGCACACGCCGGCCAGCGCGAGTTTCAAAAGGCGCATGATTTTCCTCCCAGTTTCGCCGGGCTTGCGCGCTCAAGCTGCAAGCTTCTCGTTGCGAAGACGGCGAGATTGTCGGGGGTCCAACTGATTTTGGCAAGCCTGCCGGGATCGGCAAACGCCCGCCATCCGGTACACTCAGGCCGTGCTGGGCGCATTTGCTTCCTGATGCCAGATCAGCAGACGGCGGCGAACAAGGCTCATGGCCTTGACCAGGATGTACCCGACGACGGCGATTTCCAGGATACCTGCAAAGACGCTGGTGGAGTTAGCAAAGCGTGAGGCGGTCATCATGGCGCCGCCAAGGCCGTAGCCGCCCATCAGCATTTCGGCCACCACCGCCACGATCAGCGACAGCGGCAGAGCGACCTGCAGCCCGGTCATGATCTGCGGCAAGGCCGCCGGCAATATGATCTGATACAGAAGCTCACGGTTCGTCGCCCCCATATTGCGTGCCGACCAGATCAGCTCGCGCTCGACACCCTGAATGGCGATGACGGTCGCCGCGATCACAGGGAATATTGCGTCAACGACGATGATGGTGATCTTGGAGACGTCGTAGACGCCGAGCCAGAGGATCACCACAGGAAGGAAGGCGATCTTGGGCATCGGAAAGCCGACCGAGACGATCGGATCGAAAAACCAGTGGGCGAGGATATTGCGGGACATCGCCATGCCGATAATCACGCCGCCAACCGCGCAGATCGCGAAGGCGACCAGAGCGCGATAGAGCGTCAACGCGGTATTGATCCAGAGATCCCCATCGACGGCGTCGCTCCAGATCCGTTCGAGGACGGCGCTCAAAGCCGGCAGCTGAAACGGGGTGAATGTCCCGCTACGGGCCAGCCATTCCCAGGCAATTGCGAGCGCGAGCACGGAGGAAATACGCGCAAAGCCCCAGAGCCCCATATAGAGAACCCGTGCCGCCTTTTCGGGCAGGCCATCCGGCGGTGCGCCGGCGACCGGATTGGCTGGGTTCAGTCGCGCCATGCGAGCGCCCGCCTGGTGATCTGCAGATAGATACGATCGGCGGCAAAGCCCAGAAACGCCACCGTGAGAACCACCGCGTACATCGCGTCGTAGTTGCCATTGGCGCCGGTGAATCCGATGAGGTAGCCGAAGCCTTTCTGCGCCACGATCAGTTCTGACGAAACCAGAAGGATGAAAGAAAGCGCGAGCGCGGTGCGGACACCATTGAGCAGCTCCGGCATGGCGCTCGGCACCACGACGTCCCACAACATGCGCAACCGGCTTGCGCCCATACTGCGCGCCGACCAGACCAGCACCTGTTCGCTCGATCGCGCACCGTTGAACGCACCGATCGTCACCGGCAGCATGCAGCCCAGAAAGATCAGCAGGATTTTCGATCCATCGCCAAAGCCAAGCCAGATAACCGTCACGGGGATCAGCGCCGACTTCGGCAGCGGGTAAAAAATTTCCACGATCGGAGCGACCAATACGTTCACCGGTTTCCACCAGGCCATGGCAATCCCGAGGGTGCTGCCGATCAGGATCGCCAGAGCGAGGCCAGCGCCGGCCCGGTAAAGCGAGGATGCGCCATTGGTGACTAGCTCGCCATCCCTGACCATGGCGACCCCCGCCGAGATCACTTCGGACAAGGGCGGCAACGCCGAGGTCGAGACAAGCTCAAGCCGTGCCACGACCTCCCAGGCGATCGCGAGCAGCAGCAGGGGAAGATAGCGGATCAGGGATTGCTTCATGACCGCTTGCCCTGCGCCTTGATCGCTTCTTCCTTCACCAGATTCCAGATTTCGTCGACTTTCTCGACGAAAAACTTGTTCTTGAAGATATCGGGATCGTTCTTGTCGAACTTAGTGTCGACGATTGTCTTGATACGCCCCGGGCGCGCAGACATCACTGCGACGCGGTCGGCGAGGTAGACGGCCTCTTGCACATCGTGAGTCACGAAGATGACGGTTTTCGGGGTGCGCTGCCAGATGCGCAGTAGCTCGCTCTGCATCAGGCCGCGCGTCTGGGCGTCGAGCGCCCCGAATGGCTCATCCATCAGCAGGATCTTCGGGTCGAAAGCGAGCGTACGCGCGATCGCCGTACGTTGTTTCATGCCCCCGGACAGTTGCGACGGATAACTGTCTTCAAAGCCCGAGAGCCCCACCAGTTCGATAAAGTCCATGGCGCGCTTTTCGCGCTCGTCCTTGGGCATGCCTTGCCGCTCGAGTCCGTAAAGAATGTTGCCGCGCACCGTCTTCCACGGGAACAGCGCGAAGTGCTGAAAGACGATGCCGCGGTCAGGTCCCGGCCCGGCGACATTCTGGCCATCGATCAGGATCGCGCCGGTTTCGACCGGCAAAAATCCGCCGATGAGATAGAGCAAGGTGGATTTGCCGCAGCCTGATGGCCCGAGCAGCGCGACGAACTCACGATTGGCAACTTCCAGCGAAACCTGGTCGAGTGCCAGCACTTCGCGCCCGCGCGGCGGACGATAGAGATGGTTGACCCGATCGATAACGATCTGTGCTGCAGCTGCCATGACGGAAGGAAGCGTCCCTAACCGGGACGAACTGTCAAGCGCCGTTCGCTCTGGCTCGGTGCCGATGATGTCCTATAATGCGGGACCTCGGACTTTCAGCATTTTCAAGAGGAAATATCAGTGGCCAATACGCTTCTCGAAGCCCGCCGCGAGCTCGCGCTTGCAAACCGGATTGTCGCCAACGAGGGCGTGATCGATGCCTTCGGCCATGTCAGCATGCGTCATCCGGACAATCCGAGACGCTATTTACTGTCGCGCTCGCGCGCGCCCGAGCTGGTGACGCCAGACGACTTCATTGAATACAACCTGGACTCCCAGCCGGAGCGCGATCCGGGTGTTGGGCAGTATTCCGAACGGGTGATCCATGGCGAAATCTACAAAGCGCGGCCGGAGGTGAATTCGGTGTGTCACCACCATTGTCCGGCATTCATGCCATTGCTCGCGACGGGCACCGACTACATGCCGATTTTCCATCTCGGCTCCGTTGGCGGCATCAGACCGCCGTTCTGGGATCAGCGCGACGAGTTCGGCGACACCAATATGCTGGTGATAAAGCCGGAGGAGGGCGCTTCGCTGGCGCGTGCGCTCGGCAAGCACTGGATGGTGCTGATGATGCGCCACGGCGTCACGGTGGCCGGCACCAGCGTGCGCGATTGCGTTTTCCGCTCGGTCTACTCGGCCCGTAATGCCGACTATCAGGTGCGTGCGATGACCATTGGGTCCGATATCGCCACGCTTTCACCCGGCGAAACCATGTTGGCGGGCCAGATCAGCGCCAAGACCACAGGCCTCACGCGATCGTGGGAATATTGGTCGATGCGGGTCGCCAAGGCCGGCGGACTTGCGGCCGCTCCAGAGCGGAAAGCGAGCCCAAAGCGCCGTGCTGCTCCCGCCAAAAAGTCCGCACCCAAGCGAAGCCGTAAGAAACGGCGCTGACAATACGCTTTTCTGCGGCCGGAAGCCGGTGTTGAATGCCGCCCACAGGGGGCGAGCGCGAACAAGCAATAAGTATCCAGGGAGGAAACGCATGAAGGCCTTCAAGACAATCGGCGGCGTGCTGGGATTTGCCCTTGCGCTCGCCATCGGACCGGCCTCGGCTGAGGATCAGCTGAAGGTTGCCATCGGACAGATCAACAACTGGGAAAACCAGGCTCCGACGCTTGGCCAGGATGCCGGCATCTTCAAGAAGCATGGACTTGTGCTTGAGAATGTTGGCACGCAAGGCGCGGGCGAGACCATTCAGGCAGTGATCTCGGGTTCGGCCGACATCGGTGCCGGCGTCGGCGCCGCCGGCGTGATGCGCGCTTTCTCGAAAGGCGCGCCGATGCGCATCCTGGCGCCGATGTTCACCGGCACTGGCGATCTGTTCTGGTACGTGAAAGCGGATTCGAAAATCCAAAGCCTGAAAGATGCCACGCCCGAGAACACGATCGCTTACTCGACCAACGGGTCAAGCTCGAACAACATCGTCGTCGCATTTGTCAGCGAACTCGGCGCCAAAGCGAAGCCCACGGCGACCGGCGGTCCGGCCGCCACGCTGACTGCCGTGATGTCCGGGCAGGTCGATATTGGCTGGGCGGCGCCTCCATTCGGCCTGCAGGAAATCAAGGAAGGCAAAATTCGCATTGTTGCGCATGGCAGTGACGTGCCTTCGCTGCGAGGCCAGACGGTTCGGTTGCTGATCGTCAATGCAAATGCGCTGAAGACAAAGCGTGACGCGATCATGCGTTTCATGGATGCGTACCGGGAGTCGGTTGACTGGATGTACTCCGACCCCAAGGCGGTTGAGATGTACTCCGCGAAGATTCACCGGCCGGTCGACTTGCTGAAAGACTCGATGGCAAAATTCCAGCCGAAGGAAGCGCTGCAGACGGACAAGTTTGCCGATCTTGACGGCGCGATTGCCGACGCGGTGAAGTTGAAATTCCTGGAAAAACCGCTGACCAAGGAACAGATTGCGGAACTGCTGCAGATTCCGCCGCGCAAGAAATAGAACTCACGTCCGCAAAATGAGAGCGGGCCGCTGCGTGCGCAGCGGCCCGGTTGTTTAGACTGAATTCTGAATTACGCTTTTTTCTTCTTAGCCTTTTTCTTGCCGCCGGCAGCCGCCTTGGCGGCTTTGCATTCACCCGGCTTGGCGGCCTTCGCGCCATCTTTCGCGGCCCAACAGGCGTTGTGATAGGTGAATTTCTGGTCGCCCTTGGTTGCGCACACTGGAGCCGGCGGTCCCATGCACACGACCTGCGGGGGCGGGGGCGGCGCCGCGGCGGCCGCCTTCTTCTTTTTCGCGGCCTCGCTGGGCACGGCCGAGCCGATCACAAAGGCAACGGCGGCCGCCGCAACGAACGTGGCATATGCGAGATTTTTGAACTTCATCGATTCCTCCCCACCAGTTTTTGGACGAAACATAGTAGAAGGTCGCGCGGCAGGATTACAAGAAATTTGCGCTGAAGCGGCCGATCCCTAATCTGAACGTGCGTTCATATAGTTTGCGCTCAATGTTTGTCTTTCGTGACGGCATTGATTGCGTCGAGAATTGCGCTACGGCCCGAATTGAGCGTGGCGCGCACGGTATCAAGCTTGCCAATTGCGCCCATCTCGCGCTGGCGTTTGACGGTAGATTCCACCATCAACGGGTCGAGCCCTAGCTCGCGCAGTGTGGCGGCGGATTCCTCCATTTCGGCTGCGCGCCGGACGCCATGGCTTGCCATGCGCTCGAGGTTGTAATCGGCGATCTGTCCCCAATCGAGCGTCGGATAGTTGTTCTTCAAGGACGCCGTCACTTCGTCCAAAACCCCGGCACGCGCCGCAGCCAGGAAGCATTCCAGCGTCAGGGCCTCGATGCCTTTGATCATCACGCTGCGGATCATCTTGATGGCCGCGGCCGCGCCGGTTTCGGGACTAACCACCGACAGCTGCATCTCGAGTTCGCGCAACAGAGGCGAAATCTCCTCCGCATGCGGGCCGGCGATGAGGAGGGGCGTCCGGTGCCGGGCAGGGTGAATGGCGGCAACCACCGCTACGTCGACGTAGCGGGCCCGCTCGCTTAGGAGTTTGGCGGTCTCCAGCTTGCGGCCTGGAGAAACCGAATTGATATCGAGATAATAGGGATTGTTGTTCAGGTGCGGGGCAACGGAGCGCGCAGCGTCCACGCTCGAGGCGGCTGTGACGGCAGAGATGACGATGTCCGTCTCGCGCACGGCATCGGCAGCTGAGGCGGCGGCACGCACCCCGATCGCCTCGCCGGCGGCCTTGAGAGGTGCACCAGCCCGTTCGGGAAACAGGATGTCCCAGGCCGCGATGCGCTCAACGCCGGCATCCTTGAGTCCGGAGGCAATGGCCTGGCCTGCCTCACCGAAACCGATAAAGGAAATTCGCGGGGTGTTGCGACGATTCATGATGCAAACTCACTCAGGAGTCCGGAAGGCCGGGAACGGGTGGCGTGCCCTTGGTATGGAACGATTTGATCGTCTGCAGGCCCCAGGCCTGACCCTTCTTTCGCTCCGCTTCGGTCCAGGTGATCGGCTTCCAGTCGGGGGCAAGCACGAGGCGCGCGCCTGCGCATGAGACTTCGACCCGGTTGCCGCCCGGTTCATAGACGTACAGGAAAAAGGTCTGCTGAATTGCGTGCTTGTGCGGTCCCGTTTCGATATAGACGCCGTTCTCCAGGAAGATGTCCGCGGCACGCAGCACATCCTCGCGCGCATCCAGCGCGAAGGTGACGTGGTGCAGGCGTCCTTTCGTGCCGGTGTGGTCGCGGGTGTAGGCGAAGTCGTAACTCTTGTTCGTCGCCGTCATCCACATGCCGGCTTCGGTTCCGTCGTCGAGCACGATCTGCTCGGTCAACATAAAGCCGAGATATTTCTGGAAGAATTCGCGGTTGGCCTTGATGTCCACGGCCAAGCCGTTGAAGTGGTCGATGCGCCGCACGTTGATGCCGCGGGCCGGAAACTTCTGCGCCTGATTCTTGAGCGCGGGCCGCAATTCGTGAGGTGGCTCGTACCATTCGGTGTCGTAGTAGATCTCGAATCTGTGCCCGTCCGGATCCTTGAAAACAAACGTCTTACCGTGGCCGAGATCTCCATCCGTCCATCCGATGTCGAAGCCCGAACCCTTGAGCGCAGCAGCGCGGCGTTCGAGCGCCTGCGGCGAGCGGGTCCGGAAGGCGGCATGGCCGAGACCGGACGTCTTCGAGTCCGTCAGCTTGAGCGAATAGCGCTCATAGTCGTCCCAGCCGCGGAGATAGACGCTGCCGTCTTTCTCTCCGCTTTGCGTCATCCCCATGATGTCGATGAAAAACCGGCGGCTCTCCTCGAATTTCGGTGTCAGCAACTCGACATGGCCGAGGTGCGCGATGTCGTGGATCGGTTCAGGCTGCATAGTTGGTTTCTTCTTGTGTTGTCGTCGCTAAATTCAATTCTGCCCAAGCTCTCGCACGAAGGCCAGCACCAGGTTGTTCGCCGGCATCGGCGAAATTTCTGCCTCCGTCAAGCCGGCAGATTTGGCGAGCCCATTCAGGTCTGATATGTCACGCACGCCCCATTCGGGATTCTCCGCCCGCAGGCTGGCATCGAATGCCGCGTTGCTTGGCGACGTATGCGCGCCATTCCGCCGGAATGGGCCATAGACGAAAAGGCGGCCATGCTTTCGCAGAAATCGGCCCGCGCCTGCAAACAGATTCTCAGATACGCTCCAGGGCGAGATGTGCAGGACGTTGATGCACAGCATGGCCGTGAGCGGCCCATTGCGGCCGGCATCACCGGTCCAGCTCCAATCGGAGTTGCTGAGATCAATGCGCTGGGGCGGGCGCAGGTTTGCGGCGCCCGAAAGTGCGTGCCATGCGGCAATGCTCTTGAGATGCGAGTCGTATATGTCGCTGGGCCACCACGTCATTGCGGGTGCGAGCGGAGCGAATGCGGCGGCGTGCTGGCCGGTGCCGCTGCCGATTTCCAGAAGGTCGCCGTTTTGTGCCGCCAGAAAACCGCCAATGGCTGACCAGATCGCCTCATGGTTACGATGAAATGCGGGCGCGTCCAGCCGGCCATCAGGGTGCGGTGGTGCGGTGGTCTTACCGAACTCGCGGACGAATTGCGCCATGATGGCTGCCGGCTACTGCTCCGGTAAGTGCCTTAACCCTTGCATTGGCTGTCGGTCAAAGGCTGTGCCGTGGCCTGGACTAAAGGGCTGGGCTTCGTTGTTTTTGCACACACAATGGGGCAAAATCCCACGCTTTCACGGGCCATTTGCGCACGAACGACAAGAATACAGGGAGGAGCAAAGATGCAAAACTTCAAATTATCGCTGGCGGTGCTGGCCGCCGCGATCATGTTGCCGGCGGCCGCGCAGGCACAGACCAAGATCACCATCGGCATACCGACATCGCCGCCGAATATCGTCCATATGCCCGCGATCGTCGCCAAGGAGCTCGGCCTGTACAAGAAGGCCGGGCTCGACGTCGATATCGTGTCGCTCGGAGACGGGACAAAGGTCTACCGCGCCCTGCTCGCGGGCAACATCGAGTTCGGGCTCACGCCCGGCGCACCGACGATTATCGGCCGCTCGAATGGAGCGGCGGTGAAAGCGCTGTCCGCCAATCTGCCGAAATTTGAAGCCTCGATGGTTGTGCGCAGCGAGATCAAGACCTTGGCCGATCTCAAAGGCAAGCGTATCGGCATTCAGGAGCCGGGCGGCTTCGCCGACATCCTCAGCCGCAGTGTGCTACGCGCCGCGAAGATCGACCCAAAGGAGGTCAACTTCGTCACCATCGCGAGCGAGGACGTGCCGGCGCTCGTTGCCAATCAGGTTGACACCGCCATCCTGCATGTCGAACAGGAGATGTTCGCCAAGAGCAAGGTGCCGGACCTGCACGCTGTCGCGCGCATGTGGGAGCTGCAGCCGAAGACACTCTATACGTTCCTGTCGGCGACCGAAAAGACGATCAAGGACCATCCGGACATCGTCCAGAGAGTCGTGTCGGCCAATATCGAGGCCACCCGCATCATGTACTCGGACCGGGCCAAGATCATCCCGATCCTCGTCAAGCAGACCGGCTATCCGGAAAAGGTTCTGGCCGAAAGCTTTGACTTCCTGGTCAAGCAATGCATCTGGGATGCCAATAGCGGCCTGAGCCCTGAGCGCATAAACTTCACCGCCGAGCTGATGACCAAGGTTGGCAACATCAAAGAGGGCAAGACGCCGACCTATGACGACGTGGTCGACACCACGTTTGCCAAAAAAGCCATTGAGCAGCTTGGCGAGTGGAAGGGACCCGTTTGCCCGACCGCGGCGTTCTGAAGTAGACGCTTTCCCTGAAATGGCAGGCGCCGCCTTGGCGCCTGTCATACCATCCGTGCCTAAAGGGCACAAAGGAAGGACGACAATGACCGTTGCCCAGCAGGTCGATACCGGCGCGATTGCCGGCAATGCGCAGGCGCCGGCTACGGTCAAGACAGCATGGTGGGAATACGCCGCCCTCTATCGTTACGGCTTTGTGGTCGCCATCCTGATCGTCTGGGAAATCGTCGCGCCCTTTATCAGCCCGATCTTTTTCACCTCGCCGAGCAAGATCGCGGTTGCCTTTTACGAGACAACCGTTTCCGGCGAGCTGCCATACTTTCTGGCGCAAAGCCTGGAGGTCATGGTCTACGGCCTGGTCACCGCAATCGTTGTCGGTATCCCGCTGGGCGTTGCGATGGCGCGAATCCGTTGGCTCGACTGGGCGCTCGACCTGCCGATCAATGCCCTTTATGCGACGCCACTGGTTGCGGTCGTCCCGCTGCTTGTCCTTTGGTTCGGGATCTACCTGAAGGCGAAGATCATCGTCGTCTTCCTGTTCGCGGTATTCCCGATCCTGATCAACACGTACCAAGGCGTGCGCGAATGCGACAAAGGCATGATCGAAGTCGCGCAGTCTTTCCGCTCGAGCGAATGGAGAATGTGGCGGGATGTGCTGCTGCCGTTTGCCGTGCCCTACATCATCGCGGGCCTGCGCCTTGCCATCGGCCGCGGTCTGATCGGCATGATCATTGCGGAATTTTATACGACGATTTCCGGCCTGGGATTCATGATCACGAAGTACGCAAACGTCTTCGCGATGGATAAGACCTTCGTGCCGGTCATCGTTTTGATGGTCCTGGGCGTATCATTGACCACACTGCTGAAGTGGGTCGGCCGTCGCATCGCGCCCTGGAGCGCCGCCAACCGCTAGTGCCTCTCCTCGTTGGTCGTATTGCTACCGCCGCATTCGTACGAGAGAATGTGCAAGATCGCTGCACGTCTTGGGGCGGAGGTGTCCAATGATTGCCGCGCTGTCGATTGAGAATTTCACCATTCTTCACGTCGCCATCAGTCTGGTCGCGATTGTCAGCGGGTTGGTCGTGCTGGCCGGCATGCTTCGCGCCCGCAGGCTGCCCGGTTGGACGGCGTTGTTTCTTGCCACCACCGTTCTTACGAGTGTGACCGGGTTCATGTTTCCGATAAACGGCCTCACGCCCGCCATTGTCGTTGGCCTGATATCGGTCGTGATATTGGCGATCGCACTGATGGCGCTCTACCTGAAATACCTGAGCGGAGCCTGGCGATGGATCTACGTCGTGACGGCACTCATGGCGCTTTATTTCAATGTCTTCGTTCTGATCGTGCAGTCCTTCCAGAAGGTGCCGGCGTTGCAAAAACTGGCACCGACGCAGTCCGAGCCACCCTTCCAAATCGCGCAGGGCGTGACTTTGGCCGCGGTCCTCATTCTGGGAACGCTGGCTGTGAGGAGATTTCGGCCGGGCTCCTAGACTTCGGGCCGTGGGCGCCAGGGCACCGCAAAACATCCGCAAAAATGAAAGAAGCCGCCGTTGCCGGCGGCCTCAATCAAATCAGCTAACCGCTGAAATTACTTCAGCTGGTCAGAGATGTACTGGAACTTGCTGTTGAGGCTCGAACCGATCGCGTTCACGGTAGCGATAATCACGACCGAAATGCCGGCGGCAATGAGACCATATTCGATCGCGGTCGCGCCGGACTCGTCCTTCAGAAACGCAACAACTTTAGACATCACGCATCCTCCATGTAGCTGGGAACTCGAGTACTCAGTCATCATCTGGGTGGATGATGGCAGGACCTTACCGGTGGCCCGTTAAGAAGAAGCTTCGTCAATACACGGAGAATTGTTTAAAATTGTTATCGATATTCCGTTGCGGAACGCGCGTGCCGACCGCGGGGAGCGCTGGCTTTGATGCGAATTTCCAATGGAAATTGCGATGCCGGAATACCCGAAGGGCGATCGATACGTCCGGTAATGCCCGTGGCCGAAGCCACGCTCGTTAACGGGCCGTTATCCACGAGGCTTAAATCGCGCATGCAGGTGGAACCGCATCGGGAGAGCCCCAGCGGGTGTGCGGATGACCAGAGAGTATTCGAAAAAAGAAGCCGCCGTTGCCGGCGGCCTCTTCTCACCTGAAATCTGCCAGTTCTGAACGAGCCAGGTCGCGAGGATGCGTACAAGCGACTGTTGGCCCGCTCACGGAAGCCGCCATTGCGCGCAGGCAGCTGCCGCATCTCACCCAGACGGTTGTCAGTTCAGGTGAACCGGATCCGACAATGCGTTTTAGTTGCTGCCGCCACCACCACTGGCGCCCTTCATCGCGTCAGCGATGCTCTCGAACGTGGTTGTGAGATTCGATCCGACTGACTTTACGGCAGTAATGATCACGACCGAAATGCCGGCAGCGATCAGGCCGTACTCGATCGCGGTCGCGCCGGACTCGTCCTTCAGAAAAGCAAACACTTTGGACATCTGCATACTCCCTGTGACTGCGTACACGGTCACAGTAGCGATGCGCTCTTAAGAGCCTCTTCGATCGCGCGCGAGCAATTTCCAAAAATCCGGACCGCTTGCGGACAAACGCGAGTCGTCACATGCAAAAAATTTTTGGCGACACCGAGAACAAAATATTTTTCAATGCTGCTGAGATATCCGAATGGACGATGGCTTTTCTAAAAATACTGCTCGGCAGCCGCGCACGTTAACGCAGCGTTGTATATGACCGCCGTCAATTGTCCTCCGGATGGTCGATGTAGACCAATCCTGCTTTCGCAAGCGGCTCGCGCATCTTGTACATGTCGAGACTGAGCGTGCCGGCCTCGAGTTGCTTGCGCTTGCCGTCTTCATCGTCCTTGCGCTTTTGCGCCTTCCGCGCGGTCTCGACCGCAGCCTTCTTGGGGATTACGACGACGCCATCGTCATCCGCAACCACGACATCGCCCGGCTCAACGTTGACGCCGGCGCAAACCACCGGGACGTTGACCGCACCCAGCGTGGCTTTCACGGTGCCTTTTGCCGAAATGGCTTTCGACCAGACAGGGAAGCGCATGTCCGAGATCGGACGGACGTCGCGGCAGCCGGCATCGATGACAAGCCCGGCGACGCCCCGCGCGCGCAATGCGGTCGCGAGCAACTCGCCGAACATTCCGTCGGAATTGTCGGCCGTGCAGCCGACAACCAGGACATCGCCCTTCTGGCACTGCTCGACCGCGACATGGATCATCCAGTTGTCACCCGGCTGCGCCAGCACGGTGACCGCAGGGCCCGCAATCTGCGCGCCGGCCCAGATCGGCCGCATATAGGGCTTCATCAAACCCGATCGTCCGAGCGCTTCGTGCGCTGTGGAAACGCCGACCGCGCCAAGCGTCCCTATAGCATTGCTGTCGGCGCGTTTGATGTTGCGGATGACGACGGGCTTCATTTCAATATCTCCTCAACAGTCGGGAACAATCGCTGATACGCCTCGCCATAGGTCATCGGAACGCCGGTGTTGCGGCTGCCCTGGATGCCCCGGTTGAGCGCGACCCGCTCATAATAGCCCCACAAGTGCTTTTGCGCGGCAAGGATCTGGAACGCCTTGTACTTCTGCTCCCAGACATCGTCGATTTTCAGAATGAGATTGGGCTTGTAGTTGCACATTTCCGGCTGGTGCGGCTCGAACAGGAACACCGGCGGCGCCGCATATTTGTACTTGGCGTCGGGCTTGTGGCCCATCGCCTGAGCGACCACACGCGTTTCCTGCGCGAAGTGAGCGGCATTGGGATGGTCGAAATTGTACGGGTCCTCGAGCGCATGCGTCAGCACGAAGGACGGGTTGAACTCGCGATAGATGTCGACCATGCGATCGAAATGGCTCTCGTTGAGCTTCAGCGGATAGTCGCCGCAGTCGAAGAATTCGATCTCTGCGCCGAGCAGTTTTGCGGCGCGCTCGGCCTCGTCCTTGCGGCCGGCTTTTACTTTTTCCAATGTGGCGCCCGGTTCTTTCCAGGCAAACTGGCTTTCCCCGCGCTCGCCGTATGACATGCAGACGATTTTGACCCGATAGCCGCGCTTGGCATGCAGCGCGATCGCTCCGCCCGCGCGCCATACGAAATCACCGGGATGGGCCGTCACGACAAGCCCGGTCTTCTGATCCGCCATGCCACCACTCCTTTTACATGCCGGCTTGTTAAACTAGGTTGAGTGGCGGGCGGTCAAGCCGTCGGATCGGTTTCAAGCGGAGCGTCTCACAATGGCAAATGGCGGCACGACATTGCGCGTCGCGCTCGGCGACTATCCGCATACGCTGCCGCTCAAGCGTGGCGAGATCACATCGTCCCGGCTGAAACTCGAATTTGTCGAAGTTAAGCCCCTATACCAGGCCTTCAAACCGATGGTTCGCGAGCATGCCTTCGATGCCAGCGAGATGGCGCTCGTGACGTACTTCCAGGCGAAAGATCACAACAAGGGACTCACATTGCTGCCGGCTGCGATGCTCGCGCGTTTTCAGCATGGCACCATGTTGTTCAATGCTGAGCGGGGAAAGCTTGCGCCGGCCGATCTTCCAGGCAAGCGCATCGGCGTGCGTTCGTACAGCCAGACCACCGGTGTTTGGATTCGCGGCATCCTCGAAAATGACTACGGCGTAGATCTCAGCGGCGTGCAATGGGTGACGTTCGAGGACGGGCATGTCGCCGAGGCCGCCGATCCGGCCGGCGTCGTGCGCGCCCGCAAAGGGCAGGACATCACCGACATGCTGATTGCCGGGGAACTGGACGCGGCGGTCTTTGGTGCCGCGCTGCCGAAGGATCCGCGGTTGCAAAGCGTCATTCCTGATCCCCAGGCCGCCGCGCGCGGCTGGTACGGCAAGCACGGCCTTGTTCCCGTCAACCACATGGTCGTGGTGACCGACGAGCTTGTCCGATCAAATCCGCAAGCTGTTGGCGAGCTCTACCGATTGCTAGAAGAGGCGCGGAAAGCCGCACCGCCACTCGGGACCATCGACACCGCGCCGTTCGGCAAGGAAGCGAACCGGCGCTGCCTGGAGCTTCTCATGTCATATTGTCAGCAGCAGAAATTGATTTCACGGCGGCCGAATTTCGACCAACTTTGGTGAAAGCAAACAGTCTGGAAAAGGAGCTCGTTGCCAATGAAAAAGACCTACACCGGCGGCTGCCAATGCGGAAAAGTACGCTACGAGGCGCAAGCCGACATCGGAGAGGTGATCACGTGCAACTGCTCGCGCTGCCGCAAGGCGGGCCCGTTGCTGTCCGCGGTCGCAATGTCGGACTTCAAGCTGCTGTCGGGCGAGAATGAAATGACCGACTACCAGTTCAACAAGCGCGCGATTCATCATCCATTCTGCAAGACGTGTGGGATCGAATCTTACGCCTACGGCAAGGGCCCCGGCGGCAGGGACATGGTGATGCTCAACGTGCGCTGCCTGGACGGCGTAGACGTCGAGCAGTTCAGGGTGAAGAAATTCGACGGCGCGAGTCTGTGAGCGGGGAGGGCACTCGCGAACGGGCCTCCTAAAAGCCATAACGGGCAGACCGTCGTCCACCCGTCACAAGCTCTCGGATCCATTCCTGGCGCGCAGGCCGAAACCCGCAGCGGAGGTACCAGTTACTGAGAGCCAGGGCCGGTAGTCATGAGCCACGAATACAGCAAGCTGCACCCACGTCCCATGTCCAGTCCGGTCATGGCGGCCATCCGTGTCCGGCAGAGCCGAAGATGGGCGACCTGTCGGGAAGCCTACCTCCACCATGCGGCGGGGCAAGGCCGAAGAATCGCTGTTGATAATTCTGAGGATGAAATATGGCGGCGCTGATCAGCCCAAAATTGTGCCTTTGCCGCGGCCATCCTTGCTTTGCTCGACCATGACCGTGTCATGCTTGAGCGCGAGTTGCTTGGTGAGCTCGGCATTCATCAACTGATCCTGCGTGAGCGCGTGCATGTCAGCGAACATTCCTTCGGTGCCCGCCGGACTGTAGATCATCAGCATGCGCACACCGTCTTTCGACGTGACCTGGTGCGGCACACCGGGCGGAATGTGAATGCAAGATCCTTTCGTTGCGTGAAACAACTCGTCGCCAACCTGAAAGTCCGCGCTGCCCTCGAACAAATAGAACGTTTCGTAGGCCTTGATGTGATAATGCGCGCGCGACTGGAAGCCGGGCTTGCAGTTCTCCTCGACCACCTCGAAAGTTTGATCGGTGTCACCGCCGGTGATCTTCACGATGACCTCGTTGGCCTTCGCGTAGATGTTGCCTTTGCCCGGTGGTGAGTGCTTGCCCTTCGCGGTCATGACGGCCTCTCTTTTTTTCGCTGCCTCTTTAATTGATTGCACAGGCGCGCCCCGCGTGAACAGTGGTGGGCTGGACGGGACCTGAAAATAATCCGACAGTCCCAACGAAACCGATCCACAAAGGTTGTCCCATGGCACGGAATACCGCGCGCGAGCGGCTTGAAGCCGCGTTGGCCCGCATCGATGATCCAAAAGGGGAAGGGGCCCGCGCCTGCCTCACGGTCTATCGCGAGCAGGCGAAGGCTGCCGCTGATGCGGCTGACGCGCGCGCAAAATACGGAATCTCGCTCGGCCCGGTGGACGGCACGATCGTGAGCATCAAGGATCTTTTTGACGTCGCGGGCGAAGTCACGCGCGCGGGATCGAGGATCCTCGCCGAGGAAGGAAAGCCGGCCACCGCCGATGCATCCGTCGTGCGCCGGCTGCGCGCCGGCGGTGCGATTGTCGTTGCCAAAACGAACATGAGCGAATTTGCCTATACCGGCATCGGCGCCAATCCGCATTTCGGGACGCCCGGCAATCCGGCTGACCGCAAGCGCGTTCCTGGCGGCTCATCGTCCGGCGCCGTGGTGTCGGCGGCTGACGGTATGTGCGAGATTGCCATCGGTTCGGACACCGGCGGCTCATGCCGGATCCCTGCGGCGATCTGCGGGATCGTCGGCTACAAGCCAAGCCGGCAGCGCATCCCGACCGACGGCGCCTTTCCGCTGTCATACAGCATCGACTCAATCGGCCCGATTGCGCGCACGGTGGAAGCCTGCGCCCGGGCCGATGCCGTCATGGCGGCCGAGGATTTCGTGCCGCTCGAGCCCGCGCAGCTGGCCGGCCTTCGCATCGGCATCGCGCAAGGAGCTCCGGTGGAGAATCTCGACGAGACCGTGTCGAAGCGTTTCGCCGGTGCGGTCGATCAATTGCGCAAGGCGGGTGCGCGTTTGTCTGATGAAAAACTCGCATTGCTTGCCGATATGGCCGACGTCAACAGCAAGGGTGGCGTGCATCCCGCTGAGGCATTTGCGGTCCACCGTGAAACGATGTCGCGCCGTGCCGATGACATCGATCCGAATGTCCGGGTACGACTTGAGCGGGCGCGCAGCATTAGCGCTGCTGACTACGTCGATATGGTGCGGCGGCGCGCACAACTCATTCGGCTGATGGATCAGAGGCTGGCCGGTCTCGACATTCTGGCATTGCCGACGACCTCGATTGTGGCGCCGACGATGCAAGAGGTGGCGTCAGCCGATGAGTTCGCGCGCAGGAACCTGATGTTGCTGCGCAATACGGTTTTTGTGAATTTCTTTGACCTCTGCGCGATCTCGGTGCCGATCCCGCGCGAAGGCGGTCTTCCTGCCGGCCTGATGCTGGTTGCTCGCAACGGTCAGGACAATCACCTGTTCCGCGTGGCGATGGCGGTTGAACGATTGTTCGGCGGATAGGCGCCTAGAGCGACCGCAGCGATTCAAGCAGCAACCGGTGGCGTTCGGCGCCGAACTTTTCTTTCAGTGCGCCTTCATGTTGTGCAGCCAGCATTTTGGCGCGCACCAGAAGTTTTTGACCGTCCGCGGTAAGCCGGAGCGCGTGACGGCGGCCATCGGCAGATGATGGCAGCCGCTGCGTCAGGCCGCGTTTTTCGAGGCGATGCAACAGGCGGACCAATCGCGCCCGTTCAATGCCCAGAGTTGCCGCCAGCTCCGCCTGGGACAATCCCGTATTGGCGCCGATGACGACCAGAACGGAGAATTCGGCCGGACTGATGTCGATCGACGACAGGCGGCGGATGAAGTCCTGAAACACCCAAAGCTGTGCCCGCCGGATGAAGTAGCCGAGGCGCTCGTTGAGAACGCCGAGGTCGATAACGGGCGCGCTCGTGCGCTTCTGCGGCGTTTTGCGCAGTGACACGGCCCGTTTGGAGGCGTGTTTGGCGTCAGACATAGGGTAGCCTTGGGGCAGCTTGTCGTGGTCGTCACCAATGGTGTTGACGAAATTTGTTGTCCTAGTCAACAATATGACCGGGTGAATACCGGGAATGGGTGAACGGCCCGCGCGTGGTTGCTGCGGCCGAGGTTCGATCTTGTGAAGATTGGAAAAAATCCGGCATCATCCGGAACAAGGGCCGCGTGCTCGGCCAGGGAGGGTATCCGATGAAGAAGAAATCTCAGTCGAAGGCGGCCGTGACCCGCCGAAGCTTTAGCGCCGGGCTCGGCGCTGCAGGCATCGTTGCTGGAACTGCGCCGTTCAACATCGTTCGTGCGCAAGGCGCCGCGCTCAAGGTCGGCGTGCTTCTGCCGCGTTCAGGCTACCAGGCCAGCATCGGCCAGGACTGCCAGCGCGGCGTCGACATTTCGGCCGGCATTCTCAAGGATCTCGGCCTGCCATCGCTTCAGATCTTGAATGCGGATACCGAAACGAACGTGGATGTCGCCCGTTCGCGCGCCGAAAAACTGATCAGCGAGGGCGCCCAGCTGCTCGTCGGCGCTTTCGACTCCGGACAGACCACGGCCATTGCACAGGTGGCCGAGCAAAAGGGCATTCCGCTCGTCATCAACATTGCGGCCGCTCCGCCGATCACCGAGCAAGGCTACAAGTTCGTGTTTCGCAATTTCCCGACCGGGCCCATGATCCTGCGTGATGCTTTCCTCAATCAGAAGGAAGTTTTCCAGGTCACCGGCTCGGCGCCGAAAACGGCGGTTATGCTGCATGTCAACGACACCTATGGCACATCGATTCAGAAGGGCATGGCTGCCATGTTCCCGAAGTTCGACATGCCCTATAAAATTCTGCAGGAAATTGCTTATGACCCCGCCGCGCGCGATCTCTCGGTGGAGATCTCAAAAGCCAAGGCGACCGGTGCCGAAGCGCTCATCGCGGTCAGCCGTCTCAACGACGCGATCCTGCTCACCCGCGAACTGGTCAAGCAGCGCTGGACCCCGATGGCGGTGCTGAGCATCGGTCCGGGATGGTACGAGGATCAGTATCTCAAGACCCTCGGCAAGCTATCGGATGGCCCGATCAGCCTGGTGCCGTGGTACGACCCAAACAAGAAGCTCAGCCAAGCTCTGGAAGCCGCGCTCAAGAAGGCGCATCCCGACGTGAGCATGTCCACCAACCACGTTTATACGTTCGAGGCCTTGCTCGTGGCCGCGGACGCTTACAAGCGTGCCGGCTCCGCTGATCCCAAGGCGCTCGCCGACGCCATTCGCACAACCAATATCACCAACAATGTCAGCCCTGGCCCAGGCATCATGTTCGACGCCAAGGGACAGAACGACAAGCTGAAGGGCTCCGCGATCCAGAATCGCGGCGGCAAACTGGTGACGTTGGCGCCAAAAGAGGCCGCCAATGCGAAACCGGAGTGGCCGCTAAAGCCGTACGACAAGCGCGGCTGACAAAAGTCGCTTCGACTGCATCCGGCCGCCAGACTCGGCGGCCGGATCGTTTGCTTATCGGGATTCATCCGTGCCGATCGACGTCTATCTCAATGTCGCCGTCAGTGGCGTGCTGACCGGCCTTGTCTACGGCCTGATGGCGCTCGGCCTGTCGGTGATTTTCGGTGTCGTGCGCGTCGTCAACTTCGCCCACGGCGAGATGATGACCGTGGCGATGTACATCGCGGTCACGCTGTTTTCGACGCTGCATCTCGATCCGCTGGTCATGCTGGTGCCGATCGCCGCGGTGTTGTTTGCATTCGGCTATGTGTTGCAGGCCGGCCTGATCAACCCCTTCATAACCCGACCTGAGCACAGTCAGTTCCTGTTGCTGGTTGCGATCGCAATCATCATCGTCAACGGGCTTCTCATCGCGTTTGGCCCCAGCTCGCAGAACGTGCAGGTCGCCTACGCTTTCGACAGTTTCCAGTTCGGCCCGTTGATCATCGATGCCACCAAAGCCTACGCCGCGCTTGCCGCAGTGGCCGTGACCGCCGCGCTGTTCATCTTCTTCCGCAGCACAATGCTCGGTACGGCCATTCGCGCCTGCGCCGACAATTACACCGGCGCCCTGGTGGTCGGGCTCAACGTGAAGCGACTCTATGCGCTGACATTTGCACTCGGCGCGGCGTGCGTCGGCGCGGCGGGGCCGATGCTGCTGCTGATCTTCGACGTCACTCCGGCGGCAGGCCCGGCCTACACATTGCTCGCCTTCGTTATCGTCATCACCGGCGGTCTCGGTTCGATGCCCGGCGCACTCGTCGGCGGCGTCCTGATTGGACTCACCGAGGCAATGGCAGGCCTCGTGTTCACGCCTTCCGCCAAGACCATGTTCGCCTTTGCCATCCTGGTTCTGGTCCTGCTCTTTCGTCCGCAGGGCATCATGGGCAAGAGGACGGCATGATCCGGCGGCTCACCGCCGGAGTTCCAGCGCGCGCCTTGTTCCTGCTCGGCGCGCTCCTCGTCGGTTTTCTCGCCGCGCCATTGTTTGCCGGCGATTACGTGCTCACCGTGCTGATTCTGATCCTGTACTTTGCGTATACGGGCCAGGCCTGGAACATCATGATGGGCTTCGCCGGCCAATTGTCGCTTGGCCATGCACTTTATGTGGGATTGGGCGCCTATACCGCGGCCGCGCTGTACGTCCATTTTGGCCTCGGCCCGTGGATCGGCTTGCTCGTGGCGATCCCCGTCGCGGCAATCACCGGCGCGTTTATCGGTTTCCTTGCGTTCCGGTTTCGGGTTGCCGGCGTCTATTTCGCCATTCTCACCATTGCGTTTGCCGAATTCGCGCGGGTCGGATTTGACCATTTTGGGTGGACCAACGCTTCGTCCGGACTGTTCCTGCCGGTCGCGCAGTACGCCAACAACGACCTTTGGACGCTCCGTGGCCATCCGGTGATGTTCTATTATGTACTGCTGGTAGCGACCGTTTTGGCCTTTGTCTTTTGCCGCGCGCTGCTGAAAAGCCGGATCGGATATTTCTGGCTGGCGATCCGCGAGGATGAAGAAGCCGCGCGCTCGGCGGGCATCGACACGTTTCACTACAAGATGATCGCGGTGGTCATCTCCGCCGCAATGACATCGTTCGCGGGCGTTGTTTACGCGTTCTACTACAACAACCTGTTTCCCGAGCAGGTGTTCAACATTTCCCGCTCGATTGACATCATCCTTGGTCCCATCGCGGGCGGGATCGGCACGCTGTTCGGTCCCATCCTTGGGAGTTTCTTGATCGAAATCCTCGGGGAGGGGCTGCGAAGCCTGCTGGAATCCTTCGGCATCGATGTCCCCGGCATCAAGCAGGTGGTGTTTGGCGTCATCCTGCTGGTCGTTGTCGTTGCCATGCCCGACGGGGTCTGGCCGTGGCTCGCGCGCAGGCTCGGTCTGGCGGCTGTCTCTTATACACATCTGACGCTGCCGACGAAAGTTCTAGTGG
>JBKPRE010000017.1:0-11247 GCA_046734435.1 Pseudomonadota bacterium | reverse complement strand
CCGCACCTGCACTGAGGTTGAGCTCAAGGCTGCGTTCCGCAAGCTCGCCATGCAGCACCACCCGGACCGCAACCCAGGCGACAAGGACTGTGAGCACCGCTTTAAGGAAATCAATGAGGCGTATGACGTCCTGAAGGATGGTGACAAGCGTGCTGCCTATGACCGGTTCGGTCATGCTGCATTTGAACATGGCGGCATGGGGGGCGGGCACGGGTTCGGCGCCGATTTCGGCTCGACCTTTGCCGACATTTTTGAAGGCATTTTTGGAATGGGCTCGGCGCGCGGCCGCGGCTCCGGGCGCGAGCGCGGATCCGATCTGCGCTACAATATGGAAATAACCCTGGATGAGGCGTTCAGGGGCAAGACGGCACAAATTCGCATCCCCACTTCAGTCACCTGTGAGGCCTGCTCCGGCAGCGGTGCGAAGGCGGGCACCAAACCAAAGCCCTGCAGTAGCTGCGGCGGCGCGGGCAAAATTCGCCATGCGCAGGGCTTCTTCACGCTCGAACGAACGTGCCCCACCTGCCACGGTCGCGGGCAGGTAATCGACGACCCCTGCAAAGTTTGCGGTGGCGGCGGCCGAGTGACCCGCGAGCGCACACTTTCAGTGAATATTCCGGCCGGGGTCGAAGACGGTACCCGTATCCGGCTCGCCGGAGAAGGCGAGGCAGGTTTACGCGGCGGTCCGCCCGGCGATCTCTATATTTTTCTCGAAGTCGGATCACACGAGTTCTTCCAGCGTGATGGCGCCGATCTGCATTGTCGCGTGCCAATCTCGATGGCGAGCGCCGCACTTGGTGGTGAATTCGAGGTGCCGGCGATCGACGGGAGCAAGGTAAAGGTCAAGGTCCCGGCTGGCACGCAGACCGGCCGCCGCTTCCGGTTGGCAGGCAAAGGAATGCCGGTGCTGCGGGCGAAACAAACCGGAGACATGTACGTTCAAGTAGCGGTGGAAACGCCGCAAAACCTCACCAAACGCCAGCGCGAGCTGCTGGCGGAGTTCGAAAAGATGTCGTCGGAGGTAACTCAGCCAGAATCGGCCAGCTTTTTCGGTCGAGTCAAAGAGTTTTTGGATGGTTTGGGAAGCCGTGGCAGCCAATCAGGGTAACCCATCTTGACCCCCCGCCTTGCGCCCTATACCCGTAAATGTTGCGGCGAGGCCCGCCGCCGGTCCGCGTGAATCTCGCAGCAATGCCCTTACATTCGGTAGCCCGCGTCGAAAAAAAGAGCCTGCGTCTCGATGACGAGATGCAGTTCATTCGTTCCTGGATTGAAAAGCCACTCTCGACCGGCGCAGTGATGCCGTCGAGTCGGGTGCTCGCGCGAGCGATGGCGCGCTACGTCGATCCACATTCGCAGGGCCCTGTGATCGAACTTGGTCCGGGCACCGGCCCCGTGACCGAAGCGCTCGTGCGGCACGGTGTAGATCCGCGCCGGTTGATCCTTGTCGAATTCAATCCTGATTTTTGCCGGCTGCTGCGCACGCGTTATCCGGCGGCAACGGTTGTGCAGGGCGATGCCTATCGTCTGCGAAGGCTGCTCGAAAGCTACGTCGACGAGCCGGCCGCCGCGGTCGTGTCTGGGCTTCCGCTGGTCACCAAGCCTCTGCGCACCAGGTTGCGCCTGATTTCCGACGCGATGACTTTGCTCGCAACAGGTGCTCCGTTCGTGCAGTTCACATACGCGATGTTGCCGCCAATTCCGAAAGAATTGTCCGGTGTGCGAGCCGAATCGTCCGAACTCATCTGGATGAATTTGCCGCCGGCGCGTGTGTGGGTCTATCGCGGCCGCTGATGGTGTGGTGTCATCGCCCGCGAAAGCGGAGCCGCTGATGCCGATCCCCAAAATTCTCGTTTTACCAGGTTCGATACGCACGGGCTCGCACAACGTCCGGCTGGCAGCGCTGGCGACAAAAGAGCTCACGCTTCTCGATGTCGAAGTCACCCGCATTTCCCTTGTCGACTATCCGCTGCCGATTTACGACGCGGACATTGATGCGCGCGCCGGACAGCCCGCCAATGCGCTCAAGCTCAAGCAAATGATCATGGCGCATCACGGTGTATTCATCGCCAGCCCAGAATACAGCGCGTCTGTCACGCCGCTTCTGAAGAACGCCATCGATTGGGTGTCGCGCGTGCGCGAGCGAGGTGACCCGACCTACGCCGCATTCAAGGGACGTGTGTTCGCCATCTCATCGGCTTCGCCCGGACGCGCGGGCGGATTGCGGTCGCTGATGGCTCTGCGGCAAATTCTTGAGCTCGGCTGCGGTGCTCTGGTCATTCCCGAGCAAGTCACCATTCAACGGGCCGATACGGCGTTTGACGAGAGGGATAACATCACCGATACAGCCATCGCCAGCCAACTTCGGACGCAACTCGAACGTCTGGTCGATATGGCACGAATGATGGTACGGGGGACCTGATTGTGTCGTTGGATGCACGTGAGCGGCTGATCGTTGCACTTGACCTACCGTCGGTCACCGCCGGTGAGGCAATGGTCGCGCATCTCGGCGATGCGGTCTGGTTTTACAAGATCGGATACCAACTTGCTTTTGCCGGCGGCCTGCCCTTTGCCGCCCGGCTGATCGAATCCGGCAAGCAGGTGTTTCTCGACCTCAAGCTGCACGACATCGGCAACACGGTGACTAAAGGGGTGGAAAGCGTCGCGCAAATGGGCGCCACCTTCCTTACGGTTCACGCCTATCCGCAAACCATGAAGGCTGCCGTCGAAGGCAAGCAAGACTCAAAGCTGCGCATTCTCGCAGTGACCGTGCTGACGTCCTATGACGATGCCGACCTTGCCGCTGCCGGTTATGAGATGAACGTCAAAGAGCTCGCGGCCGCTCGTGCCGCGCAGGCGCGGGACACAGGGATCGACGGACTTGTCTGCTCGCCGGAAGAAGCGGCGTCGCTGCGTGACATCGCGGGTCCCGGCATGGTGCTGGTGACACCCGGCATTCGGCCTGCCGGAAGCGCCACCGGCGATCAAAAAAGGATCATGACCCCTGCCCGCGCGATTGAGGCAGGCGCCGACTATCTGGTGGTCGGTCGGCCTGTTCTTGAGGCGCGCGAACCCAAGGCCGTGGCAGATGCAATCGTGGCCGAGATCGAACAGGCGGCCGAATCTTAGGGAGTAGAGGCATGGCGAAGGGCTACTGGATCGGGCGGGTCGATGTGAGAAGCGACGAGGGCTACAAGCCCTACGCCATGGGCAATCAGGCGATATTCAAGAAATATGGAGCGCGTTATGTCGTGCGCGCCGGTAAGTTCGAATGCGTCGAGGGCAACGCGCGCTCCCGCAACGTAGTCATCGAGTTTCCGGACTATGCGACCGCGCTCGCTTGTTACAACTCGCCGGAATATCAGGCGAACATGAAGCTGCGCCAGCCGCATTCCACCGCGGATATCGTGGTTATCGAGGGTTACGACGGCCCCCAGCCGTAGTCGCCTTTTGCTGGCCCTCGCGCTATACCGACGCCACGTTCCGGGAGCTGACCTATGGCCGAGATGCAGCTTGTGGTCGCCGGCGCTGGCGGGCGGATGGGTCGAACGCTGGTCAAGGCGATCGCCGATAGCAAGGAGTTTGCGCTCGCAGGCGCCCTCGAGGACGCGCGTTCGCCGCTGATCGGCTGGGACGCGGGCATACTCGCCGGGCTACCGCAGAACGGCATCAAGCTGACCGGCGACGCTAGGCCGTTGCTTGCCAAGGCTGATGGCATCGTGGACTTCACGGCGCCGAGCGCGACACGCGAATTTGCCGCGCTGGCTGCAAAGGCCGGCAAGGTGCACATCATCGGAACGACCGGACTGAACGCCGCCGATGAGGCAAAAATCAAGGATGCCGCCAAGAGCGCGGTGATCGTCAAGTCGGGCAACATGAGCCTCGGCGTCAATCTGCTCGTGGCGCTCACGAAGCGCGTGGCAAAGACGCTGGACAGTTCGTTCGACATCGAAATTCTGGAGATGCATCACAACCAGAAAGCCGATGCGCCGTCAGGTACCGCGCTTATGCTTGGTCGTGCGGCGGCGGATGGGCGCAGCATCGCCCTCGATAAGCATTCCATCAAAAGCCGCGACGGCCATACCGGTGCGCGCAAGAGCGGTGACATCGGTTTTGCCGCACTGCGTGGTGGAACTGTCGTAGGCGAGCACAGCGTTATCTTCGCCGGCGCGGCCGAGCGCGTGGAACTCACGCACAAGGCCGAGGATCGCATGATCTTTGCACGCGGCGCCCTGCATGCGGCGCGCTGGGCGCGTACGCAAAAGCCGGGACTTTACTCGATGATGGATGTTCTAGGTTTGAGAGACTTCTGAGGAATTGAATGACCGACCGTCTTCTCGTGCTCGTGCGCCACGGCCAAAGCGACTGGAACCTGAAAAATCTGTTCACCGGCTGGCGCGACGTTGACCTCACCGAAAAGGGCGTCGCCGAAGCGCGCGAAGCCGGACGCAAGCTCAAGAAGCAGGGGATCACATTCGACGTCGCGTTTACGTCCGTGCTCAAGCGCGCGCAGCGTACGCTCGACCTGATGTTGACCGAGCTGGACCAGACGACAATCCCTATATTCAAAGATCAGGCGCTAAACGAGCGAGACTACGGCGATCTCGTGGGGCTCAACAAAGACGACGCGCGCAAAAAGTGGGGTGAAGAACAAGTGCACATCTGGCGCCGTTCCTACGACGTGGCGCCGCCCGGCGGCGAAAGTCTGAAAGACACGCTCGCACGCGCTTTGCCATACTACGTGACTGACATTCTGCCGCGCGTGTTGCGTGGCGAGCGCGTGCTGGTCGCTGCGCACGGCAATTCATTGCGTGCGCTTGTCATGGTCCTCGACAAGCACACACCGGACAGCATCACCAAGCTCAATCTGGATACCGGCGTGCCGATGATCTACCGGCTTAACGCCGATTCGACGGTGGCATCAAAACTCGATCTTGCAGCTTGACTAAGCCGATGCGGCCATCCCCGCCTCCCAGCCGAGCATCGCGCGTTTGCGTGTAAGGCCCCAGTGATAGCCGGTGAGCTCGCCGCTCTTGCCGATGACGCGATGACACGGCACCACGAAGCAGATCGGATTCTTGCCAACTGCGGCGCCGACCGCGCGCGCCGCTTTCGGTGCACCGGCTTTGGCGGCGAGATCGGAATACGTGGTAAGCTGGCCCATCGGGATGTCGAGCAGTTTCTCCCACACGCGGACCTCGAAGTCGGTACCGATCAACACCACGCGCAGCGGCTGGTCCTTGCGCCAGAGCGCGGCGTCGAAAATGCGGCGGGCTGTCGGCGCTGTAGAGGCGAAGTCCTCGACGTATTTGGCCTTCGGCCACCGTGATTTCATGTCGCGGAGGGCCGCGCGTTCCTTGCCGGTGTCGGCGAGCGCGAGGCCCGCAAGTCCGCGCGGCGTGGTCATCACCAGCGCCATGCCGAACGGGCAGGGATGAAACCCGTAGGTGATGGTGAGGCCTTCACCGCCGGCCTTCCATTCCCCGGGCGACATTGCCTCGTGCGTGACGAACAGATCGTGCAGCCTGCCGGGCCCGGACAAGCCCACTTCATAGGCGGTGTCGAGCACGCTCGCCGATGAGCGCAGAAGCTCGCGCGCATGGTTGAGCGTGAGCGCCTGCAGGAATGCCTTCGGCGTCAGGCCGCACCAGCGGCGGAACAGGTGATGCAGATCGGTCGCGGACACACCAGCGGCATTAGCGATAATGTCGATCTCGGGCTGCGCGCGCCAGTTTCCGCGGATATGGGCGATGGCGCGGCGCACGATGTCGTAATCCGCAGCCGCTGTCGAAAGCGGTGCGAATTCTGTGAAGCGGTCGGTCACGGTGTTTCTTGCCAGGTTCATGTTCATGACCGCTATCTAGGTCTATCCGGACGCCCCGACCACCCGATTTCTGGCTATTCGAACACGGTCCTCGTTGGGCCGCGGCGGGCTTCGATGAGCGCTTTTCCCAGCTCCTTCGCAAAACCGGCCTTTTCGTCGGGTCCGAGAAATGTAGCGATTGCCAATTTCTTGCCGCGCGATACGAGGAAGAGCCGGTCGATGCCGAACTCCTCCAGCTCGACTTTGTCGAGCTGGACCCAGAGCGGATTTAGAACCCATTCTCGCGCGCGGCCAAGATGGCTCACCTTGCGCACCTTCAGCATGGAAGGCGTGACTGTCACCTGCTCATAGGCTTTGGCCTGCCAATAGTTGAGCCGGAAGGCCCAGTACAGCAGCAGCACGTCTAGACCGAAAAAGCCCAGCACTGGCCAGGCCCCGATGACGAGAAAGAGCATTCCGGTCACGAAGCTGACGCCACCGAACAGCAGCATCAAAACCAGAAAGCCGACGCGGCTCAGGGAGCGATGCGGTGTCAGCGTCGCCGAGAAGATGGTGGGATCGTCGTTATCGTCGTGATCGTCGGCATTGTCGTGGGTCATCGCGCTCACTATACCAAAATCATGGCGAGAAAACCCGTCCGAACGTCTCCAGCGAAACACAAGGCAAAGCAGGTTACGCCCAAGCGTGCGAGGGTAAAGCCGGCGCGCAAGCGTGCGAAGGTAAAGCCGGCGTCCAAGCGTGCGAGGGTAAAGCCGACGCGCATGCGTGCGAAGGTAAAGCCGGCGCGCAAGCCTGCGAAAGTAAAGCCGGCGCGCAAGCGTGCGAGGGTAAAGCCGGCGTCCAAGCGTGCCGCGGCCGACGTCGAGGCGGCGCAAGGCACCCTGCCGCAGTGGACAACGGCGCAAATTGCCGAGGCGTTCCGCCGCTTCAAGGCTGCGAACCCGGAGCCGAAAGGCGAATTGCAGCACATCAATCCGTTCACGCTGCTGGTCGCGGTGGTTCTTTCGGCGCAGGCAACCGATGCGGGCGTCAACAAGGCGACGCCGGCGATGTTCGCGCTCGCAGACACGCCCGAGAAAATGGCGGCGCTCGGCGAAGCGCGGGTGCGCGATCTGATCAAGACCATCGGTCTGTTCCGTAACAAGGCCAAAAATGTCGTTGCGTTGTCGCAGAAGCTGATCGCCAAGCATGACAGCCAGGTTCCCCGCTCGCGCGAAGCGCTGGAGGCGCTGCCTGGTGTCGGCCGCAAGACCGCCAACGTTGTCCTCAACATCGCTTTCGGCGAGCCGACGATTGCCGTCGATACACACATCTTCCGCGTCGGAAACCGCACCGGACTGGCGACCGGCAAGACGCCGCTCGAGGTGGAAATGAAATTGGAGCGGGTGGTGCCGGCGGAATACAAGCGGCATGCGCACCATTGGCTTATTCTGCACGGGCGTTACACTTGTGTCGCACGCAAGCCGCTGTGCGAGAAATGCATCATTGCTGACTTGTGCCAGTGGCCCGGCAAGACGGTCGTGTGACGTGTCAGAGTAGGGCGAGTGCGTATGGAAGGCTCCCGGATCGCGAGAACAAGAGAAAGGCGCCCCGATCCCGGTGAAATTCTTCGCCGCGGCGGATTGCCTGCGAAGTCCGCCGGCGCATGGGCCAAAGCGTTGCCGCGCGTGACAGGTTCACTCAAACGGGATGCCGGGGCCGCGACGAAATTTTGGCGCGCAGGCGATGGTCTGTTGGCAAAGTTGCCCAAAAAGCGCCAGCGAACACTGGAACAGCAATTGGCGGCTGACGCCATTCTTTCCACCTGCCGGCGTCTCCGCGAAGATTTCCTGAGAAAGCACGCGGACGCGATTTATCGCAGACTTACGAAAAATTTGTCCGCGTTCCATCGCGTGGACCAACTCGCATACGATGTTGCGAGGTTGGTTCCGGGATTGACGCCGACAAGGAAGCAAGTCGACGCAGACAGCACGCTGATGCAGAGCGAGAAAGATGGCGTCGAGATCGATCAGGGAATTTTCCTGGCGCAGACGCTCGCGCTCCCCGAAGCCGGAATGCACTTGTGCGAGGCAATGCTGCGTCCGAAGCAGGAATCGATCGCGCGGGTGGACGAATTCGTTCGAAACGGCGTGATCGATTTCGGCCCGGCCCGCGTCGAGCGGCAGGGCAAGGCTGCCGTGGTGACGGTACAAAATCCGCGCTTCCTGAATGCCGAGGATGATGACACGCTGGACGATACCGAGACGGCCACCGATATCGCGATCCTCGACCCATTAAGCGAGATCTGCGTGCTGCGCGGCGGCGTCGTCGATCATCCGAAATACAAAGGCCGCAAAATTTTCTCGAGCGGGATCAATCTCACTCATATCTATCGCGGCAAGATTCCCTATCTCTGGTACATCCGCCGCGACATGGGGGTGGTGAACAAGATGTTCCGCGGCGTCGCGATGGGCGCGGCAAGCCCTGACGAAATCTACGGCGGGACACGAGAAAAGCCTTGGGTCGCCACGGTGGATGGCTGGGCGATCGGTGGCGGCTGCCAATATCTTCTGGCGATGGATTATGTGATCGCGGGGAGCGACGCCTACATGACGCTCCCGGCCCGCAAGGAAGGCATCATTCCGGGCGCGGCCAACCTGCGCATGCCGCGTTTTACGGCCGATCGCATCACGCGACAGGCTATCCTGATGGGCCGGCGACTCGATTGCGACACGCCGGAAGGCCGGATGATTTGCGATCTGATCGTGCCGCCAGGCGAAATGGATCAAGCGGTCGCGCGGGTTGTCGATGACTTGACCGGTTCGGGCGTGGTCAGTGCTGCCGGTAACCGGCGCGCCATCCGGGTCGGCGAAGAGCCGCTTGATCTGTTCCGCCGCTACATGGCGGTGTACTGCCGGGAGCAGGCCTATTGCCATTTCAGCCCCGCTCTGATCGCTAATCTGGAAAAGCACTGGAACGCCGCGCAGCGAAAAATCTGATAGGGCGTTGTTTGCTGACGCTGGGGATTTGAATGCCGCATCTACAGCTCAAAGGCATCAATCTGATGCCGGCACGCGAAAGTTTCGATCCGATTGAAACGGCCTCGCGCGATGAGATCGCGGCACTCCAGTTGGAGCGCTTGAAATGGACGCTCAACCACGCTTACAGCAATGTCGCGCACTACAAGAAAGCATTCGACAAAGCCGGCGTTCGTCCCGGCGATCTCAAGACGCTCGACGATCTGCCGAAATTTCCGTTTACCGCCAAAGACGACCTACGCGCGTATTATCCGTTCGGGATGTTTGCGATACCGCGCGATCAGGTTCTGCGCGTTCATGCGTCATCCGGAACGACCGGCAAGCCCACCGTGGTCGGCTACAGTCGGCGCGATCTCGACACCTGGGCCGGCCTGATGGCGCGCTGCATGCGCGCGTCCGGCTGCAAGCCGGGCATGCTGGTGCAGAACTCATACGGTTACGGGCTATTCACCGGCGGCATCGGCTTCCACTACGGCGCCGAACGCCTCGGCATGACCGTCGTGCCGGTGTCGGGCGGAATGACGGAGCGGCAGGTGCATCTGATCGCGGATTTCCGTCCCGACGTCATCTTCGTCACACCCAGCTATATACTTGCGATTCTTGACGAATTTCGTGCCCAGGGCATCGACCCGCGTCAGTGCTCACTCAAGATCGCAATGTGCGGGGCTGAGCCGTGGACCAATGCGATGCGCGCCGAGATCGAAGAGGCGTTCGATCTCCACGCCATCGACAATTACGGGCTGTCGGAAATCATCGGCCCGGGTGTTTCCTGCGAATGCATCGAAAGCAAAGACGGCCCGCATATCTGGGAAGATCATTTCTACCCGGAAGTGATCGATCCGGCCACCGGCAAGGTGTTGCCCGACGGGGAGTTCGGCGAACTGGTGTTCACCACGCTGACCAAAGAGGCAATGCCTACTGTGCGCTATCGCACGCGCGACCTGTCACGCCTGCTGCCCGGCACCGCGCGCTCAATGCGCCGGATGGAGAAAGTTGCAGGCCGTTCCGACGACATGATGATCGTGCGCGGGGTGAACGTGTTTCCGAGCCAGATCGAGGAAATCATCCTCAAAGACGAACGCCTCGCACCTCACTTTGTTATCGAGTTGCGGCGCGCCGAACGTCTGGACGAAATCACCGTCGTCGTCGAATCGCGTCTCGATGCGGAAGGTGTCTATGCCGAGTGCGACCGAGATCTCGCGCATCACATCAAGGCTACTGTCGGCGTGACCGCGGCGGTTCGCACGGTCAAGCCAGGAACGGTCGAACGTTCGCTCGGCAAGGCCAAGCGCGTCATCGATTTGCGTCCGAAAGGCTGACTGTCAGCGCGGTGCTTCGACGAGTTCAATTCGTGCGCCGGCCAGCCTTTTGTGCACGTGGACCATGAAAGCCATCGCAAATATTGGCGTCGTCAGATTGACGAGCGGGATCGATACGAAAGCTGCGACCACTGTGCCAGCCAGGAAAACGTAAGCCGCATTGGCTTTGCGCATTGACTTCGCTTCGTGCGGCGGGTGGAAGCGCATTGCGGCAAGCTCAAAATATTCGCGTCCGAGCAGATATGCGTTTGCAAGAAACAGGATAATGATTCCAAGCCCGGCCAGCAGGACAAACGGCAGCGCGAACAGATAGACAAGGACCGCGAGCGCAGCGATCTTGATACCTTCTACAAGTGCACGCGAAAACGGCAAGGCTCGGCCGGGCGGGTGCGCAGGATAGTATTCCCGCTCGACGGCTTCGGCGACTTCATCGACGAAAAAGCTCCCCACGAAGGCGGTGACTGCAGGCATAAGGAACAATGCGCCAGTAATGATGCCCAGCGCTGCGATCACGGACAGCATCCAGGCAAGCGCAGCCCAGGCTGCGTGCGGCGCCATTCCGGACGCTTGCTCAGCCCAATTTGCACCGGCGTCCGCCCACGCGGCCAACAGCCGGTGCATGGCGATGCCGATGATCACAATGACAACAAGCGCCAACCCCACAGCTTTGAGCAGCACGCGCCGCAGGGCAGGGGTGAACATCTGCGAAAGCGCTTTGACGAATGCGTCAACCATAGCGGCACAGGTAAGTCCGGCCGCAACGTTCGGCAAGCCCGTCGCCTAGGATACCGGAGAAAGCGTGTCGTCTTCGGCTGGCATAAGGGGGACAGTTTCAGCGGCCGGCTGATCCGCCCATGCGATGGTCTTGTAGTCAAAGCCGCGCACAATGGTCGGCTTCACGACCTCAAAATACGGAGAGATGTCGAAGTCGCGCGGTGCGTAGAGGGATGAGTGGCGGATTTCCAGTATTTCCTGACGCGCCGCTTCGCTCTCGAGCCGCGTAATCTTCGGCAGAATCGGGTAGCGCACGGTGTCAAATGCCTGCGCGATCAGCGCTGAGCATATGATGCGGGTGGGGTGGCCGGAG
>JBKPRE010000016.1:0-3646 GCA_046734435.1 Pseudomonadota bacterium | reverse complement strand
GGTCGGCTCCGAGCGCGCGGTCAAGTATTACGCGCAGGCCTGCATTGAAGCGGGTGTAGCCATGGTCAATTGCGTTCCCGTGTTCCTCGCTTCGGACGAGGTCTGGGGCGCGAAATTCCGCGATGCCGGTTTGCCGATCATTGGCGACGACATCAAGAGCCAGGTCGGTGCAACCATCGTGCATCGGGCGCTCGCGCGGCTCTTTGCCGATCGCGGCGTCGGCCTCGATCGCACTTATCAGCTCAACACCGGTGGCAATACCGACTTCCTCAACATGCTCGAGAGAAGCCGGCTCAAGTCCAAAAAAGTTTCCAAGACAGAGTCCGTGCAATCGCAGCTGGATGAGCGCCTCGATGCGCGCGACATCCATATCGGTCCATCGGACTACGTGCCGTGGCAGCAGGACAACAAGGTCTGCTTCATCCGGATGGAAGGGCGCGGCTTCGGCAATTCGCCGATCGAACTGGAGTTGCGGTTGTCGGTGCAGGATTCTCCGAACAGTGCCGGCGTCGTCATCGACGCGATCCGTTGCGTGAAGCTGGCGCTGGAGCGCGGCGAAGCCGGTCCGCTGGAGGCGCCTTCGGCCTACTATATGAAGAGCCCGCCGCGGCAGTTGCGCGACAGCGTTGCGCTCGATGCGTGCAACGCCTTCATCGATGGCCGCCGGTTTGATCTTCCCGGAGAGGGGCCGGGTGCCAAGCTGGCATCCAGCCCGCAGCGCTCATAGCAGGCGCAAACGGCGCGCGGCTATCTCGGGTGTTGTGTGTTGGGCGGCTCAGCGTACGGGCCATACAATGAACGCGCCGGTCAAAACGCTGCTGTTCGATTTCGGCGGCACGCTCGACGCTGACGGCGTCGCGTGGAAGGAGCGATTTCACGCACTTTATCGCGCCGAGGGGCTAAGTCTGGATGGCGAGGCTTTTGCGCCGGCCTTCTATGCGGCGGATGATCCGCTTGTCGGAGGACTGCCGTCCACGACAGATCTCTCGGGCACGGTGCGCGCGTTGACCGCCAACCTGGAAACCGAGCTGGCGCGCCGCGCTGGAGGGAATGGCAGCAGCGATCGCGGCCGGCGCGTCGCTTCTATCTTTCTGTCGGAAGCCGCGGCCACTTTCGAGCGCAATCGGCCCACGCTGAAGGCGCTGAGCCAACGCTACCGCCTCGGCATTGTGTCCAATTTTTACGGCAATCTCGAAGCGGTGTGTGACAGCGCGGGTCTGTGTTCCTTTTTCGAGGTGTTGGTGGACAGCCATTGCGTGGGCGCCGAGAAGCCCGACCCGGCAATCTTCCGCGCGGCCCTCGACGGTCTTCGCGCGACGCCGGAAGAGACCGTGTTCATCGGCGATTCATTGCGCCGCGATCGCGAAGGCGCGCGGCGGATGGGCATGCGATTCATCTGGATTGCGCCTCAGGGTGTCCAATCCGAGCAAAGCGGGCAGCAGGCGGTGACCGACCTGCGCGATCTCACGAAGTTTCTGCAATGACTCGGGCCTCCACAGTTTCCGCCATCCGCGGGGGCATCATTGCGGCAGGTGAGGGAAGCCGCCTGCGCGCTGACGGTTTTCGTGTCAGCAAGCCGATGGTTCAGATCGGAGGACGTCCGCTGATCGATCACGCTCTCGACCGCTTCCGAGCCACCGGCATTCGAAAAGTGACCGTCGGCATCAACGAGGCGAGCGACGACTGCCGGCAATGGCTCAAAGCCCATGCCGGAGATTTTGACCTCGACGTGATCGTGCGCTCGACGCCGTCGTCTTACGCCACTTTCCGGCTTGTCGCAGACCGGCTGATCGATGCACCCGCCGTGGTCACGACGGTCGACGCGATCCTGCCTGTCGACCAGTTCCGGATCTTTGTGACATCGGCCTCGCGGTTCCCCGATGATGCGGTGGTGCTTGGCGTGACCGCCCATGTCGACGACGAAAATCCGCTGTGGGTCACATTGGATACATCGAACGGGCGTATCCGCCGGATCGGTGGAAGCAATGGCAGCCACGTGACGGCCGGGCTCTATTGGCTGCCGGCCAAAAGGCCCGCCGCTCCCGCGGCCGATTTCGCGCGGTTGCGCGATTATCTCGGGGCACTGGTTGCGGCCGGACAACCGGTCTATGGCGTTGTCCTGCCTTGCGTCTTCGACATCGACCGTGCGCGCGATGTCGCCGCCGCTGAAAGTGCGGTGTCTGGTCTTCAGCGCGAGAAGTCCGAGCCATGAACACGATGGCCAAAACCTGCAGGGGAATCTACCGCGAGCCGGACCATTCGCCGGGCCGCATCGATGACGATCGCGCCATCATGAATTGCGTCGGCGAAGCGCTGACCTCGCGCGGGTTCAGCGTCGAGCTTGTCGAGGTCGACGCGGCGTTTGATGGCCGCTGCGCAAACTTATTCGCGATGTGTGAGCGTGGCACGGTTCTTGATCGCCTCACCGATGCGCAAAACGCCGGCTCGGTCGTGGTGAATTCGCCGAACGCGATCCGCAACACCTACCGTCACAGGATGGTCGAGCTTTTCGCCAAGAATCATGTTCCCTCGCCGGCGAGCCACGTCGTTGCGAGCAACGCGAAAGGGCCGCCGCCGGCGGCTGCCGTATGGGTTAAGCGTTATGATTTCCATGCGACGCAGCCTTCCGATGTCATTTACATTGCGTCAGAAGCGGGGTGGCATGAGGCCCTGGACCGGTTTGCCAAGCGCGGCATTCCCTTCATCATCGCGCAGGAGCACGTGTCGGGCGACCTGGTTAAATTTTACGGTGTCCGAAGCGAAACGCGCCAGGTGGCTGCCAATTGGTTTGAATGGTTCTATCATCGTGACAAGGGAATGCTGGGTCATTCCTTCGATGTCGCGCGTCTGCGCGAGGCGGCGTTCGGCGCTGCGGCCGCTCTGGGACTGGAAGTTTTTGGCGGCGATGCCGTCATCCAGGAAGACGGCAAACCGATGATCATCGACATCAACGCCTGGCCGAGCTATGCCCGGTACCGCGAGCGTGCCGCGCAGGCCATCGCAAATCATCTGGCGGAGCGTTTCGAGCGGCGCGTGCGTATCGTATCCCGGCAAGGAGTTGAGTCATGAAAGGTGCTTCGTCCCGTCACGTGGCGCCGGCGCAAAAAGACGGCACCGAACGGCGCACCGTACCGGGTCCCAGATCGAAAGCGATCTTCGATCGCGAGGCCGCGGCGATGGCGCCGGGCCTGCAATCGATCGCCCTTTATTCGCAGATCGCCGTTGATCGCGCGCAGGGCTGCACGATTTACGACGTCGACGGGAACGAATACCTCGATTTTATTGCCGGCATTGCGGTCGGCAGTGTCGGGCATTGCCATCCCCACTATGTGAAGCGCATCAGCGAGCAGCTCATGCGCTCCACGTTCGGCAGCTTCACGACCGAAACGCGCGCCCGTTTTCTCGAGCTTGTCAGTGACCTGCTCCCGGAAGGCATCACTCACATCCAGCTTTTTTCCGGCGGCGCGGAGGCCGTCGAGGCGGCCTTTCGTCTTGCCAAGTCGGCCACGAAGAAATTCGAGTTCGTCGGTTTCTGGGGCGGCTATCACGGCAAGACGGCAGGCGTGATCGGTCTGCTCGGCGGCGGCTACCGCAACCATCAGGGTCCGTTTCCGCCCGGCATGCATCTGTCGCCTTATGCGAACTG
>JBKPRE010000015.1:0-9722 GCA_046734435.1 Pseudomonadota bacterium | reverse complement strand
GGCTTCCATAACAGCTTGCGCCGCAGGGATGGGTCACTGGCATTTGTCGATTTTGAATATTTCGGATGGGACGATCCGGTGAAACTTTCGGCTGATATCATGCTGCACCCCGGTAAGCCGCTTTCCGCGGAGCAGTGCAGGCATTTTCGTCGGTTGGCGGTCGGACTTTATGGCGCCGATCCGTCATTCGCCGCCCGGCTCGACGCTTACCTGCCGCTGTTTGGCTTGCGCTGGGTGCTGATCCTCTTGAACGAATTCATCCCCGAGCGCTGGCAGCGCCGGGTGCTTGCGGGCACACGCCAGAGCTGGGCCGATGCCAAAGCGGAACAGCTCGCGCTCGCATCCGAATTTCTCGCTGCATTCCCCGCCAAAGTGAAGGACGCGTGAATGGCGACCGGCGCCGAAGCTATGCCGTTGATCAAGCTTGCCACGCCGCCTCTCGATGAGCGGTCAAAATATCTGCGCAAGCTGGTTGTGCGCGCGCTTGAAGGCGGCGAGCGCGGCCATATCGGCTCGTCGATGTCGCTGATCGAGATCATGCGCGTGCTCTATGACGACGTGTTGCGGTACCGAGCTGCCGAACCAGGATGGCGCGATCGCGACCGCATGATCCTGAGCAAGGGTCATGGCTGTATCGCACTCTACGTGCTGTTGGCGGATAAAGGTTTCTTTCCGATCGACACGCTCGACACGTTCTGCCGCCGCGATTCGATTCTCGGCGGCCACCCCGAGGCCGGCAAAGTGCCGGGAGTCGAAGCCTCGACGGGTGCGCTTGGGCACGGCCTGTCGATTGGGCTTGGAATGGCGCTGGGCGTCCGGATGCAAAAGCGCGACAGCCGGGTGATCGTCGTTCTCGGTGACGGCGAGATCGACGAAGGTTCAGTATGGGAAGCGGCAATGTGCGCAGGCAAGCACCGGCTGTCGAACCTGACCGCAGTGATCGACTACAACAAGGTCCAGTCCGCAGGATCGACGCGCGAAATCCAGGATCTGGAGCCACTCGTCGACAAGTGGCGAGCATTCAATTTCGCGACCGTTGAAGTTGATGGACACGATGTCGAAGCGCTGCGTGCCGTGTTTCGGCGGCTGCCACTGGCGCAGGACCGGCCGACCGCCGTGATCTGCCATACGGTGAAGGGCAAGGGCATTGGATTCGCCGAAAACGATGCCAACTGGCACCACAAGTCGAAGATCAATGAGGATCTGGTCGCCAAACTCTATGGTGCGCTGGAATAGAACATGCGTCAGACCTGCCTGAACATGGTCTACGATCTTGCCAAGCGCGACGAGCGCGTGGTGTTTGTCGGTTCAGATCTCAGCCCTGGCCTGCTTGCGGACATGAAGCGCGACATGCCGGAGCGCTGGTACATGGAAGGCATTACCGAGCAAAATCTGATCGGGATGTCGGCCGGCCTGGCGAAGGAAGGTTACATTCCCTATTCCAACACGATTGCGACTTTCATCACCCGACGATGTTACGAACAGGTCGCGGTCGATCTGTGCCTGCACGACCTGCCCGTGCGGCTGATCGCCAATGGCGGCGGACTGGTCTATGCCCCGCTGGGACCGACGCATCTGGCCATCGAAGATATCGCCATCATGCGTGCGCTGCCGAACATGACCGTGACTGCGGTCTGCGATGCCAAAGAGATGATACGGCTGATGAACGCCACGCTCGATTGGCCGCATCCGATTTACATCCGGCTTGCGAAAGGTGGCGATCCTGTCATCAGTCGCGACGAACTGGGTTTTGCGATCGGGAAGGCCATCCCGATGCGCCGAGCCCGCTCGCGGCACGCGGCTGTGCTGATGTCGACCGGAGTTATGACGACGAATTCGCTCGCGGCCGCGGAGCTTCTCGCAAAAGACGGCATCGACGTGTCGGTGGTCCATTTCCATACGATCAAGCCACTCGATGAGGCGACTGTTCTTGATTTCGCGCGCGCTGCCGACCTGGTGGTGACGGTGGAGGAGGGCATCCGGATTGGCGGCCTGGGCAGCGCGATCACTGATGTCATTGTCGAACACTTGGGAACTTCGGCACCGCCAGTCAGGCGGTTGGGACTTCCCGATGAGTTCCCGCACAATTACGGCCTGCAGGAAGATCTGTTTGACATTTACGGGCTGATGCCCGCTCAGATCGCGGCAAGCCTGCGTGCCGCGTTGAAAGACAAGGTTGCCACGGAGGTCGCGGCCGTGAATACGAGCGTTGCCGCCCGCGCCTGATGATCCGGAGCCGATATGTGGCTGCTCATCGGCGGTGACTCCGAAATCGGAGCTGCGGCGTACCAGTCATTCAAAGCGCGTGGCGTGACTGCGGCTGCGACCACGCGACGCAAGAGGCAGGTAACCGCCGACAGGCCGTTCCTTGATCTTTCGGCGCCGCTCGAGAATTGGGAGCCTCCATCCGGAACGAGCGCGGCATGTATTTTTGCCGCCGTTGCGCGCATTGAGACCTGTGAGGCCGATCCCCGGGGGTCTGCGCACGTCAATGTGACCCAGACGCTTGCGCTTGCCGACCGGCTGCTCGGCCGCGGAATCCCGGTGTTGTTCCTCTCGACCAACCAGGTCTTCGACGGAACGGTGCCAAACGTTGCCGCCGATGCTCCGCACAGTCCTGTTACCGAATACGGCCGGCAGAAGGCGCGCGCGGAGGCCGGGTTTTTCTCGCGGATGGAGCAGGGGATGCCGGCCGCGGTTCTGCGCCTGGCCAAGGTCGTTTCGCGCGATATGCCGTTGCTTCGCGGCTGGAGTGAAAAGCTCGCAGTTGGTCAGCCGATCCGTGCCTTCAGCGACATGACGATGGCGCCGGTCGAAACCGCCATGGTGTGCGATGTGATCGCCAAGTTGATGAAAGATGGTGCTCGCGGCATATTCCAACTCACGGGACCGCGCGACCTCCCATACCTGGAGATCGGCCGTCACATTGCAGTGGAGCTCGGTGTCGCTCGCTCGCTGGTCAGCGAAGGAACGACCGTCGAAGCCGGTCTGCCGGCAGGATCGGGGCGAATGCATACGACGCTCGATTCGTCGCGCCTTCGCGACGAATACGGCGTAGTCCCTCCCGATGTTCTCGCGGTCGTGAACTCGGTTGTCGCCTCGGAGCGACGAAAAAACTGAATATTAATACGGCCTTGGCGGGACCATGATCGCGAGCGGCTGATCGCCGCGCCAAATAAGCCACGGCTCCACCGTGAAATAGGTGAACTGGCCCTGCGCGGTGATTTCCAGCGGTACCGAAACGCTGCCGGAAGCTTCCTGCAGGCGAAGAGACGTCTGACCGATCATTTCGACCGGCTGCGATCCAAAGCCGCGCAAGACGATCTGCACGTCCAAAAGTCCGGTGGCTGCCGGCTGGTCCAGCTGTAATTCGATGCCCTTTACGCTCGGCGACCACCAGCGCACACGGCCGAAGGTGGTCGGCCTGTCGCCTACAACATGCGCATGCGGAGCGCGCAGAACGATGAAATCGGTGTCTGGAATTGCGGATCGCGTGCGATCAAACGAGCGGGAGGCGTCGTAGCACTTGGTCGATCCACCGATTTCACGCCACCCGGGGTTGGCGGACAGGAAATCGCGCGCAGCGAAAAAGGGCCCGGGCTGGGCGACATTGTCCACAAATATGAAGCCTCCAGGTGTCATGTATTTTGCGGCGCGGCCGATGTCGAACAGGGCAAACTCATAGTCATGATTGCCATCGACGAATACCACGCCCGGACGAACGCTCTGACGCTCCATCTCCATATAGAAATCCATCGAGCTCATCGGATGAATGCTGACGTACCGAAGCAATTCAGTTGGCCAATGAGCAATCGTCGCAGCAACGTAATCTCCGCGAAACGGATCGACCGTATGCAAAAGGCCGTGGCCGTTTGCCTGGAGTGCGCGGCAAAGCGCTTCCGTTGTGCCGGCCTTATAGCTTCCGATTTCAAACACGTGGTCTGGGCGCAGGTTACGAATAATGGAATAAAGCAAGGCCTGCGCTTGCCCGGAAACGAGCGAGCGCTGCGCGGCTGGGTTATCCTTAAAAAACTGCGTCGCCGCTTCGAACTCGCGGGATATCAAAATATCTTTGACTGGATCATTCGTTCTCGCCAGATCAAGGGATGGCCATGCAATATCAGTGATGGGTAGAACCGCCAGGCCCTTGTCCAGGCCGTCAAGTTTCGCTTCGAGGCGTCTCGCCTTTTGTTGCAGTGAATTTGTCGCTGACGCCGTGACCCTGACGGCTCCAAGCTGGGCAATGCGAAGCGCACGCGACAGTCCGCCTGACACCGCACTTTGCAGCCGACTTTTCATCCGACTCTCAAAACAACGCGTCCTGCATTTCCGCTTCGCACCACGTCGAGCGCGGTGTTAATTTCGTCGAGCGGATATTCATGCGTGATGATGCCGTCGAAAGACAATCGTCCGGCTCTGGCAAGCCGGATGAGACGAGGAATGTCGATATGCGGCGCCGCATCGCCGCCATGTGAGCCTGTCAGCACCTTGTTGAAATGGATCGGCAGGGTGTAGATCGAAACTTTCTCACTCGGGACGCCGACGAGCACGCAGGCACCATCTGCATGAGTGAGCTCGTAGGCCTGCTCGATGACCTGTTTCACGCCGGTCGTTTCGATGACCTTGTCGGGTCCTTTTGGGCCTACGATGTCCTTGATGGCGGCCGGAATATCTTTGGCCGTGGCGGCATTGATCGTGTGGGTCGCGCCGCGTGCCTTGGCCATGGCCAGCTTTGCGTCGACCAGGTCGATCGCAACAATCGGATTTGCTCCGGCAAGATGCGCGAATTGCACGACGTTGAGACCGACGCCGCCGACGCCGAAGACGACCACGGACTCGCCGATCTTGACCTTGGCGTCATTGTTGATGACGCCCGCGGCCGTCGTCACGGCGCAGCCAAGCAGGGGCGCGACCTTGAGATCGTAATCCGCGGGTATAGGGGTCATCCGGTTTTCGGAAATGACGGCATGATCGTTGAATGTCGTCACCCAGCCTGCATTCAGCGCTTTCCCGCGCCATTTGTAGGACGGCGGTTTGCACTGGATGCCGAGGCTAGGTCGCCAGTGCAGCACGACGGTATCGCCGGGCTTGACGCTGGAGACGCCGGGGCCGATTTCCAGAACCTTTGCTGACGCTTCGTGGCCGAGCAGATGGGGCAGGAATTTATCCGGTCCTTTGGCAGCCGCGATCTCGTTCAGCTGTGCCCCGCAGATCGTCGTATAGAGCACTTTGACAAGGACCTGCCCGACGTCGAGCGTTTCGGGCAGTTCTATTTCGTCAACGATCAGCGGCTCGCGCGATTGGGCGAGAATGGCCGCCTTGGCCTTCTTGATTTGCATCGTCCGATGCTCACTCGAAATAGATGAACTCGTAGTCGCCGGTATAGCCGAAATGATTGTAGAGCCAGATCCACTCCGACGTATGCAGGATGGACTCTGCGGTCAGCGCCCAGCATTCGAGGTTGAATTGCTCGAGCTCATTTCGATATCCCTCGACCATGATGTATTTGTTCTTGCCAACCCGCTCGATCTCCTGGACCGCAGTTTGAAGTTCGTATAGCCGCAAATTATGCAGAGTGCCGAGCGATATAACCAGATCAAATGTGTTGTTGCCGAACGGGTAGCGGTCCTGGGCTCGATAACGAAACAAATAGGGTTTGATATTCTCGCGGGCCTCCGAGAGGCCGTGCTTGGAAATATCAAAGCCTGCGACCTGTAATTCTGGCAGCAGCTTTTTCATCTCGTAGAGCAGAAACGCTTTTCCGCAGCCGACGTCGAGGACCTTTGATCCGTTTTTGAGTCCGTAAATGTCGATCAGCGCTTTCGCCACCGGCGCCCAACGCCCCTCGATGAATTTGTAGCCGCCATAGCCGTAACGCCTGTCACCATCCCAATAGTCGAACTCGTACTCCTTGGCTTTCATCATGCAGTGGACCTTATCGTCCACCATTCGAGCGAGATAATCCCGCTTCGTCGCCTTGTGTAACGGGGTGACAATTTCCAGCAACCGGCCCATTCCTGTTCCTCACGGCCTTCAGATTTGAAGCACGACGATTACGACCCGGATCAATTTCACGGATGCGTCCGAGTATTGAAATCTTTCGGCCGGGGGTGCCCGATCATCTTTTGAAAGTCAAGAATATCATGGATAATTGGGCCCGGAGGCTGAGGCGGGGCAATGTACTTTGAAATGACGAGCCGGATTGCGGGCTCGCGTGAGAACTATCTACCGGCGCTGGACGGACTGCGGTTTATGGCCGCCATGCTCGTGGCGGGCGGGCACTACGTCAGCATTTTCAGCCAAGGTACGGGGTCGGTGACGATCACAACCCTGACCGGCCTTGGCATGACCCTTTTCTTCGTGCTGAGCGGATTTGTCATTCACTACAATTATTGCCACACAATTCCAGAGAAGGGAGGCGTGCGCGCTTTTGCGGGGGCGCGTTTTGCGCGGCTTTACCCACTTTATATCGTCCTCTTCATAGTCGATTTTTCTTACACGGGACTGGTCACGCATGGAGCATGCGGCCGGGCAGGGGAGACAGGTCACTGGCTTGCGTTTCCTAATTATATCACGCTGACACAAAGCTGGTTCTACGCCGTCATTTGCAAATCATCGCTGATTTATCAGTACGGGCCGGTGGCTTCCGTTTCGTGGTCAATCAGCGTGGAGGCGTTCTTCTATATTGTATATGTCGGCATCGCGAAATTGATTGCGCGCAGGAAATGGCGATCGCAGCACATTGTCGGCTTGGCGGTGGCGAGCTATTTCGCGGTGGTGCTCTATTTCTTCGGCTGCGCCTATTTGCAGCCTGAAATTGACCGCGCGGGGCTCGCACTCTTCGGCCCGGTCGCGACGGTCGACGCCGGCTATCAGGACTCGCTTTTGCGCTGGTTGTTTTATTTCAATCCGGTCGCGAGGCTTGGCGAATTTTTTCTGGGCATGGCGGCGGCGCATCTTTTTATGAAGCGGCCTTCAACCCTGAGGTCTTTTCGATCTGCACCGGTTTCCATGCTTGCGTTTGCGGCTGTCGTGGGAGCAGTGGCAATTCACCTGTTCCTTTATGAGATCGTCGCTTACTATAACGTCACGATCGGTCGCATCGCTTCCCCGCTCTATGCGCCGGCGGTCGCAGCCGTGCTGTATCTGGTCGCGCGTTACGACACATTCACATCGCGGTTTTTCTCAAGTCCTATCCTGGTCCGGCTTGGGGAAGCGAGTTACTCGATCTATCTCTTGCACGAGATTCTGCCGTCAGCCTACCGGCGCCTGGGAATACTTCCCCTTGACCAATCCCTGCTTTGGCCAACGTGGCTTGTTTCCCTGATATTGCTGGTGCTGGTCAGTCGCGCCTCGTATGTATGCTTCGAGCGGCCTGCGCGATTTGCTCTTCGCAAATGGCTGGTACCAAGATCGGTTTAACGATGGACAAGACCATCAAAAGATTCGGCCGAACATTATTCTTCGATACCAATAGCGCAGCTCGTATCCGTATTGGACACGGCGAAAGCGAAGCCAGAACGGGATATACCCGAGCGATCGTCGAACGATAACGCCCGCCAGCCTTTTCAGTTTGCTCATCGATCTAACCCCACCGACCCATCTGATCGCAAAATTCGCGGCGGGCTGCAACAAATCCATTCGAAAGCGGTGGTCACCATGTCGAAGTCTGGCAGAAATTTTGATTTTCACGGTCTATTTGGATATTTTCGGGTAGCCGAGTTTCCAAAAGGCGCGTATGTCGCGGAAACTTGCCTCGGATGAATGGACATTCGATCCGCAACTTCGCCGCGCAGCCTAAGGGACCACGGTTTTGAGTCACGGCCGGAAGCTCGGAGTTATCGGTCTCGGCTATGTCGGACTGCCAGTTGCCGTCTCCTTCGCGCGAACCGGGGTGCCGGTCATCGGCTTTGATATCGATCCGAAGCGCGTCGAGGAGTTGCGGTCCGGACACGACCGCACGCTCGAAGTGGCGTCGGCCGATCTCAAGCAGGCGACGCTGCATTTCGAGAATGAGCCATCACGTCTGAGCGATGCCGATTTTTATATCGTGACAGTGCCGACTCCCATAGACGGTGCTCGCCGGCCGGACCTAGGTGCGATCCTTTCGGCCTCCGACACGGTTGGAAAAGTTATCAAGCGCGGGGACATTGTCGTGTACGAGTCGACCGTCTACCCCGGCGCGATCGAGGAAGACTGCTTGCCGATCCTCGAAAAAAAATCAGGTCTCACCGGAGGGAAGGACTTCACCGTCGGCTACTCTCCGGAGCGGATCAATCCGGGCGACAAGGAGCATCGTTTCGAAACGATCATCAAAGTGGTTTCCGCGCAAGATCCGCGAACCCTCGATATCGTGGCGGATGTCTATGGTTCTGTGGTCAAGGCCGGTATCCACCGGGCGCCGTCGATCAAGGTTGCCGAGGCCGCGAAGGTCATTGAAAACACGCAGCGTGATCTCAACATCGCATTCATGAACGAACTGTCGGCCATCTTTCACCAACTTGGCATCGACACCGGCGATGTTCTGGCTGCCGCCTCAACCAAATGGAATTTCCTCAATTTTCAGCCGGGCCTGGTCGGCGGGCACTGCATCGGCGTTGATCCGTACTATCTGACGTTTCGCGCCGAAAAAGCAGGCTATCATCCGGAGATTATTCTTGCCGGGCGTCGCATCAATGACGGCATGGGTACAAGGCTAGGCCGTGAATGCATGCGTGCGCTCATGCAGCGTGGTCGTTCTAACCCGACAGTGACAATCCTTGGCATGACCTTCAAGGAAAACGTGCCCGATATTCGGAATTCGAAGGTGATCGATGTTGCCCGTGAACTCCAGCGGGTCGGCGTGGGCGTGCAAGTTACTGATCCACTCGCATCGTCCGATGATGTTATGGGAGAGTATGGAATCGCCCTGACGCCGATCGGATCCTTGCAGCCCGCTGATGCGGTTGTCTTTGCCGTGGCTCACAAGGAGTACGTTGCCGGCGGGTGGCCGCTCATAGCCAGATTGCTCAAAAATGCTGAAGGCATCGTGCTCGATATCAAGGCGAAACTCGATCGAGACAAAAAGCCGAAAGGGATCGATTTGTGGCGGCCTTAGCTGTCAAAAATGGGTGCGATGCCGATGGCTGAGGGACCAATTCTCGTCACCGGCGCCGCCGGGTTTATCGGCTTTCACGTTGCTAGGCAGTTGCTGAGTGACGGTCGGGACGTCGTTGGCGTCGACAACATGAATGCCTACTACGATCCGGCATTGAAGGAATCCCGCCGCGCCGAAGTCGTCAAATCCCGCAACATGCGCTTCGTGACGCTTGATCTCGCTGACCGTGAGGCAACGGCAACGCTCTTCAAGCAACATCGGTTTCCCTATGTCGTGCACCTGGCGGCGCAAGCCGGCGTTCGTCATTCCCTGGTGGACCCGTTTGCGTACATCGATGCTAACCTCACCGGCTTCACGTCGATCCTCGAGGGATGCCGGCACAATGGCTGTCGACATCTCCTCTATGCCTCGTCGTCTTCGGTCTATGGATCGAACACGAAGATGCCGTTTTCGGTGCATGACAATGTGGACCATCCCCTCAGCCTGTACGGGGCATCGAAGAAGGCAAACGAATTGATGGCGCATGCCTATGCGCATCTGTTCGGATTGCCGACGACAGGCCTGCGATTTTTCACCGTTTATGGGCCATGGGGCCGGCCCGATATGGCCATGTGGATTTTTGCCA
>JBKPRE010000014.1:0-17524 GCA_046734435.1 Pseudomonadota bacterium | reverse complement strand
GACGGTCTGATCGACCGTCTGCGTCTCGGAGAAGCCTTCCCAATAAGGAAGAATGTGCGCGGCAATATAGTCGACGGCGGAAACAAGCTCGGGGTGCTCGATCCAGACGTGCCAGATTTCGCCGGTGGTGACCGGAACGTTGGTCGAGCGCTTCACGCGCTGGATCATCTGAATCAGGTCGCTGACTTTTTGCTCGTCGCGGTAGATCGTTTCGTTGCCGACGATGATGCCGTTGACGTTGCTGTGACGCTTTGACAGATCGATCACCGAGCGGATTTCACGCTCGTTGCGATCCTGATTCTTGTCGATCCATGCGCCGGCCGTGACGCGCAGCCCGAATTCCGAAGCGATGCCCGGCACGAGTTCGACGCCGCCCGTTGCCGAGTAGGTACGAATAGCCCGGGTGTAGGGAGCGAGAAGCTTGAGGTCGGAGCGAATCTGGGCGGCCTGCGCAGAGGTTTTGTCAGGGTGCGCAGAGCCGTTGAACGGCGCGTAGGAAACGCTCGCAAGCTGGCCTTCGAAGTTGGGGGCGCGAACGTCGTCACGCATTAACGCCCACAACCCGACATGCACGCACGCCACAAGGGCGATCACGGCAGCGACGGTGCGCATAGAACTCAAAACCAAGCGGGGCAGGTTGACAGACCCCTGAGCCCGTCCCCTGGGCCCAGCCGATACTCCGTCTGCGCAAGCAAAACGTAGCGCGGCATAAGGTGACGATTCAAGTAATTAGCTGACATGGCAATTCCTAGGCACTTGCATGGCGCCCCGCGAAAAAATTGCGTAGAGCAAACGCCGCCTAGCGCTGGGTGGTTCCGCCCGACGTCGCCGCGGGCGCCTGGGCTGGCGGCGCGGCTGCCGTTGCCGGGGCAGGCTCCAGGTTAGGGTTAAGCCAGCACCCGTGAACCCGGCCGTTCAGCGTTTCCTGCTGCTTCGGATCGATGTTTCCCTGCCGGACCAGGCAGCGGAAAGTGGCCTGGATGTGCGGGCCGGGGCAGCCGAAGCGGTCGTAGAGATCGAGGTGCCGGAAGGCCGTATCCAGGTCGTCCCGCCACAGCAGGCTCACGACACGGCGGCCAAGCCAGACGCATTCCGGGTTGCCAGCCGGCCCGCTCAGGGCACGGGAAGCCTCGGCGATCTCATCGATTTTCTTTTGGCCTTCCTTGGCGGTATCGGCCTTGGCGGCGTCGGCAGCCGGTTTTTGCGGCTCGGGCGGCTTTCCATTGCCGCTTTGCGCAAAAGCCGCCGGGGCAAGGATACTTAAAGCCGCCGCGCAGCAAAGCACGGCAAAACGCTGACGCAACTCGAAAGAAAACAGCATTGTCCCCGTCGGATGTGTTTTTTTACTTGGCCTGACGCCGTACCCTGCGCCTGTCTGCAACCGGATTGGGACGCTAATACGGCGGTGATTTCTCTGGTAATTCTGCCCGGCACGCCAGCCGTGCGTATTAACCTGAATTTCAATCCGCAAGACTTGGCCTCAACCCGGCCCCTTTGTCCAGCGTAACCACAATCCTTGCTTAAGACCGGTCACCTTGGCAGGGACGGCGGTGCGCGATAAGCCGGACGGCAGCCATTGACCTTCATTGCTCGGGCCTCCAATGCGCCATGCTCTGACCAGCCTCGCCTTTGTGGCGGTGGCGATTGCCGGTGTCTGGGTTTGGCTCGGAAGCCCGGTTCTCATGCCGTACCCCCAGGTGGGACGGGCTGAGAAGCTCTATTGCGTGTCCTACGCGCCCTTCCGCGGCTTACAGACGCCGCGTGATCCCGCGACGGTGATCCCGGCAGCCCAGATCGACGACGACCTGGCGCGGCTCTCGGAAATCACGGACTGCGTCCGTACGTACTCGGTCGATCCTGGCCTCGACCAGATTGCCGGGATCGCCGCCAAATATGGCCTGAAGGTCATGCAGGGCCTGTGGCTGTCCAGCCATCCAGCGAAAAACAACTATCAGATCGAGACGGCCATCGCGCTCGCGAACAAATACCCGGAAACCATCCGCGCCATCGTGGTCGGCAACGAGGTGCTGCTGCGCGGCGACATGACGGCGACCGACCTCGCGCGGACGATCCGCGCGGTCAAGGCGCGCGTGCGCGTACCGGTGACCTATGCGGACGTCTGGGAATTCTGGCTCCGCAACACCGACGTCGCCAATGCCGTTGATTTTGTCACCATCCATATCCTGCCCTACTGGGAGGATTTTCCGATCTCCGCCGGGCGCGCCGGAGCCCATGTTGCGGCAATTCGCCGGCAAGTCGTCGACGCATTTCCAGGCAAGGAGGTCCTGATCGGCGAAGTCGGTTGGCCGAGTGCCGGCCGCATGCGCGAAGGGGCGCTGCCATCGCCGGCCAACCAGGCAAGGGTCATTCAGGACGTGCTCGCCCTCAGCAAGCTGGAGAATTTCCACGTCAATGTCATCGAAGCTTTCGATCAGCCATGGAAGCGCGTGCAAGAAGGGACGGTCGGTGGCCATTGGGGGCTGCTCGACGGACATTCACGCGCGCCGAAATTCCGCTGGTCGCAACCGGTCTCCAATCATCCCCTCTGGATCTGGCAGGGCATCGGCGGGATCCTGTTCGCCCTCCTTGTATTCGGTGCGGCGATCTATGCGCGCGGCGAAAACGTCCGCACTTTGCAATGGCTGGGCGTGGGCGCGAATGCGCTGGTCGGCGGAGCGCTTATCGGGTGGACAATTGAAAACGTTCCGATCGAGAGCCTCGGCGTTGCCGGCTGGACACGCTCGTTGACGCTTGCCGCAGTCGCGTTCGTGGCGCCGGTTGTGTTGAGCGTGGCGATCATGCGGAACAGTCCTGTTCCCAGTTTCGCGCAATTGCTGGGACCGAAGGAGCGGCGCGCCGGTAGGCCACTCGATCGCGCTGCCGGAGCGATATTAATCGCAGTGATGATGCTGGCTTTTCTTGTCGCGCTCAGCCTGGTGTTCGATCCGCGCTATCGCGACTTCCCCTTTGCACCGCTCACGGCGGCGATCCTGCCTTTCGTTGTCCATGGATTTCTCGTCGGCCGCGGGAAAGGAGCGCGTGGCGTCGCGGAAATGTCGGCGGCATGCGTGCTCGCGCTGTCCGTCGTCTACATTGTCTTCAACGAAACCTTCGCCAACTGGCAGTCGTTGTGGGTCTGCGCAGTCCTGGCGGCGCTGGCTTTCAATCTGGGTCAGGCGCGCGACGCGCAAAGCTGAGGAGCAGCAGTCCGACGGCGAGCGAGGATAGCCCGACATTATAAAGGACGACCCCGAGACAGGCCGCCGCAAGTGCAATGGCGAACAGGAGCATCGAGGGCCGCACCAAATTCAGCGCAGCAACGATCAGCGCTGCCCAGCCAAACGCGGAATGCTCGAACAGTGCGACCGTAATCTGGCGCGTGAAGCACAGCCAGGTATTCAAACCGGCCTGGCATGCGAGACCGACAGTCGACTGCTCCACCGTGAGATAGCGCATGTAGAGCGCATAGCCGATCGAGCAAAAACCGATGATCAGCAGCCAGTTCGTCGCCCGCGCACTCGGAAGAAACAGTTTCATGCGGTCAGTATGACGCTGCAATGCCGCGGCGATCAACGCTGCGCAAGCTGTTCGCCCTCGAACTTGACGGCGCGGCAGGGCGTGTGGGCGGCATTGAAGTGAGCGCAGAGCCCGGTGGCGGCCGGGCTGTTGGGCAGCGGGCCGACCACGAGCCGGTAGCCTGTCTTGCCCTGGCGGCGCTCGGTTGCTGCCAGCGGGTGCAGGTTGCTCAGGAGCGGACCGAAATTGGCCTTCAAGGTCGTCCAGCGTTGCTGAACGCCGTCCAGTGTCGATGCATTGCCAAGATCAAGACCGAACTCGCTCGGACTTGCCGCCGGCTCCGGCCCGGCGGACGCCTGTGCAGCCGTCGCGCGTTCGGGCGGCAAGGGAACAGACGAGGTGGTCACGGGCGCGGCAACTGCGGGCGGCGCGTTGGCAGCCGGCGGTGCCAGGTTCGGCTGCGGCTGGGGTGCAATCGCCTGCCGCTGGGGTGAAATCTGCTGCGGCTGGGGTGCAATCGGCTGTGGCTGGGGTGCAAGGAGTGCTGTTCGTGCAGCAAGGGCAGCTGCGGTGGCGGCGGCCTGCCGTTTGATGGCGCCGGTCATGTCGTCGACGCTGCTTTCGAGCAGAGCGATGCGCCCAGCGAGCCGGTCGCGATCCGCGTTCAACGCGCGGACCTGCGCGGTCAGCATCTGGGCTTCCAATTCGAGTTGAGCGACGCGTGGAGGCATTTGCGCCACCGCGGACGGTTCGCTGGTGGCGAAAATCGAGCGCAGGCGGTCGGTTGCGGTCTGGGTCTGACTTGTTATGGCAAGCGCGCTCAGCGCAACGGCGGTCGCCACGCCCCAACCGCATAGCCAGAGCAGAGTGGAGAAATCGCGCCCGCGTTTGCGCGGCTCCCCAGCATTCAATTCGGCCGGCGCCGGCTCGATCGCCATAGGGTCCTCGATGGGCGAATCATTGAAAACATTAACAGAATCCGCCCAGTCTCGCCTTTGCGGTCCTTCACGATGTCCTGGTATCGGGCTTTTGCCTGTCGGCCGCCTCGGCTATGGGATGCGCCAATTACGGTAGCGAGAACCAGAATCCGCATGTCTCGTCGATCTTGCCTTGCCATCGTGCTCGCCGCGGGCGAGGGCACGCGAATGAATTCGCGCAGGCCCAAGGTCATGCATGAATTGGGCGGGCGGACCTTACTGGCGCATGTCATTGCGGCAGCGAAGTCCGCAGGTGCCCGCGACATCGCTGTCGTCGTCGGACCCGACCACGATACCGTTCGCGGGGAGGCGCGGCGGATCGCGCCCGAGGCGCAGATTTTTGAGCAGCGCGAGCGGCGCGGCACTGCCCACGCCGTTCTTTCGGCCCGCAAGGCGATTACGCGCGGCACCGACGATATCCTCATCATATTCGGCGATACGCCTTTGGTGCGTGCGCAGACGCTTGCAAAACTACGTGCGGCGCTAGCGGACGGTGCTGCCGTCGCAGTGCTCGGATTCAGGCCGGCGGATGCCAAGGGCTACGGCCGGCTTTTGCTGCAAGGAAACGAGCTTGCCGCGATCCGCGAGGAGCGCGATGCCTCGCCGGAGGAGCGCAAGATCGGCTTCTGCAATGGCGGGCTGATGGCGCTTGCCGGCCCTCACGCGCTCGGCATCCTGAACCGGATCGGCAACAAGAACGCGAAAGGCGAATACTATCTCACCGACGCCGTTGCCATTGCCCGCGATATGGGTCTGAAGGCAAAGGCGATTGAAACCTCGGAGGACGACGTGCGCGGAATCAACACGAAGACGCAGCTCGCCGAGACTGAAGCGGTTTTGCAGCAGAGGCTGCGCGCGGCCGCGATGGAAGCAGGCGTAACCATGGTCGCACCGGAAACGGTATTTCTGTCGGCCGACACGAAATTTGGCAAGGACGTCACCGTCGAGCCAAACGTCGTGTTCGGTCCGGGTGTCACGGTCGAGGACGGCGCCACCATCCGGTCATTTTCTCACCTGGAAGGAGCGCGCGTCGGTAAGGGCGCGCGCGTCGGGCCATTTGCGCGGCTGCGGCCGGGCGCCGATCTTGGCAAGGACGTGCACATCGGAAATTTTGTCGAGGTCAAGGAAGCCAAAATCGAGGCGGGTGCGAAAGCCAATCACCTGGCCTATATCGGCGATGCGCGGGTAGGCGCGGGCGCGAATGTCGGAGCCGGCACCATCACCTGCAACTACGACGGCGTGGCAAAGCATCGAACCGACATCGGCAAAGGCGCGTTCATTGGATCGAACACCGCGCTCGTTGCACCGGTCAGAGTCGGAGACGGCGCCTATATCGGCACCGGAACGGTCGTGACCAAAGATGTTCCGGCCGGCGCGCTCGCGATCGCGCGTACCAAGCAAACGGTTAAGGAAGGCTGGGCAAAGCGCTTGCGGCAGGTGAAAGCCTTGGGCAAGAACCTGACGCGAAAGAAGCCGAAAAAATCCTGACGCGCATACGTCTGCTGGGCGATGATACACGGCGAAATGCGTTGTGATTTCCTCGGACTTGGCGGCAGCGGCTAAATCATAAGCGAGTGGAAAAAGGGGCCGTCCGGGCTGATGTGCGGGATCGTTGGAATTCTCGGGAACGGGCCGGTCGCCGGCCAGCTGGTCGACGCGCTCAAACGCCTCGAATACCGTGGCTACGACTCGTCCGGCGTGGCCACGCTGGAGAAAGGCGTTCTCGGCCGGAGGCGGGCGGAAGGGAAGCTCCGCGCGCTCGAAGACCGTCTCGAGCGCGAGCCGCTCGGTGGCATGATCGGTATCGGTCACACGCGCTGGGCAACGCACGGCAGGCCAACCGAGGACAATGCCCATCCGCATGCGACGGATCTGGTGGCCGTGGTCCACAACGGCATCATCGAGAATTTTCGCGAGCTACGTGAGAAGCTGACGAAAGGCGGTAGCAAATTTGCCAGCGACACTGATACCGAAGCGGTGGCGCATCTCGTCACGCAGGAATTGAAAAGTGGCAAGTCGCCGGAAGACGCCGTTGCGGCCTCGCTCAAGCAGCTGCGCGGTGCCTTTGCGCTCGCGTTCATCTTTACCGGTAAGGACGATCTCCTGATCGGAGCGCGAAAGGGCTCTCCTCTCGCCGTAGGTTATGGCAATGGCGAGATGTATCTCGGCTCCGACGCGATTGCGCTCGCGCCGTTCACGGACACGATCAGCTACCTCGAGGACGGGGACTGGGCGGTTCTCACACGCAAGGGCGTGCAGATTCGCGACGAACAGGATCGCAAGGTCGAGCGTCCGATCCTCAAGTCCACGGCTTCGGCGCAGCTGGTCGACAAAGGCAACCACAAGCACTTCATGGCGAAGGAAATCCACGAGCAGCCGGAAGTGGTCGGCCACACGCTCGCGCATTACATCGACATGATCGACGAGCGGGTCGCGCTGCCGGTCGCGCTGCCTTTCGACTGGAAGAAGCTGAAGCGGGTCTCGATCTCGGCCTGCGGCACGGCGTTCTACGCAGGCCTGGTCGCAAAATACTGGTTCGAGCGCTTTGCCAAACTTCCGATCGAGATCGATATCGCCTCCGAATTCCGCTATCGCGGTGCGCCGCTCGAGCCGGGCGATCTTGCCGTCTTCATCTCGCAATCCGGCGAGACCGCCGACACATTGGCAACCCTGCGTTATGCGAAAGAGAACAAGCAGCACATTCTGTCCGTGGTGAATGTTCCGACCTCGACAATCGCGCGTGAGAGCGACGTCGTCCTGCCGACATTGGCCGGCCCGGAGATCGGCGTCGCATCGACCAAGGCCTTCACCTGCCAGCTGAGCGCGCTCGCCTGCCTTGCGATCGCGGCCGGACGCGCGCGCGGCGTGCTGTCTGCATCTGACGAGCAGAATCTCGTGCATGCGCTGGTCCAAACGCCGCGCCTGATGGCGGCTGCGCTCGCGCTCGAGCCGCAGATCGAGAGGCTGGCGCAGAACCTCGCGAAGGCGCGCGACGTGCTTTACCTCGGTCGCGGCACCAGTTTCCCGATTGCGCTTGAAGGTGCGCTCAAGCTCAAGGAAATTTCCTACATCCACGCGGAAGGTTACGCCGCGGGTGAACTCAAGCATGGGCCGATTGCTTTGATCGACGAGAAAATGCCGGTCATCGTGATTGCGCCCCATGACAACGTGTTCGAGAAAACCGTATCGAATATGCAGGAGGTCGCCGCGCGTGGCGGCAAGATCATCCTGGTAACCGACGCGCGCGGCGCAAAAGATGCGGCAATCGCATCGGTCGAAACCATCACGTTGCCGGATATGAGCACGACCGTGGCTCCGCTGGTCTATGCAATTCCGGTACAATTAATCGCGTATCACACGGCTGCCGCCATCGGGACCGATGTGGACCAGCCGCGGAACCTCGCGAAATCCGTCACGGTGGAATAGACTGCGCACATGTCCGAAACCGAAAACAATTCCAGCGATCCATTGATTGTGGACGTGGCGAGGGTCGCAACTCCCCATACGAGCGTGGCTGGCCGGCTCCGCAATTACTTCCTGACGGGCCTCGTGGTCGCAGGTCCGCTGGCCATAACGGTTTGGCTGATCTGGTCGCTGATCACCTGGGTCGACGGATTCATGCGGCCGGTCATTCCGCCGGACTATCGACCTGAGAGTTACCTCCCGTGGCCGATTCCGGGAACGGGCCTGATCATCGCGGTGATCGGTCTGATGTTGCTTGGATTCCTCACGGCGAACCTGGTCGGCCGGACCTTGGTCGGCTGGGGCGAAGGAGTGCTCGATCGCGTGCCGATCGTGCGGCCGATCTACAAGACAATGAAACAAGTCTTCGAAGCGTTGTTTTCGAAGACCGGGTCCAGCTTCCGAAAAGTGGCGCTGGTGGAATTTCCGGCGCCTGGCATGTGGTCGCTGGTGTTCCTGTCGCAGCCGCCAAGCGGCGATTTGGTCAAGAAGCTGCCGTTGGGCGAGCACGTGTCGGCCTTCATGCCTTGCACGCCCAACCCGACGACCGGTTTCTTTTTTTATGTGAAGCGGAAAGATCTCATCGAACTCGACATCTCTGTCGAGAACGCGATGACGCTGCTGATTTCGGCCGGCATGGTGCAGCCCGAGAAAGAGGTACAGAAGAGTCTCGCTGCGCTTGCGATCAAGGCAAAGGCCGCGCGAGCCAAGCGCAAGGCGGAGACGGCTGGATAGTTCAACCGGCCCGGATCAACCTGACCGCTTCATCTTTTCCGAAAATATAGAGCAGGTGACGCAACGCTTGGCCGCGCACCTCCGATAGCGTGGGATCGCGCGAAAGCACAAGTGCCGCGTCATCGCGTGCTGCGCCGAGATATTTTCCGTGTACCTCCGGTCTGGCGACCTGAAAACCGGGCCAACCGCTCTGGCGCGTGCCAAGAAGATCGCCTTCGCCGCGCAGGCGCAGGTCTTCCTCAGCGATTCGAAAGCCGTCTTCGGTTTCACGTAATATGGCCAGCCGTGCCTTTGCCGTTTCGCCCAGTGGTGCCTTGTAGAGCAGCAGGCAGGTCGATGCCCCGGATCCGCGCCCGGTCCGGCCGCGCAACTGGTGGAGCTGTGCGAGTCCGAAGCGCTCGGCGTGCTCGATCACCATGACGGTCGCTTCCGGGACGTCGACGCCGACCTCGATGACGGTCGTCGCGACGAGCAGTCGCGTCTCTCCGGCGGCAAAGCGGCTCATCGCGGCATCCTTGTCGGCGCCCTTCATGCGGCCGTGCACGAGGTCGACTTGTGCGCCGAATTTCCTGCGTAGCTCCTCGAAGCGGGCCTGCGCCGCCGCCAGATCGACTTTTTCCGATTCATCCACCAATGGGCAGACCCAATAGGCGCGTTTGCCTTCCGTCAGCGCGCGGCCCACTGCTTCTTCAACCTCTTCGAGGCGGGACAGCGGAATCGCTCGGGTATCGATCGGCTGCCGCCCGGGCGGCTTTTCGCGCAGTTCAGAGATGTCCATGTCGCCGAAATAGGTGAGGACGAGCGTGCGCGGGATCGGCGTCGCCGTAAGCACGAGTACGTCAACGGTTTCGCCCTTCTGCGTCAAGGCAAGCCGTTGGTGAACTCCGAAGCGGTGCTGTTCATCGACAACCGCAAGCGCGAGATCGTGGAATGCGACGTCTTCCTGAAACAGCGCATGTGTTCCGACAAGAAGGTCGAGATCGCCGAGCGCCAGGCGATCGAGAATTTCCTTGCGGGCGGGCCCGCGCTCGCGGCCGGTCAGGATGGCAACGCGAATGCCGGCAGCCTCGGCGAGCGGTGCGATCGTTGCCAGATGCTGGCGCGCAAGGATCTCGGTCGGCGCCATGATGGCTGCCTGCCGCCCTGCCTCGATGACGCCCGCTGCCGCGGCGAATGCCACCACGGTCTTTCCGGAGCCAACGTCGCCTTGCAGAAGGCGCAGCATCCGCTGCGGCAAAGCGAGATCGGTCGTGATGTCGTCGAGCGCCTTTTGCTGCGAATGCGTGAGCGTATAGGGCAGGGCCTTCAAGATGCGGGCCCGCAACCGTCCTTCGCTTGCACTGCCGCGTCCGGGCTGACGGCACATGTGTGTCCGGACGAGGGCAAGCGCGAGTTGCCCGGCCAGCAATTCGTCATAGGCAAGCCGAGTCCAGGAAGCGTGCTCCGGCAGGATATCCCCTGGTTGATTTGGGCGGTGGAGATGTCGCAAGGACGAATTGAAATCCGGAAATTTCTCGCGCGCGATCCAGGCTTGGTCCTGCCATTCAGGGATCGTTGGCAGGCGGGTGAGCGCGCTGTCCATTGCGCGGCGGACATTGCCCAATGCCAACCCTTCAGTGAGGGGATAGACAGGCTCGACCAGTGGAAGCGCGGCAAAACCGGCTTCATCGACGACACGGTCGGGGTGAACCATCTGCAGCATGCCGTCGTAGAACTCCGCAGTGCCGGAGACATAGCGAGTCTCTCCGACCGGCAGTAGTTTCTCCACATAGTCGCGGCGCGCATTGAAATAGGTGAGGGTAATGTCGCCGGTGTCATCGTGCGCATAGATGCGGTAGGGCGCGCGCAAACGGGGCGGCGGTGACGGCCGGTGCTTGTCGACAGTCACCGAAATCGTGACGACTTGTCCCGGCTGAACGTCGCGCAATTTGGGACGCGCGCGCCTGTCGATGACACCCGACGGCATATGAAAAAGAAGGTCGACCACACGGGGCGCTTCGCGGTCGAGCAGCCGCGCGTATAGCTTCTCAAGCTTTGGCCCGACACCGGTCAGGCTCCTGAGCGAAGCAAACAGAGGATTGAGCGCGAGCGGTCGCATAAGGACATGCTGGCTTGTGCGGAATTTCGGCGCAATGCAGCCCTGTGCAAAGGAACGGCTGACATTGTGGCACGAGGCCTCTATATAAAACCCCGCCCGGCCCCGTCCGGGTTTTTGGCGTTGGAGACATGCGGTGACCACGGGAACGAACCTGTCGAGCGAAGGGCTGGATCCGCGCCGCCGACGTGTCCTGTTCCGGTGTTGGCACCGCGGTATCCGGGAAATGGACCTTGTGCTCGGCAAGTTTGCCGATGCGCATCTGGCATCGCTGACCGAGGGAGAGCTCGACGAGCTCGAGCGCTGGCTTGAGATCCCTGATCAGCAGATTTTTTCCTGGGTCAATGGAATGGAAGAGACGCCGGAGCAATTCGACACGGTGCTCTTTCGCCGGCTACGCGATTTCCACCGCAAGGAGAAGGCGTGAGTAGGAGCGGCAAGTCACCAGCAGAGTTGCTGAAGCCCGGTAAGCCGCTCGTCCTGGCGCAAGTCGCGGACGGCGCCGAAGGCCTTGTGCTCGCCGATCTCGCGCGGGCGATCGCTGCCGGTAAGGACGCGCCTGCCGTGTCGCTCGCCGTCATCTGCCGGGACGGCCAACGCCTGGCGGCGTTGTCGCGTGCGCTCGCCTTTTTCGGCCCGGATATCGAGACCGTGGAATTCCCGGCGTGGGACTGTCTGCCCTACGACCGTGTTTCGCCGAATGCCGCCGTGGTCGCACAGCGCATGACTGCGTTGTCGCGCCTCGTTCGCGTAAAGGGGCGCGACAAGCCGTCCATTCTGCTGACCACTGTCAACGCCGCGCTCCAGCGCGTCCCGGCTCGTGACTTCGTGTCGACGCATGCGTTGTCGGTTGCGCCGGGCAACGTCATCGGCATGCAGGGGATTGTCGATTGGCTTGAGTTGAATGGATTCATCCGCGCCTCGACGGTGCGTGAACCCGGCGACTATGCCGTGCGGGGCGGCATCCTCGATCTTTATCCCCCGGGCATGGATATGCCCGTTCGCTTCGACTTTTTCGGCGACGCGCTGGAAACAATACGGGTCTTCGACGCGCAGACCCAACGCAGCGAAGAGCAGCTGCGGCGGCTCGATCTTGTGCCGGTGGCGGAATTCCAGCTCGTCACCGAGACGATCCGCCGTTTCCGTACCGGTTACATTGCGGAGTTCGGCGCGGCGACGCCCGATGATATGCTCTATGAATCGGTGAGTGAAGGCCGCAGATATCCCGGTATGGAACATTGGCTGCCGCTGTTCCACGACCGGCTCGAGACTTTGTTCGATTTTCTGCCGGGGACGGCCGTCGCGATCGAGCATCTCGCTGAGGACGCGGCACATGAGCGGTTCTCGCAAATAGCCGACTACCATGAGGCCCGCCAGGACGCTCTCAAGCAGGGTATGACGCCGGTCTACAAGCCGTTGCCGGCGGAGCGGCTGTATCTCGGCGAAACGGAATGGAAATCGCGCCTTGATCAATCGGCGCTGGCGCGGCTAACGCCTTTCGCGGTGCCGGAGGAGGACGCCATCGCGGTGGGGGCGCGTGCCGGCCATAACTTCACGGCCGAGCGCGCGGAGCCGGGCGCCAACGTCTTCGAGGCGGTGAGCACCCACGTGCTTGCCCTGCAGGCGGCGGGAAAACGCGTGGCGATTGCGTTGTGGAGCGAGGGCGCGCGAGAGCGCATGAGCCATGTGCTCGCCGACCACGGGCTTCACAATCTCACGCCGGTCTCCGACTGGGCCGCGGTGCTGGCTCTGCCAAAGACGTCAGTGGCGCTCGCGGTGCTCGGCATCGAATCCGGTTTCCAAACCGACGATGCGGCAATCATCAGCGAGCAGGACATTCTTGGCGACCGGCTTGTGCGGCCCAGGCGCGCGGCGAGGCGTGCGGAAAATTTCATCGCCGAGGCGACCAGCCTCGCGCCCGGTGACCTCGTGGTGCATGTCGACCACGGGATTGGACGCTTTGAGGGGCTACAGGCAATCGAGGCGGCGGGCGCCCCGCACGATTGTCTCGAAATTCACTACGCCGAAGGCGCCAAGCTCTATCTGCCGGTCGAAAACGTCGACCTGCTGTCGCGTTACGGTTCGGAAGAGGCAACCGTCGACCTTGACCGGCTTGGAGGAAGCAACTGGCAGGCGCGCAAGGCGCGCATGAAGAGCCGCATCCGCGAAATCGCGGGTGAGCTGATCAAGATCGCCGCTGAGCGCCAGCTGCGCGAGGCGCCGCGCCTGACGGTCGGTCCGGGCGCCTATGATGAGTTCTGCGCCGGATTTCCTTACGAGGAGACCGACGACCAACTGGCTGCCATTGATGCAACGATCAAGGACCTGGGCTCGGGCCGACCGATGGACCGTCTCGTCTGCGGCGACGTCGGCTTTGGCAAGACCGAAGTTGCGTTGCGCGCGGCGTTCATCGCCGCGATCGGCGGCAAGCAGGTTGCGGTGATCGTGCCGACGACGCTGCTGGCGCGCCAGCACTTCAAGACATTCTCCGAGCGGTTTCGCGGCTTTCCGGTAAACATCGCGCAGGCGTCGAGACTCGTTCCGGCCGCCGAGCTTGCCAAAGTGAGGGCCAGCCTTGCCGACGGCACGATCGACATTGTGATCGGCACGCACGCGCTCCTCGGAAAGAATGTGAAATTCAAGGATCTGGCGCTGCTGGTGGTCGACGAGGAGCAGCATTTCGGGGTTGCGCACAAGGAGAAGCTCAAGACGCTTCGCTCGGAAGTGCATGTGCTGACGTTAACCGCGACGCCGATCCCGCGGACGTTGCAACTCGCGCTCACCGGCGTGCGCGACCTTTCGATTATCGCTTCGCCACCTGTTGACCGGCTGGCGGTGCGCACCTTCGTCTCGCCGTTCGATCCGGTCACGGTGCGCGAGGCGCTGCTGCGCGAGAAGTATCGCGGGGGACAGGCCTTCTATGTGTGCCCGCGCATTGAAGATCTCGCCGGCGGCAAGGATTTCCTCGACAAGAACGTGCCGGAAGTGCGGGTCGCGGTGGCGCACGGGCAGATGCCGGCCACCATGCTCGACGACATCATGTCGGCCTTCTACGACGGCAAATACGACGTGCTGCTCTCGACCACGATCATCGAATCCGGTCTCGATATTCCGACCGCCAACACGCTGGTCGTGCATCGGGCCGACCGGTTCGGGCTTGCGCAGCTCTATCAGCTGCGCGGCCGGGTGGGCCGCGCCAAACTGCGCGCCTACGCGCTGCTCACGTTGCCGACCCAAAAGCCGATCACGCCGCAGGCCGAGCGCCGGCTGAAGGTCCTGCAGTCGCTCGACACGTTGGGTGCCGGATTCCAGCTCGCCTCGCATGATCTCGATATTCGCGGCGCCGGAAACCTGCTGGGCGAGGAGCAGTCGGGGCACATCAAGGAAGTCGGCTTCGAGCTCTACCAACAGCTGCTGGAGGAGGCGGTCATGAGCCTCAAGGCGGGGATTGCCGCGCCGGTCGCCGACCGTTGGTCGCCGCAGATCACCATCGGGGCGGCTCTGCTCATTCCGGAGGATTACGTTGCCGACCTGACGGTGCGGCTGTCACTTTACCGGCGTCTTGCCGATATCGACGACGAACGCGACATTGACGTCGTTGCCGCCGAACTTGTGGACCGATTCGGTAAATTGCCGGAGGAAGTCGAGCACCTGCTGCAGGTGGTTGCGATCAAGGCACTCAGCCGGCGCGCCAATGTCGAGAAGGTGGAGGCGGGGCCGAAAGGAATTGTGTTGTCGTTCCGAGACAACATCTTTGCCAATCCGGAGGGGTTGATTGCGTTCATCCGCGAGCAGGGCTCGGGTGTTCGCATGCGCGCCGATCCGAAGAACCCCAAGGGCCAGCAACTGGTCTTCTTCGAGGATTGGCCGCGACCGGAAGACCGTCTGAAAGGCACCGCCGCCGTGCTGCGGCGGCTTGCAGGCATTGCCGGGCAGGCCAAGGCCGCCTGACGATCAGTGCGGCATGCGCAAGACCGGCTTGATGGTCTTGCCGGAAGTCGATTCCTCCGCGGCGCGATTGATCTCGGCGAGCGGATAGAATGTGATCATTTTCTCAACCGGGAAACGGCCGGCGACGATGTGGTCGACGAGCAACGGGATGAACTCCTGCGGCACGCTGTCGCCCTGGATCACGCCGCGCACGGTGCGGCCGTTCTGCAGGAACGGCATCTCAAATGATGTCTCGGTGCCCTTGCGCGCGCTGCCGAGCAAGATGCAGGTGCCGGCTGGCATCAGGCAATCAACCGCCTCGCGGAAAACGGACGGAAGCGCCGAGGTCTCCAGTGAATAGCGTGAGCCAAGCCCGGTTATCTTCCGGATCTCGTCGGTGACATCGGTGCGATTCGAGTGATTGATGGTGTGTGTTGCCCCGAGCGCGCGGGCAAGCGCCAGGCGATGCTCGTGCACGTCGACTGCAATGATCGGGTCGCAGCCGGCAATCTTGGCTGACATCAGGCCCGACAGGCCCACGGCGCCGACGCCGAACACGACAAAACTGTCGCCCGCACGCGGCTTCATCACGTTGAGAACCGCGCCGGCGCCGGTCTGTCCGCCGCAGGCGAGTGCGCAAACGTGCTCGATCGGCGCATCATTGCGGACTTTCACCGCATAGCGTTCGTTGGCGATGGTGAAATTGCCGAACGAAGACTGCTGGAAGAAGGCGCTGTAGACCGGCTTGCCGTCCTTCGAATGCAGCGTCGAGCCGTCGGCGCGTGTGCCGTTCATCTTCAGATCGAATGCATGCAAGCAGTAGCTCGGCCGTTGCGATCTGCAATTCGGGCACTCGCCGCACCAGGGATAGGCCATCACCACATGGTCGCCGGGCCTGAACTTTTTGACCGCATTGCCGACCACGCGGACGATCCCGGCGCCCTCGTGACCGAAAACCTTGGGAAACTTGGTTGGATAGTAGGCGTCGCGGCCGTGCAAGTCGGTGGCGCACATGCCGCTGGCCACGACTTCGACCAGCAACTCGTCGTTGCGCGGATCGCAGAGATCGAGCTGCTCGACGTTAAACGGCCCGGAGCGCTCATGCACCACGGCAGCGGTGATCTTCATGAGCGGTCCTGGACTACTCGGCGGCGTCGGCCGACTCGGACAGGCGCGCTATGGCCTCGGCGAGATCTTCCGGCGCCTGCGCGCCCGAAATCGCAAACTTTCCACCAAGGATGAAGCAGGGAACGCCCTGGATCCCGGCCTCCTTGGCGGAAAGCGCCTCACGCTCGACCTCAGCGACATCCTTGTCGCTGGCGAGCGCCTCGCGGATATCCTCGGCGTCAAGGCCGATGTCGGCGGCGGCCTGCACCAGCACGGCGTGGTTGGTGAGATCGGCACCCTCGGTAAAATAAAGGTCCATCAACTTTTGCTTCATATCGGCGGCCTTGCCGATACCTTCCGCCCAGCGGATCAAGCGATGGGCATCGAGCGTGTTGGGCTGCCGGCTGATCTTGTCGATGGCGTAGGTCAACCCTTCGGACGCCGCCGCCGCGCGGACGCGTTGCGCAATGCCGTTGTAGCGCTCGGGAGAGCCGAATTTGGTGGTCAGATACTCCTCGCGTGAGATGCCTGCGCGCGGGATCCAGTCGTTGAGAAAATAGGGGCGGTAATGCACTTCGACCGGAATGTCGGGATTGAGCGCGATTGCCTTCTCAAGCCTGCGCTTTCCGATGAAGCACCACGGGCAAACCACGTCGGAAACAACGTCGATACGGACCGGTTGACTGGGCATTGGGGGCTCCCTTTGTCGTGGAGCCTAGGCCGCTGTCTATTCGGCCGCAACCATGCGGCTGCCCACGACCCGCATCATCAGCGTATCGAGGGTGTCGCCGGCTTTCAGCGTCGCCAGGGTGACGTTCGCTGCCGGCGGTTCTTCGCCGCGTGGCGCAAGGATCATCCGCTTCAGCGAGGTCGCAAGACGGCGGACGGTCACGTGGGTGTTGCGCAGATCGGTTTGCGTGAAGGCGACCAGAATGGCGCCTTCCTCGTCACGCGTCGCAAAGTCGATATTGCGGATCAGCCGTGACATCAGCCGCGCTGCATCGAGACTGGCGCTCTCGTCGAGGTCCTTCCCGAATGAGAAGCGCGCGACGGAAAGCGGCATGCTGCGGTCAGCCGCTTCGCTGATCGCCATCTTCAAGTCATGCCAAAATGATTCCCGGGTGAGGAGGCCGCTTTGCGGGTCGAACACGCCATCGGTGTCGAGCGATTTGAGCATGCGCTTGAGCCGCGCCTCGAAGGCGCGCACGCGAACCAGCGGAATGATCCGCGCGACAAGCCGCCCTGGGTCGGCGGCGACATGCTCGATGTTCGGCAGGGCATCCGCAAACTCGGGCGGCGTTTCACCGATCACCGCGACCGGGATATCGCGGAAACGCGGCTCCTGCGCCAGCACGGTCAGGAATGCCTCCACCATTCGCGTAGAAAAACCGTCGCCGACGACGATGCCGTCAATGTCGCGCATGTTGAGATGGCGCGCGGCTGCTTCCACGCTCAGAGCACCGGCAACCTTCACGCGCTCGCCCATGGCGACGCTCAGCGTCGGGTAAAGGGGCCCGCGGCCGGCAATCAGGACAGTCGCGTCGACGAGCGCGTCACCGATCGGCAACGCGGGCAACTTGCCGTCATGCGAAGTGAAGAGCTCGATCCGGCGCAGCACAGTGGCATGCAGCGCGCGCACCCGCATCGCGAACTGCAGGCGTGCCAGCAGGCGCTCGACAGGCAGTGTGGCGTCGGCCGGCAG
>JBKPRE010000013.1:0-65620 GCA_046734435.1 Pseudomonadota bacterium | reverse complement strand
GTGGTCGAGCGAGAAGGCGATGATCGGGGCATCGAGCCGCGTGTTGAGCGTGTTGAGCACGCCCTGGCACATCGGCACGCCGTAGTGGCATTCGAGCATGGCCGGCGTGTTGGCGAGCAGCACGGAGACGGTGTCGCCGCGCTTGATGCCGCGCTTGGCCAGCGCCGAGGCCAGCCGCCGCGCGCGCGCGTAGAACTCGCGGTAACTGCGCCGCAGCGGGCCGTGGATGATGGCCGTGTGGTTGGGAAAGACGGAAGCCGCGCGCTCGAGGAATCCGAGCGGCGTCAGCGGCTGGTAGTTGGCCGGATTGCGGTCAAGATCGATGTCGTATGGCGTCTTGGCCATAGCGCCTCCCCCAATCGGAGGACGTTAGCGAAGAGTAGGCCGGGCGGGCAATGCGTGCTTTCGCACGCCCATTGCCCGCCGATCAGGAGGGCTGACTGACTCTCATTTGTTATGCCCGGGGATCGCGCACCGCCTCTCAATTGTCATTGCCGGGCTTGACCCGGCAATCCATGAGGCCGTGCCGCTATCTCAGGCTTACGTAGGCTCTCACTTGCTGAGCCTCATCATGGATGCGCGGGTCAAGCCCGCGCATGACCGAGTGGAGGGGCCGTGCGTCACATGGCCGACTTCCCCAGATGCCGCGCGAAATCCGGCAGCGTGCGGAAGGCCAGGTGCATGTTGTCGTCGAAGGAGGCGGTCCGGCAGCCGTGCCGGTCCCAGGCCCTGGCGAGCGCGCCGCGGCTGAACAGGGAAATGTGCCCGTTGCGGGGGCCGACATACCACCAGTTCATCCCGTGCCGGTCGAAGTCCGCCGGCTGCAGCAGCGTCGAAAACAACACCAGCCCCGGCTCGTCCAGATGCGCCACGATGTCGCCGATCCCGGCCATGGGATCCGGCATGTGCTCGAGCGTCTCGAAGCAGGTGATGAGGTCGAACTTGCCCGGCGGCGGGGTCGCGAAGTCCGGCGCGAAGGGATCGTAGGTCACGGCGACCGGAAATCCCGCCGCCCTTAAGTGCGCGCACAGCGCGTCGTTGCCGCCGCCATAATCGAGCACGCGCCGCTCGCTTCTGTGCGCGCCGAACAGCGCCACCACGGCGGCCGCGTTGTTGCGCGGCCGGCTCTCGGCGTATTCCGGATCGACCGCCGCATAGCCCTCATTATAGATGTGGGTCTTGAACTGCTCCTGGCTCCAGCAGTCGAAGGCGTCGGTGAACAGGAATCCGCAGGCGGGGCAGCGCCGGTAGCGCACCGGCGTGCCGGATAGCGGCAGCTTGATGCCGCCCTCGATCTGGCAATTCCGATTGAAGTCGACGGTCCCGTAGATCGGCGCCGGCTCGCCGCAGATCTTGCAGGGGACCAGCGCCGCCGAAACCGGCGTCAGACTCAGCATGCCGCAATTGTCCGGCGGGGCGCGAAGCAGTCAAGCCGACACCGCTTCGCTGTCATTGCCGGGCTTGACCCGGCAATCCATGAGGCCGCTCGATAATGTCAGCCTTACGTAAGGCCACCACGTGCCGCACATCATCATGGATGCCCGGGTGCCCGGGCATGACACTGTGCTTGTTGCAGGGGCGTGCATTCGCCAGCCGGCCCACCAGCCCCATTTGCGCTCGATCAAGGCCCCGCGCTTCAGGACCTGCCAGCCTTGTTTGCGCGCGCCGCCCGTTCCACAATCGGGCAAAGATACTAAGGAGGGGGCGATGGACGCCCGCACCAGCCGCTATCACGACGTCTATGCGCACTGGCAGCGCAGCCCGGAGGTGTTCTGGGCCGAGGCCGCCGCCGGCATCGACTGGTTCGAGAAGCCGAAGAAGATCTTCGACAAGAGCGCCGGCATCTATGGCCGCTGGTTCGTGGGGGCGACCTGCAACACCTGCTACAACGCGCTCGACCGCCACGTGCTCGCGGGCCGCAACGACCAGCCGGCGCTGATCTACGATTCCCCAGTCACCAACACAGTGAAGACCTTCACCTACGGGCGGATGCTCTCCGAAGTGCAGCTGCTCGGCGCCATCTTGCGCGACTTCGGCGTCGGGAAGGGCGACCGCGTCATCATTTATATGCCGATGGTGCCGGAGGCGGTGTTCGCGATGCTGGCCTGCGCGCGCATCGGCGCCGTCCACTCGGTGGTGTTCGGCGGCTTCGCCGCGAAAGAGCTCGCCACCCGCATCGACGACTGCAAGCCCAAGGTCATTCTCTCCGCCAGCTGCGGCATCGAGGGCGCGCGCGTCGTGCCCTACAAACCATTGCTGGATGAGGCGATCAATCTCGCGAAGCACAAGCCGCAAACCTGCATGATCCTGCAGCGCCCGCAATGCGAGGCACCGCTCACGCCCGGCCGCGACCATGACTGGCGCAAGGTCTGGGAGAACGCGGTCAACTACGCCAAGACCAGCGAATGCCTGCCGGTTGCCGCCACCGACCCGCTCTACATTCTTTATACGTCCGGCACGACCGGAATCCCGAAGGGCGTCGTGCGCGACAATGGCGGCCACATGGTCGCGCTCAAATGGTCGATGCAGAACCTCTACGGCGTTTCGCCCGGCGAGGTCTGGTGGTCGGGCTCCGACATCGGCTGGGTGGTCGGCCACTCCTATATTGTGTATGCGCCGCTCTTCCATGGCTGCACGTCGATCCTCTACGAGGGCAAGCCGGTCGGCACGCCCGATGCCGGCGCCTTCTGGCGGCTGATCGCGCAGCACAAGGTGGTGTCGCTGTTCACGGCGCCGACGGCTTTCCGCGCCATCCGCAAGGAAGACCCGAAGGGCGAGTGGATCAAAAAATACGACCTGTCGAAATTCCGCACATTGTTTCTTGCCGGCGAGCGCGCCGATCCGCCGACCATCCAGTGGGCTGAGGACATGCTCAACGTGCCGGTGCTCGATCACTGGTGGCAGACCGAGACCGGCTGGTGCATCGCCGGCAACCCGGTCGGCCTGGGCCAGCTTCCGGTGCGCTACGGCTCGGCCTGCGTGCCGATGCCGGGCTACGCCATCGATATCGTCGACGAGGCGAACAAGGTGCAGCCCGCCAACAAGATCGGCTCGATCGTGGTGAAGCTGCCGCTGCCGCCCGCCTGCTTCCCGACCTTGTGGCAGCAGGACGAGCGCTTCAAGGAAAGCTACCTCGCGGAGTTTCCCGGCTACTACAAGACGGCCGACGCCGGCTACAAGGACGACGACGGCTATGTCTATGTGATGAGCCGCACCGACGACATCATCAACGTCGCCGGCCACAGGCTTTCCACCGGCGGCATGGAAGAGGTGCTGGCGTCGCACCACGATGTTGCCGAGTGCGCGGTGCTCGGCATCAAGGACGAGCTGAAGGGCGAGGTGCCCTGCGGCTTCATCGTGCTGAAGGCCGGCGTCAACCGCCCGCCCGCGGAGATCGAGAAGGAAATCGTCGCGTTGGTGCGCGAGAAGATCGGCCCGGTGGCGGCTTTCAAGCTGGCGATCACGGTGGCGCGGCTGCCGAAGACGCGCTCGGGCAAGATCCTGCGCGGCACCATCAAGAAGATCGCCGACGGCGACCCGTGGACCATGCCGGCGACGATCGACGATCCGGTGATCCTTGACGAGATCGGCAGCGCGATGAAGGAGCGGGGTGTGGGGGGCTAGGTCGCCTACCGGTAGGTGACGATTTTTAAACCGTGTGAGTTCGAGTCCCGCTCCCTCCGTCACTTCACTTTGAAATCGTTTACGGACATGACGCTTTGCGGGAGTCCGCTTTTGCGGCCGCTGTTGGGGGTGAAGCGGACATGCCCTTTTGCAGCGCACATGTCCGCTTCTGACCCAAAGCGGACATTCATGCTTGTCACCAAAAATTGCGGTTTTGGCGAAAGAAGTAGTCGCTTTTGATTTTGGTCAAGACAATGGGAATCAAGACAGAGGAGGCTGTGCTGTCTTCAAAAGGCTGGGGTTCATGGCGCTTATCACCGAGCGGATCGATAGAACTACACGCATTCCCCAAGAATATTATCGCGCGGTGCTCCCTGCGCCGCGAAGCGTCAAAATCGAGATCTCCCCGCGCTGCAATTATCGCTGCGGCTTTTGTGCGCTTCGTACCCGAGATGTGCAACCGCGGTGGGACATGGATTTTGGTCTGTTCAAGCGTATCACGCGCGAGATGCGTGAAGCTGGCGTGGAGGAGATCGGTGTCTTTTTCCTCGGTGAATCGTTCATGAACCCGCGGTTGCTGGTCGATTGTATCCAGTACCTAAAGGTCGATATTGCCATGCCCTATGTTTTTCTAACCTCGAACGCGTCGATGGCATTTCCCGAAGCAGTCGAGGCATGCATGAGTGCGGGGTTGGATTCCCTCAAGTGGTCCGTAAATGCCGCCGATGCGGCTCAGTTCGAAAAGATCATGGCAGTGTCCGGCAAGCTTTTCGAGCGCGCGCTTGGCAACATCAAGGCTGCCTGGGAGGTGCGCGCCCAAAACGGCTACTCGACCGGCCTTTATGCTTCGTCGATTCAATATGACGGTGAACAACAGAAAAAGATGGAGACTCTTCTTGAGCGCAGAGTGAAACCGTTTGTAGATCAGCACTATTGGTTGCCGCTTTACTCCATGGGGTCCTTCGCCACTCAACGTGAGGAACAACTTGGGTTCCGGCCGACTGCGGGCAATCAAGGTCGGCTCGGTGCTTTACGTGACCCACTACCATGTTGGTCTGCATTCACTGAGGGACATGTCACTGCTGATGGTCATCTGTCGGCTTGCTGCTTCGATGCTACGTCGAATTGGGTCATGGGTAACTTGGCAGAGCAGTCTTTCATGGAAGCGTGGAACTCAGCCGAGTTTGTAAAATTGCGCGAGGCGCATTTACGAAGAGACGTGCGCGGCACGATTTGTGAAAACTGCATTGCTTACAGCTAACTGTAGCCGATGTCCGCTTTTGGCCCATAGCCGACATTAGAGGTTGCACCGCACATGTCCGCTTTCGGGGGTAAAGCGGACATGACCGCTGGAGTCCACTTTCGCGGTCGCTATTCGGGGTAAAGCGGACATGCCTTGTTGCGGTGCGTAAGTCCGCTTCTGACCCAAAGCGGACATGGCTGTTGTCGACGGACCACTGACCTATGCAGCACTGTTTGCGGCCGAAGCCCGAGCGTCCTAGGTCCTGCACAAAGAGGTAATGACGAACCAGCGCAGCCTTAAATCCAATTAGAAAGTCTGGCTTGGGTCAGCGTCGTTGCTTATTCAGCGACCCAAAACAAAGCAGACTTTGCCGCCGGATCGTACGTGTCTGCAAATGGGATAGAGGTGGCGAAATGAGCGCCCAGCCGACCACCCCCAAGACGATAGAAACGCTGGCGGACGCGGTGTACCCCTCGTTTGCGATGCTCGCTGGCATGGAACTAGACCTCTTCAGCCCGTTAAAGGATGGGCCACTCACTGCAGAAGAGATCGCGCGGGCAGCGGGAACTGACCGAGCCAAGACTGCGCCTCTCCTTCAAGCGTTGGCTGCCATAGGATTGCTTGAATTCGATGGCGACCGATTTCTGAATTCGCCGGAGGCAGACCGGTTTCTCGTCCGTGAGAGTCCCGATTACATCGCGATGCGACACCACGCGTATCGGCGTCGATGGAATTCGGTGCTTAGCGTTGCAGAAACCATTCGCGCGGGAGTGCCAAAACGTGGGATGGATTACGCCAGTATGTCTGCCGACGTGCGCGAGTCCTTCTATCGGGGCACGTTCACCGAATGTCTCGCCGCAGGTCGGGTGCTCGCAAAATCGCAGGATTTCTCGAGCTTTCGCAGCCTTGTTGATGTTGGGGGAGGCTCCGGGGGACTTGCCATTGCGATGGCAGAAGCCTGGCCAAGTCTGACAATCACAATCGCGGACTTGCCCGCAATCACCCCAGTCGCGCAACGCTACGCAGATGAGGCTGGCGTCGCAGCGCGCATCAAGGTTTATCCAACCAATGTGGTGAGCGATCCTCTCAGCGGATCATCCGATGCGGCCGTGATGCGAGGGCTATTTCCGGTGCTGACACCCGACCAGATCCGCAGCGCTTTGGCCCATGTTTACTCTGCACTGAAGCCGGGAAGCCCGATCTATGTCGTTGGTTGGATACTCGACAATTCCCGGATCACCCCTTTGTCGTATGCGACCTATAATTTGCTATTCGTCAACGACTACGCTGATGGCCTTATCCACACAGAGGCCGAACATCGAACCTGGCTAGAAGAAACCGGCTTCGAATATATCTTGCGAGAACCCTCAGCACCAAGTTACGCGGCCGATTTCATTCTGGCGCGAAAGCCTCCCTCCTAGTGCTGCCCACAAGCCATTTGCTGAATTTCTGAGCCAGGCTGAGGCATGTCGCTATAGGCCCTTAGCAGACATGGTCTCTTGCACCGCACATGTCCGCTTTCGCGGATAAAGCAGACATGCCCCTTTGCGGGAGTCCGCTTTTGCGGCCGCTGTTGGGAATAGAGCGAACATTGCTTACTGCGGCGCGGCTAAAAATTCACCGGAGCTTAGCGCGGAATAGATGCCATTCGTTTGGCACGCCCTTAAGAGAATGCATCCCCCCATCTTCAAAAATCAGTCCTGAGCCTGCCACAAGATCACGGACCGTCTGGGAGACCATCACTTCACCAGGAGCAGCGAGGCTCGCGACGCGTGCGCCGATATGGACTGCGATTCCGGCGAGGTCGTTGTTTACGCGCTCGCATTCCCCCGTGTGGAGGCCGCACCGCACATCAAGGCTCAACAAGCGTATCGCATCACGAATTGCACCCGCGCAGCGGACTGCCCGCGCAGGTCCATCGAAAGCGGCGAGAAATCCGTCACCCGAAGTGTTGATTTCAGTTCCTCGATATTGCTGAAGCACCTCACGAACTTTAGCATAAAACGCTTCAAGCATTTCTCGCCAGCTTTTGTCGCCAAGGGCGGCGGCTCGTTCCGTTGAACCAACGATATCGACAAATAATATGGTCGCCAGCACCCGATCCGGCTCTTGCACATGACGGCTGCCGGTGAGGAACTGTTCGACTTCGTCGAGAAGAGCATCCCGGTCTCCCACCCAAGGAGAATGGTCATCACCAGGAAGCTCAACAAGCTTGGCGCCGCTTATGTGACGAGCCATGTAACGCGCATGCTCCACATCGATGAATCGGTCCCCGGTCCGATGCAGAATGAGAGTGGGAACACGCGTCGCGGGCAGCACATGCCTGACATCGATATCGGCGTTCATTCTCATAATCGCAGCCGCGGCGCCGGGACTGGCAGCTGCGCGGAAGTAGGACGCTGCGCTGGCCAAGGCATTTGGATTAGCGACAGTAGTTGGTGCTTGCGCGGCCAAATTTAATGATTGTGGAGTTCCCCAGCTGTGTTCGATGTCGTCGAGCACAAGCCGCCAACGTTCATCATTCCAACCGAAGGGATAATCCGGAGCCCAGGAACGCCTCGCGTACGAACCATACAAAATGAGCGCGGAAGTTCTCTTCGGATAAGTGGCGGCAAAGAGCAGGGACATAGGGCCACCCTCGGAAACACCGAACAGCGCTGCTCGCTCTGAGCCGATCTCGTCCAGAATGGCCTGCACATCATGCATGCGCTGCTCGAGCGTGAATAACTGAGAGCCGCGGTCGGACATCCCCGTTCCGCGTTTGTCAAAAAGAATCAAACGGCAAAAAGATGCGAGTCGCCGAAAAAATGCGCTCCGCTCCGGCGACTGCCACGTCGCTTCGACGTTGGACACGAACCCTGGGACGAACAGGAGGTCGAACGGACCGTCGCCAAGAACTTGATAGGCGATGTGAACATCGTCGCTCTTGACGTAACGGGTCGAGGGTAAATCCAGCATCACACTTTACTATCACAAATGCCTCAGCGCGATCTTGGCCGACATGGGTTACTGTGGGTTACTGCGCTGCAAACGTCTGCGTGAAGCCACGTTGGCGCCCGTCGTGGATGTTCGTACAAGCTTTGGAACCAAATGGCGGCTCTCCGGTTTTGCTTGCGCAGAAAGGACCGATCCATGTCATTACTCAAGTGGGCATTAATCTTTCTCGTCGTGTCAATAATCGCGGCCGTTTTCGGCTTTGGAGGCATTGCCGCTGCGAGTGCCGATATTGCCCGTGTCCTCTTTTACATCTTTGTCATTATCTTCGTCGTCCTGCTTGTTCTTGGGCTTGTTGCCGCGCGACGTGTCTAGCCATTGTAGCGCGACGAACTCGCGGTGCGCTGGCGGATGGGCATAGCAGACCTTTGCGGTGCAACAGCCGGGGTCTGCCAGTAGCGGACATCGATGTTTACAGCGCAAATGTCTGCTTCTGACCCGAAGCGGACACGATTGGTTGCTCAGTCAAATCACGCCTATTGTTTTCGCGACGTAGGCGGCACTAGAGAGAGCGACCACCCGACAAGAAAAATTGCCAGAGCCATTGCGAGCGGCCCAGTAATGAAGAAGCCCCATAAACCGCAAAGATTGCCTGAAGTCGGGGAGTTACAGGCCAGACTGATCCCGCAAAACAGGCCGAAATAACCCGCAATGATACCGCAAACAATCACAGCCAGGACATACGCAATGCCCGGGACACGACGTTTGGGTTCAACACGGTCACGATGGCGGAAGTAAAAAACAAATGCGGACAAAAACGCGACCAATGGCGATATTAGCCCGAGGACCATGAGGAGCGGAAACAGCTTAACGATCACTGTCTCAAGCGTGCTCATCTGCCGCGGCCCCGCCTGGTCGCCACGATGTAATCGTGAAAGAGCTCAAAGGACCGAGCGAACCTTCAAGCCGTTTCGGGGACCAGGCTGCTCATCGGCCTTCGACGGCATAAGTGCGAAAGGTCGCATATTTGTCTCCGATTTTCTTCGCGGCCTTGAAGTCAGGTGAATTATAGGCCTGCACTGCCGCATCGAGGCTGTCGAACACGTTGATGATGACGCGCGTCCTCGGAGCCGGGCCCTCGATTGCGACCGTTTTACCGCCGAGCACGAGCGCGCGGTAGCCAGGCGCTTCGGCTAGTGCTTTGCGGGCCAGCGGACTAAATTCTTTCGCGAAGCCGTCCGGGTCGGTGACGTTGATCTCGCCAACCACGTAGGCTTGCGGCTTGGCCTGTGCATGAAGGGCTTCGACCAAGGCAGCGCCCAAAGCGACGCCAGCGATGACCGAAAATGCAATAGTGTTCTTCATGCCGTGCCTCCATTGGCGATGCGAGCAAACTCTGTTGACTTGCGGCGGGCTTGCAAGCCTCGGCACCCTGCATCGTAATGTCGAGTTAATCGCCCGCCTCCGCTTGCGGTAAGGGCGAGCAGGAAAAGATCGCCTCCGAGGCAAACCACCGTCAAAGCAAGCATGAATGTGTTGGACATTGTATCCGTCCTTGTCATCCGAATAGCGGGGAGCGGAGTCGCCGTTGTTGCGCTGGGGGCGGCGACTCCGCAAGTGTCGGTATGGAGGGGCCCGACTCCGTCCCTCGTAATACCGTGCTGAGTAAGTGAATGACTTGAAGAAGACTTTGAGATTTTCTTGATAAACGGATGTCGTCCAAATGGATGAGGCGACATCGCTTTCGGAAGACCGGGCTCCACGCGACCGAATTAGTGTGCGCCGTCAGGCGGGCGGATCAAACGTGGATCGAAGGTGAACAGCTCCTGGGGCTCGGAGACACCGCGCAAGGCGTATCGTCCCACCGAAACGACCTTCCGCTTGACGGCTTCCACATCGGCGAAGGCCGCTGACATCAAGACAGGCTGGTCAATCGACCGGCACATCGCCGCGATACGGCTCACCTCGTTCACCGCAGGGCCGATGACGGTAAAATCGAGCCGCTCGCGGCTACCGACATTGCCGTAGAAGACGTCGCCGACATGCAGACCAAGGTAGACGTCGGTTGCCGGCTTGCCTTCCGCCAGCCGGCGCACGTTCAAGGCGGCGATGCTCTTGCGCGCGGCAATCGCTGCGGACAGCGCCGCGGTGCATGCCTGCGCCCGGTCTTCGGCAGTGAAAATGGCAAGCGTTCCATCGCCGATCAGCTTCAATACATCGCCGCCATGCTCGTGGATCTCCGATACGATGACATCCGCGTAGTCGTTCAGCAGCGGGATGACCTGCTCCGGAGCGGTGTCGGTAATGCGCGTGAAGCCGCGCAGATCGCTGAACCAGAGGACGGCCTCGATTCGATCGGCAACGCCGCGCAGAATGCGTCCGCCGAGAACGCGCTGGCCGGCGTCGCGGCCAAGGTAAGTCTCCATCAGCGTTCCGGTCATGCGCGCGAGCGCCACCGACTTGATGGCCAGCGCGAGGTAAGGCACCAGGCGCTCGAGCGCTGCGATCTCCAGGTCGCTGAACCCGCCAGGCGACCGCGTCGCCCATGACGAGTAAAACCCGTCCATCTCGCCGATGACGCCCCCGGCCGCAAAGCGGCTGATGATGGCCACGTAGTCGGTCATGCCGATGGCGCGCCAATCCAGCAGCAGCGAGAACTCATCTCTGGTGTTGGCATCCAGGCGGCGCCGCAGCAGCGACGCGCCGGTTTGCAGCATGGCGTAGTGGGCACTGCGGCGCCAGACATACGTCGCCTGATCATCCAGGGATGCAGAACCGGCCGCGTCGAGTCTATCGAGGGTCGTGCGGCCATATTGGACCACGCCGGATTCGTCCGGACTGTAACCCCAGCGGAACAGCCTGCCTTCGTAGACCGGATCGAGCGTGTCGATAAATGAATGGGCGCGGCCAAGCGGAATGCCGGCCGCGAGGCAACGGTCGCAAAACACGGAAAAGATTTCATTCTCGGGCGTGCCGGCCAGGCCAGCCTGCGTCAGCCAAGCCGACGTCTCGCCAAAAAAGCGTTCGTTCATGCGCGGACTATACAGCGGCAGGCGGGCGCATTTGGGGCATTGAGCGGCGACAAACCAGCTGACGTGCCGGTGCAATCTCCAACCAAAGATCAGTCAATATCGAGGCCGCCAAGGACCTAGGCTCGTACGGTGTTCCAGGCGATGAGACGACTTGGACGGCACCGACACACCAGGTGTAGATTGTGTACCAATCGTGCGACGGCCGCGAACAGCGCGCCGAGAGAGTAAGTCATTGAGGGCGTTGTACTGCGTACTTAGGCACCGCGGAGAAGATCAAAATGGTGAACTATTATGCAGCGGTTACGGCACTGATCTTCGCCATCATCGCTATTATACATATCGTGAGATTGGCCAGGGGATGGCCCGTTCAGATCGGATCGCGCTCCATACCGATGTCTGTATCGTGGGCTGGCCTTGTCGTTTCGGCCATGCTTGCAATTTGGGGCTTCAACGAATTCTTTGCGGCGAGGTGGATGGAGATCGGCGGATAGATCATCGCCGCCTTACATTCTCTCTGATCGACGGAAGCCACTGTGACGCCACACCGTGGCGGCCGGGGTTCCGGTCACAGCTCGGGCTCGATGGCCTTCAGCAACCGGAAGCGCAGCTCCCCATCGTTGCCGTTCAACGAAATCGCAAAGCGTACCCGCCCGTTTTTGGACGTGTTGGCGTAGCCTGCCAGCGTGCGGACGCCGTCGAGCGTGCCGGTCTTGTATGAGGCGCTTTTATCTTTCTTGAGCAAGCCGGCGTGGGGCGCGAAGAGATCGAGCACCTTGGCGAGGCCGCGCGCGGTGAAGCGGTTGCCGCGGCTGATGCCCGAGCCTTCCTCAAGGTAAATCGCCCCGGCGAGGTCGTGCGCGGCGAGCATCTCGTTTGCGACCTTGAGCGACTTCTTCAGAGTGACGGGGCCACCGAGACGGTGCCCGCCGATCTCCAGGAAAAGCTGATTGGCAATGTAGTTGTTCGAGCCGACGAGCAGCTCGTGAAGAATCTGCGAGAGCGTGCGCGACTGGCGATGAACGTAGATCGGCGCCAGGCCCCCGGGCACGGTTCCGGTCACGATCTTGCCTTTGACGCTGCCGCCGGCGCGCGCGATGAACGCGGCAATCAGTTCGCCGGCATAGTGCAGGCTCAGCGCGGGGTCCTGCGCCAGGCTGATGCGGCCGGAGCCTTTCGGCCCGCGCGCGCGGAACTGGCTGATCGCCAGCGGCGTAATCGGAGTCTGCGGCTCACCGGAGAGCACATTGTTGCCCTTGCGAACGGCGGCGATCGTGTTGAAGTTCACCGCCAGCGCGGAGTTCAGCGCGTCGTAAGACCTGCGGGTGTCCTCGATGCCCGGGATGCGGAGATCGGACGGAAAATAACTCGCGTCGAGCACCATGCCGGTGAGCGGCTGCTTGCCGGTCGCGTCGACCAGTCCCTGCGCCAGCCCGGCGAGCTCTTCGGAGACCAGGAACGGATCGCCGCCCCCGCGCACATACAGGACCCGGCGGGCGTCCAGGTAGAATTTTGTCTCGAAGCGGTAGTCCTCGCCTAAGACCTCCAGCGCCAGCCAGGCGGTCACGATCTTTGTGACGGACGCCGGGACGAAGGGCTTGTCCGCGTTCTGGGCCACCAGCTCCTTGCCGTCGGCGTCGACCACGAACACCGTCCCTGACGGGGCGAGCGCCGTAACCTTCTCCTTGGCGCCGGCCAGTGCCGGCGCGGGCAGCAGGAGCAGAGCCAGAAGAAGCAAATAAGGCCGCATGGCGAATGTCCGCACGGATACCAGCACGTCAGACAAGTGGGGCAGGGCCGATACCGCTGCCCTGATCCGAGTCCAGTTTAGTGATGATAACAAAATCAGTCGACTTCGCATAAAACCTCGTGCCCGGAGCACAAAATACGTCGGCAACCTTCATCGCCCTGAAGGCGTCCTCCAATGTTATGATTGGCGAAGAAGCGGACAGAATGCATGAGAGAAAACCTGGACATCGACACCAAGACGCTGGCGCTTTACTACGCCTGGGATCACTTCGCCTACCACGCGGGGCAGCGCCAGACCGTCTTCAATTTTTTCCTGCTGGTGGTCGGCGGCTGTGTCGCGGCTTATTCGGCGATGATCGGCGAGAGCGGAGCGGAGTACAATTATTTCCGGAGCTTTCTGGGCGGTGTCCTGGCGCTGGCGAGCCTGCTGTTCTGGCGGCTCGATCAAAGAAATGCGCGGGTCGTGAAGGTGTCGGAAGCGGCCTTGAAAGACCTCGAGGCGCAGATCGCAAAAGAGATCAAAGTGCCAAGCATCCGGCTGATGGAGTACGCCGACAAAAAGGTTTCCAGATTTCCATTTTCGAAAATTGAATCGTTCGGCCAGATTTACGGGGTGGTCTTCGCCGTCAGCGGACTGGTTGGAATAGCGATGGCGGTGCTTTCGGTGTGGAGATGAAAGGTGGCGGCCGATGACGCGCAAGCGACGAATGACGCTTGGATCTGGATGAGACCGGCTGGCCGACGGTGAGCCTTGCACGATGCGGGCCATGATCGATCGGAAGTGCGTTGAAAGAGAAGGACTAAACTAGTGCTGTCCCCAGTTGTTTAGCGACTCTTATAGGCCTGCTCCAATTCGATTGCCTTTATCGCCTTCTTTGCTTCGTCTTCCGTAAAAACATTTTTCTTCCTGTATATCTCATTGCTTCTTCAAATTTTCCAGTGGCCGCATAGTACGATGCTTCTATTTCCAGAAGGGGTCGAAGGTTTGACCTCCGTTCTCCTGAAGAATCTTTATACACTAGCGCTTGCATCGCTTTTATTTCGTCCCATGCGACGGTCTTATTGCCGCGATTTAAGTAAATCTCCGCACGAGCGCTTTCACGTTAAAAATATGCGGAGTTTTAACGGCGGCTTCGTCGATGAGCCTCGCCGCCTCGTTCACTTGACCATTCTTGAGTTCATATTCTGCTCGCCGTGTCGTATAGAAGGAATGACCTTCCTCCTCGCCAACTTGCTTTAGCCTTTCAAAGAGAGAGGATATCTCAGACCGATTTTTCTTTCCCGATTTGATCAATACGCTCAACAAAATATCCAAAATATAGGGATTGTCCGGAGCAACTTGGAAGGCTTCTCGTGCGAACGCTTCCGCCGAATCCATGTCGCCGCGGACCATGCAGATGAAAGCTAGTTCGCGTACTGCAGAAAAATTTCCTGGAGAATCGCTATAGGATTCGCGATAAAATTCCTCTGCCTCAGGAAGATTTCCTTTTTAGCCGAGCATTAAATCCCAATAGGAAGTTCAGATTGCTTCTTGCGTGCGCATCACGCGCTTCTGATTTCAATACCGAAACCCCCTGCAAAAAGCGTTCTTCTGTGCCAAGCCTCGCTGCCGCAAGGCAAAGCCATCTACAGGCTTCTATAAGCCCTTGCTTAGATAGCCGCGCTTTGCTCGCTAAAGCAGAATTCGCGAGCCTAATGCATTCTTCAAATTGCCGATCATTGTATCTCTTTCGAGCGAGCCAAACCAAATGCGATGGTAACAAGAAAGAACTAAAAAGCGGCGAAACCTCACCAGTCTGTTGTAATTGCGCCAAAATACCGGCGTTTACAAGCGATGCCGAAATTGCACTATCTTCAGTTTGGACCCTAAGAGCACCGCTTACGATTTCGAGCATCTTTTTGTATGCCGCCTGCGACAAGCCGAATCTCGGGTCTCTGTCGATCGCGGCCTTAAGAGGGGGTGAAATTAGGTACAGGTCGGATTTTGCTTCGACTATATGAAGTTCAATCAGCCGAGATAACGCTTGCCCTAGCAGCGCGGCGTTAGAATCGAAAATTAGACTTAGCGTATCAAAGTCGAGAGCATTGAAATCCTTAAGTGCGCAGAGCGCTGTACGCTCACCGTCTGAAAATTCTATCTTTTGAATGAATTCAGATGCGCGTCTCCGTTTCCAACTTAGTAATGCCGACGGGTCGGCTAAGAAAACAGGCAAAGAATATTGTTTTGCGGCCTGAACAATAAAAATAATATTGAATGGATGTCCATCGCTTAGGTCGAGTATCTGTTCCAAATCATCGTTAGAATAGCTAATATTAGATTGTTTCAGCAACAAAGCGGCTAGTTGACGAACTTCATTGCGTGCCAGTGATGACAGCGAACAAAAAATGACATCACCCAGGTCCGATCGCACGTTACCCGGAACCATTCTCTCAGCAATGAAAATGATCGAAGGACGTTTGTTTCGCGGGAGTTTTAAAAGTGTATTACGGAGGTGAACGGGAAACTCGCCCCTGTCGCCAAGTAACCCGCCATGATCGACGAAAAAAACAGCCTCACGCGATTCAATCAAAGTACCTATTAGGCGGGCAATTTGATTGGCCTTTTCATTGTCGTCGGCAATCGCGAACGCCGCAATGCGAGTACGAAATGCAGATAGGGTCGTTATTGGAGAGATAGTTTGATATAGTTTGCGAAATAATTCTTCGTAGCCGTCTAGGGGCACCGGCCGGCGCCAGCACGCCGAACCAAGATTCATATTTGTAGCCGGGCACCGCCGCCTCCGCGATGGTCGGCACGTTCGGCAGCTGCGGTGCGCGCTTGTCGGAATTGATGGCGATGGCGCGAACCTTGCCGCCCTCGCTCAGCTCCTTCGCGTTGGGAATGGGTGCAAAGTACATCTGCACGTCGCCGCGGATCACCGCGTTGGTCGCGTCCGGCACGCCCTTGTAGGGCACGTGCACGATGTTGATCCCGGCGCCCTGCCGGAAAATCTCGGCGGACAGGAACGAGGTGCTGGCGACGCCGGCCGACGAGAAATTCAGTTTCCCCGGCGAGTCCTTTGCGAGCGCGACGAATTCCTTCAGCGTCTTGGCCGGAAAATCGGCGGGTACAATTGCGACGAGCGGCACGGAAGCGACCACCGTCACGCCGGCAAAATCCTTCACCGGATCGAACTGGACGCCCTTGGCGATGAAGCCCGCGATGGTGTGGCCATTGGACGTGAGCATCAAGGTGTAGCCGTCGGGCGCGCTTTTCGCGACGGCCGTGGTGCCGGGAAGGCCGGGACGGTTTTCCACGACGACCGATTGCTTCCACATGGTGCCCAATTTGTCGGCGAGGACGCGCGCCATGGCGTCGGTGATGCTGCCGGCGCCGAAGGGGACGATGATGGTCACGGTCCGGCTGGGGTAAGATTGCGCGGCGGCGCCGGATACCTCGAACAGAAGACCGGAGCAGGCCAGCGCGGCCGTCCCCATTGCAAGACAGAATTTCTGAAACCGTTTCATGGACGCCCCCATTGCGTAACTCGAATTAATGATGCCGCGGCGCGGTCAGACGGACGGCAAGCTTCCATCCGAAGAAAAACACCGCGAAGTACAGGAAAATGGAAATCGGCACGCTCATCGAGCGAACATGTGGATCCAGCACGAGCAGCCCGTTTGCCACGACAAGCAGCACCCCGATGACAATGATCAGGGCATAAACCACCAAGAGCCATCCGGTCTGCATGACGTCGCCCCCGTCGCTTGACCTTTGGACCTGTCCTGAGACTAGCGGCGGGCCCTGAAACGTGAATTGTGCAGATCGTCGCGGCTGGATGGGCGAGGGGTTACGCCGCGATTGCCGCTGAAAACCGGTGCCGGAAATGGGCGGCTATTTGATAGGTCGGCTGCATAACATTGTGTGCTGGCCGCAAAATTAATCCGCCTTTCTGTGACGCTGATCACTGAACACCCATCGCCGACCAATTACTCTCGGTACGGTTCACAGGGTCACCATGGGAGATGACCATGAGCACGATCAGAAACGAGACCGCCGAGGTTTCTCCCGGCACCACTTTCGTTCACCTGTTCAAGGTGGACGCCGAACAGTTCCAGCTGCTGGCGCAAAAGCCGCGCTTCCATCGGGACTGCGACTACCTCAACCGCCCCTACGAATTGAGCGAGCTGATGCGCCAGGCCACCGATGCCGGCGTCTGGCCGCGCTAGAGCGGAATTCGTTCAGCGGGAATCGTCATGCCCGGCTTTATGCCGGGCATCGACGTCTTGAAGATCGCGCAAATTCAAAGGCGTGGATGGCCGGAACAAGTCCGGCCATGACAACGGAGAGTGGATCCGGCGCGTCAGCCCGCTCGTTTTGCAGATCGTCGCGGCGGGCTGGTAACCGGCTGCCGGGTTATTCCGGCAGGCCGACAGCGCGCAGCGCCTCGCCGAGGGACGCGGCAAGCGCCGGCGCGCAATCCACGCCGGAAAACTGCCGGCTGTAACGGAAGCCCGGCTGCAATTCCAGAACCCGCGCCGCGGCGGCTTCGGCTTCCCGGGACCGCCCGAGCTTCGCCAGCGGCGCCACCAGCAACATATGTGAAATGCTGTGGCCGGGGTTGAGCTGCACCGCCTTGCGCGCGGCTTTGGCCGCCTCCTCGTAGCGGCCGCGGTGAAAATGACCCAATGCAATCGCATGGAAAGCCGACCAGGCCCACGGATCGAACGGGCTCAGCCGCATCGCACGCGTGCCCCATTCGATCGCCCGCTCGGCTTCGCCGGCCCAGCCGAACATCACGCCGCCGACGTTGTAAGTGATGGCCGATGAAGGACTGAACGCGAGCGCCGCCTCGAGCGCCGCAAAGCCGGCGTCGTGGTCGTGCCCATCCATGCCGATGGAGAAGCCCGCGAAAGTCAGAGCGAGCGCGTCGTCCTGGCCGTGCAAAATGGCAGCCTCGGCATGGCGGATCGAGGCCGCGCGGCTCTCTTCACGCAGTCCGGCGCGCAGAAACAGGCAATGATGGCACATGGCCGCAAAGGCATGCGCCAGCGCATAGGCCGGATCGAGCACGAGCGCGCGCTCGAGCAGGACGAGCGCTTTCGTCACCCGCGCCGGCATCCCGGAATAGACATCGGCCTGCGACTGCAACACGAGATCATATGCGTCGAGGCTGTCCGGCCGCTTGCGCTTGACGCGTTCCACCTCGGCGCGCCGCAGGCTGGGCTCGATGGCGCCGACCACGTTCAGCGCGATTTCGTCCTGCAGCTCGAAAATATCGTCGAGCGCACGATCGAAGCGCTCGCTCCACAAGTGGCCGCCGGTTTCCGCCTCGACCATCTGCGCGGAGACGCGCACGCGATTGCCGTCTTTGCGCAGGCTTCCCTGCAGCAAATAGCGCACGCCGAGCTCGCGCCCCACGCGTTTCATGTCGACGGCCATGCCTTTGTAGGTGAAGCTCGAGCTGCGCGCGACCACGAACAGCCACTTGATGCGCGACAATCCGGCGATGATGTCTTCGACCATGCCGTCGGCGAAATACTCCTGCTCGGGGTCGCCATTCAGATTTGAAAATGGAAGGACGGCGACCGACGGCTTGTCCGGCAATGCAAGCGCCGGACGTTGCGCGCTTGCCGCCTCGGACCGGTCACGGGTCACGACATCCGGACCCACGTAACGGTAGCCGCGGCGCGGCAGAGTCTCGATCCATTGCGCGCCTCCGGGGACGTCCTCGAAGACCCGGCGGAGTGCCGCAATCTGCACCGTGAGGTTGCTTTCCTCGACGGCAAGATTGGGCCAGGCGGCATCGATCAGCGATTGCTTGGAGACCGGTGCGCCCGCCTGCTCCAGCAGCAGCCGAAGCAGCGCGACCGCGCGCTGGCCCAGCATGATCGGCTCCGTGCCGCGGAACAAAATTTCGGCGACTGAGTCGAGCCGGAACGGACCAAATTCGATGATCATTGCGGGTCATCGGTGGGCTGCGGTTTCGGAAAAATTTTAGAGCAATTTCGGCCCGGATTCACGACCTGCGGCCCTTTCATCGGCATGTTCCATCGCTGCGCACCAAGCGCCAGACCATGGAGGGTAACATGAATGCAAAGGCAGTCATTCGCATGCCGGGTGAAGGCAAACAGGTGTCCCTGGCCGGGAAGCCTTTGGTCTTCCTGGTGACCGGGCAGGACACAAAGCACACGACGATGTTCGACTGGACCCTGCCGGCAGGGTTCTCAACCGGGCTGCATGTTCACCGCACGCAGGAGGAAACTTTTTACGTGCTGGAAGGCGAGTGCCGGTGGCAGATTGGCGACCAAACGGTTCACGCCAAGCCTGGAACATATGTCTTCATTCCGCCGGGGGTGCCGCACAACATCGGCAATGCCAGCGAAAAGCCGGCGCGGATGATCATGACCGTATCGCCGCCCGGCCACGAACATTACTTCGAGGAGCTGGTGAAGCTGGTGGCGAGCGGCAAGAAGCCTGATGCCGATGCCATTGGGGTGTTGCGAGCCCGTTACGATACCGAGCAGCTGTCGGCGCTGAACGCGACCTGATTGTCACCTGCTGCAGAAGTATCTCATGGGCGGGCTCCATGGTCTGGAGCCCGCCTGTTTGCATCCGGAAACTTGAATTGGCGCAGGTCGTCGCGCGTGGTTGTGCGATTGGGCGGCTTGTCATTCCGGGACGGCCGCAGGCAAGCACCGAGCCCTTTTCTGGATTCCGGGTTCGCGCTTTCAGCGCGCCCCGGAATGACAAAGGCGGGTTACGCCCCCGGCCAACTCCTCTACAATCCCACATCAAAGCGAACCTCACACCGGATCTGGCGCGCCCACACTCCCGTGAAACACATCGGCTTTCTCTCCTTCGGCCATTGGACCCCGTCGCCGCAGTCGCAGACGCAAACAGCGTCGGATGCGCTGCTGCAATCGATCGAGCTCGCGGTGGCGGCCGAGGAGCTCGGCGCCGACGGCGCCTTTTTCCGCGTGCATCATTTCGCCCGCCAGCTTGGCTCGCCGTTCCCGCTGCTCGCGGCCTGCGGCGCCAAAACGAAGCGCATCGAGATCGGCACCGCCGTCATCGACATGCGCTACGAAAACCCGATGTACATGGCGGAGGATGCCGGCGCCGCCGACCTCATCGCCGGCGGCCGCCTGCAGCTCGGCATCAGCCGCGGCTCGCCCGAGCAGGTGATCGACGGCTTCCGCTACTTTGGCTATGTGCCACCGGAGGGCATGACAGACGCCGACATGGCGCGGCGCCACACGGAAGTTTTCCTGGAGGTGCTGCGCGGCGAAGGCTTCGCCAAGCCCAATCCGCGGCCGATGTTTCCGAACCCGGCCGGCCTGCTGCGCCTCGAGCCTCATTCCGAGGGCCTGCGCGAGCGCATCTGGTGGGGCGCCGGCACCAATGCGACGGCGCAATGGGCGGCCAAGCTCGGCATGCACCTGCAGAGCTCGACGCTCAAGATCGACGAGAGCGGCAAGCCGTTCCACGTGCAGCAGGCCGAGCAGATCCGGCTTTATCGCGACGCGTGGAAGGAGGCGGGGCACACGCGCACGCCGCGCGTGTCGGTGTCGCGCAGCATCTTCGCGCTGACTGACGACCGCGACCGCATGTATTTCGGGCGCGGCGGCAAGGAGGGCGACCAGATCGGCATGCTGAGCGCAACCGAGCGCGCCATTTTCGGCCGCAGCTATGCCGACGAGCCGGACAAACTGATCGCGGAGCTCAAGGGCGACGAGGCCATCGCGGAAGCCGATACCCTGCTACTGACCGTGCCGAACCAGCTCGGCGTCGACTACAACGCTCACGTCATCGAGGCGATTCTGAAGCACGTCGCGCCGGCGCTCGGCTGGCGGTGAGGGGTCTCGTCAGCCTCAGTTCGGCAGCCCTGCCTTCACGAGCCCGTCGCGCAGGTGCTCCCTGTCCGAGCGCTGCTGATAGTGCAGGGTGCCGAGAAAGCCCTCGGCCGTGAACGCCGGCTGCCGCTGCAACACTTCCTGAGCATGGGCGCGGGCCGCGGTGCTGTTTCCGAGTTGCGCGGACGATGCGGCCAAAAAAGCGTGATGGGTGTGATCCGGTGTCGTCAGCTTGCTGAACGACTGGATCGCGTCGGCGTAAAGCCGCGCGGTGTATTGGGCGCGGCCGAGATGACTCCAGAAACGCTGCGGATGATACGGGTTCAACCGCATGGCGCGTTGAATCCACTCGATGCCTTCCGCCGGGCGCCCCAGCCAGGTCAGCAGCTCACCCTGCTGGACGACGATGAGATCGCTGTTCGGGTTCAGGCTGAGCGCGCGTTCCTGATGATAAACCGCCTTGTCATACTCATGGAATGTCAGCTTGAGCGCGGTCAGGATCCGGTGCACGTCGGCATCGTTGTCATCGAGCGACAGCGCCGTCTGCACCGCATCGGCGATCTGCCGAAGGGCCGCGTCGCTGTCTTCCACCCAGCCGTACACCCAGGCTTGGCCAATCACGCAGGCCTTCCAGGCATGCGCGTGCGCATAATTCGGATCGAGCGCGATGGCGCGGTTCAGCATCTGCAGTGCGTCGGCATTGGCTTCGCGACTCGACAGATGATGCAGAACCTTGCCGGTCAGGACGTATTCGTAGGCGGCCATGTTGCCGGTGCGCTTGCGCTGGACTCGGTCGTGCCGGGCGGCTTCAACACGTCCGAACAAGGTCGCGGCAATGGCTGACGTCACCTCGTCCTGGATTTCGAAAATATCCTCCAGCTTGCGATCGTAGCGCTCGGCCCAGACATGCGTTTCCGTCTCGCCGTCGATGAGCTGAATGGTCACCCGCACACGGTCGCCGGCCTTGCGCACGCTGCCTTCGACGACATAGTCCACGCCGAATTCACGCGCCACCGCCTGCGCCTTAACGGCCTTGCCTTTGTGGGTGAAAACGGCATTGCGCGAGATGACCAGCAGCTCACGGAAGCGGGACAGCTCGGTGATGATGTCTTCGGTCAGACCGTCGGCAAAAAACTCCTGTTCCGGGTCACCGCTCATGTTGACAAAGGGCAGCACCGCGATCGACGGCTTGCGGGGGCCCGCCAATGGCGTCGACTGGCCGGTGCTGTCGGGACCGGCCGCTTCCGTGGCCCGCCCGTTCAACAGAACCTTGAAGACGCGGATCGGCCGGTTGATGTTCTTGAGCTGCTGCTCGCCGAGATCCTCATAGCCGACCTCGATCTTGTCGCCGACCTGGTCGCGCACCGCCGCCGATATGCAGATCCCGCCGGCGTCGGCCATTGATTCAAAACGCGCGGCCACGTTGACGCCGTCGCCGAAAATATCATCGTCCTCGACAATGACGTCGCCGAGATTGATGCCGATCCGGTAGAGCAGGCTGCGCGATGCCGGCAGATCGCGGTTGCGGCGGGCCATATTCTGCTGGAATTCCACCGCGCAGCGGACCGCTTCGGTGACGCTCTGGAATTCCACCAGCATTCCGTCGCCGATCGTCTTGAAGACGCGGCCCTTGCATTTTTCGATCGCCGGATCGATCAGCTCCAGGCGGATGGTCTTCAGACGCGCGAGGGTCCCGGCCTCGTCGACCTCCATAAGGCGGCTGTAGCCCACGACGTCCGTCGCCACGATTGCCGCGAGCCGGCGTTCAACGTTTTGCTCTTCCATTAACCGGTCCGGCACCCGAAAAATCGAGATAAAGCAGGATAGTCCACGCGAGGCCATAGCCTGCCACGCGCACGCGTCGTTATATCACATCGCGCATCAGCTGGGACGAAAGGCGATTTGGAACCCGGCCGGTGCCAGCTTGTCCGGCGCGGACAATTCACGACACACTGCGGCGCTATTCCGGCAGACCGGCGGCGCGCAGCGCCTCGCCTAAGGAAGTGGCAAGCGCCGGCGCGCGATCCACGCCTGAGAATTGCCAGCTGTAACGGAAGCCGGGCTGCAATTCCAAAACCCGCGCCGTGGCGGCTTCGGCTTCTTTCGACCGGCCGAGTTTCGCCAGCAGAGCAACGAGCAACATATGAGAGAGGCCATCGCGGAAGCGGATACCCTGCTTCTGACCGTGCCGAACCAGCTCGGCGTCGAGTACAACGCCCACGTCATCGAGTCGATTTTGAAGCACGTCGCGCCGGCACTCGGCTGGCGCTGAGGCGTGGCGGCGATGCTTCGATGTCCGCCGCCAACGCTGTGTACATCCGGGCATCGCTCAAAGTAAGCTTGATTGTTCAAGTTAATGGACAGCCGAATTTGCCGCGCCTGATAACGTGAATAGCCTTGAGTTCGGGTGCCGCGTTCAAGCGTGGGGACACAAAGAACAGTGAAACGGGAGAGGGTCGTTATGAATTATATGCATCGCTTTGTTTTGGTCTCAACACTTGTGGCAACCATATCGTCCGCATCTGCCCAGTCATCGGGCCGCTTCGGGACCGGGCAATCGCATGGTATCCGATACGACACAGTCACTGTCCCAGATGTTCAAGCGAATGCTCACGTTGTAGCGGCGCAGGATGCATTTGGCCGGGATGGGGGCCGAGCGGTGCACGGTGCATATGGTCGCGACAGGGCGCGCCGCGAAATTCCGGTTACTCCACCGGACAAAGTTATCATTATTGACAATCGCACCGGTGACTTGTGGGCGTGGTCTGAGGCGGAGCAGACTGTCCTGTATCTTGGTTACATATTCCCGCTCTCTGGACAGGGACCAATTGCCCGCGTGATTACCCTGCCGGAGCAGAGAGAACGTCAGAGGTGAAATCCACCGTATATGGAGGTGGAAGGCGCTTCTGCTGATTCTCGCAACCGGGGTGGCTGATCCATGGCCGCAGTCGCTTGCGTGTATACCAAGGCGTTTTGCTGGCAGCGCTGTTACTAAAGTCCGCTTTGGGTCAGAAGTGGACATGCGGTCATATCAAGTTGGTTCCGAGACGCGCGTTTTGATCCCGGCCTGAACCGTTTCGTTCGCTACGTTCAGATCCGCCAGTGCGATTTCGCCGTCGGTGACGGTAGTGATTGACGTGCGCGATGTACTCGTTTGTATGTAATTTTAACAATCACGAAGCGGCAAAGGGCAATCTTTCACCATGCATCGGTGCGCGCGAAAGACGTATAGTTCGTACGCCCCCGAGAATTAACCTCACGCCTTAACTAACAGCCTTTTTGCGCTTTGGCGGATGTGACCGGTGTGGCCTATGATGCCAGCCTGTATCATTCGAACTTGCGGGCGTGCCATGATGAACAAAGCCTCCATGGCGTTCATGACATCTCTCGGCGTAACGATCGCCCTTGCCGCAAGCCAGGCATTCGGAGCGCCACCGGCACCCTCGGGTGGAGGCGCTGCTTCCGCGCATTCGGGTGCCCGTCCATCAGTCGCGCCGCATCACCATGGACGAAACGCAAGAGGTTTTTTTTCTTCGCCCGGAGGCTGGTACTGGTCGCCATCGGCGCCGTCGAACGGTCAACCGAACGTCGATGTCAGGCAAATAATCACGGGCGGTCCATCCTACACGTGCACGCTTGATATTCCCGGGGATTGGGCACACCGGTGCCCGCCCAGCCTTTTTGCCAGTCCGCCTGAACCACCACCTCCGCCGCCGGTGCCCTACGAGCTTGGCTGCCCTGCGCAGAGCGTGACGGTGCCCGGCGCCGACGGCAAAGATCAAACGATCAAGATCGTCCGCTGCTGAGAAGGCGGCGCACCAACCGCAGCTATGCCGGTGAGCCGGACAGACTGATGCGGAGGTCAAAGGCGACGAGGCCAATGTTGCTGACCGCCAAAAGCGGACGGGGGCCGATTAGTCGGCTGCAAATACCGAGGATCCGCTAGGAGTAAAAGGTACACTCGCCGGAGCTTCCTCGGGCAACGGAACGCTCAGCCTGCAAACAAGCCCTGTTGCTGCAAAAATCGCCTCCGCATTTCCACCAAATTGCTCCAGTGCCCGCAGGAACAGCCGCGTCCCGAAACCGCGATGCTTCGGGGCTTCAACATGCGGTCCCTCGCTTTCGCGCCATTCCAGCTTTAGCTCCCCGTCGGGGCGCGACCAGCGCACTGATATTTTGCCCTCGGAAGACGATAACGTCCCGTACTTGGCCGCATTCGTGGCGAGTTCGTGGAATAACAGCGCCATCGTCAGTGCAAGCTTAGGTGCCAGTAAGATTTGGGGCCCTTCAATCAATGTTCGCGCGCCGCTGTAAGGTCGAAGTTCAGCTGAGAGGATGTCGCCGATGCGAGCTCCCTTGCCTTGCGCGGCGACAATCAGATCATCAGTGGCCCTAAGAGAATCAAAACACTTCAGAATCTCATCTCTTGTTTGTGGATCTTCGCGAAGTCGCAGAGTGACTATCGACTGGATGGTGGCAACTTTGTTTTTTAGCCGATGTGCGAGCTCTGCAACTGCCAATTCACGAAACTTCTCCTCGTCCTCGAGGCGTTTCGTCAGCTTTCGATAATGCTCGCCGGCCCACACAATAATCAGGCTGGTAACGATATAAGCGATGAGACTGATTTGATCTCCCAGCGATGAGCGGAACCAGTTCATGGGTGGATCGAGAAATGCCCACCAGCCAATAATGCCTCCGGCCAGCGCGACAAATATTCCGGGCCCTACACCGCAAATCAGAGCTGCAAGTAAAACTGCCGGGAAAAAGGTCGCGAAGGGAACGACGTCCTCGACCAGGAGTCCAATTGCCCAACGTATAACTGCCGCTACCGTCACGAAAAAAATTGCGAGAGCATACGCCTGGACTGAGCCAGCTGGAACGCCTTTTCGGAAATTGACGTCGCGAAACGCACCGACACGCATGGATCTTCCACCACGCTATTGCCAAAGCATACCAGATTGAGACACCAAAACAGGGCTGGGGGTCTGCGTTCTCGGCATGACGCGCCTCAGTCCTTCGGGAGAAGTTTTTCTATCGAGGTGAGGAGTTGTTCAGGAGTATATGGCTTCGCCAAAAATTCGTAACCGTCAACAAACATCGCCTGCATGCCATCAGTGAGGCCCTGTCCGGTTGTGTAAAGGACGGCCAAATCCGTCTTTCGCTTGCTCGCTTCCTGCGCCAACATCAGTCCAGCTTGAATGTCTGACTGAAGACCAAGATCAGTGAAAAGCAGGTCAATTCGATCATCACCGTCAAGTAGTGCCAATGCCTGGTCGGCCGTGCTGGCTGAAAGCGTCGTGTGACCGCCATCCTGCAGTATCCCTTCCGCGAGCACCCTGACCTGATCATCGTCCTCCACGATCAATATCAAAGCCATGGCACGCCCGGCCGACCTGGCTTTTCGCCACTTGGGAAAAGTGACATGAGCGACCCCTCCGCACTATGTCTTTTGACGCGGAGCAACGCCGGGGGCCGGTAATTTGTTCCGGCTGGTCCGGCCGGCGGAATGTCAGCTTTGGGTCAGAAGGCATATGCATTGCAAGAGCCCATCCCCGCTACGGGCCGCAAGAGGACATTTTTATTCGCGACCAGAACCTATCGATATTTCACGGTCTGGTTGAGTACATACCCGCAGTGCGGACATTCAAAACTCCGCTTGTCATGGCCGGGCGCGTCAGGCTCGATCTGCACGAGCCACATGTTTGCACCACATCCTGGACAAGTCGGCAGATCGAACAGCAGGCGTCCCGGATCGAACGTTTCTGACTGCGACATTTCTGATGGCTCGCGTCCGACAATTGTCAAGCCTGGCACGCCGACAAAGGTCTCCGTGCCAGGCAAAGTGCTAGCGGAGCGGCGACAGAGCTAGCGCCAGAACAAAGAGCCAGCTGATCAAGAAACCGCCCAATGCCAAAGCCTCGTCAAGTGCTATGCGTCTGTTCATCTCTACCTCGCTCTCAATTCAAAGGGGCACCTCGGTCGTTCGGACTGCGACGACGAAATCGCCGCATTCCGAGCAGGCCGGCGTCCTTTTTCGCCAGCACGCGTTTGTAATGGGGAAGCGGCTTACCGCCGTCTTCGTCCAGAGTGCGAAGTGCATCCATGATGTCGTCCCAACAAATGACATTCCCGGAAGCATTCACGCGCAAAGCTGGAGCCGCCTGTACTGCACAGGCATCGGACGCCCACGAAGCCAGGATGGCCCGCTTCTCGTTCAGGGTAAGATCAGGGTCGCGAACGACATCCATTGGATGCGCAAACGCACTCGCGGGATGCAGAAGAGCATCGACATCAAACAGATCCTGTTTGTTTTTTCTGATTTCCTTCATGGCCACTCCTCCATGCCGTCAGGAGGTGGTCCAGGGCGGACCACCTCAAGACGTTGATGGCTTGAAGTCGTTTTATGCGATTTTGGAATGCTCGATGGTGCGGACGTTATCGCCTTTGCCAACGGCCTTGCCGGTCTGGATCTCGATGCGACGAGGCTTCATCGCTTCCGGGAGCTCGCGCTCCAGTTCAATCTGGAGCAAGCCCTCGTTCACGGAAGCGCTTTTTACCAGCACGTAGTCGGCGAGATTAAACCGGCGCTCGAACGACCGGCCCGCGATGCCGCGATACAGGTACTCTCCCTTATCCTGTTTGCCCTCATCCGACGAGCCCGAGACCGTCAGCGTGTTTTGCTCGACGGTCACGTTGATCTGTTCGGGTTTGAAGCCGGCAACCGCAAGGGAGATGCGATAAGTGTTTTCGCCGGTGCGCAGGATATTGCAGGGCGGATAATGATCCTCCGGTTCGAAGCGCAAGCTCTCGTCCATGAGGTCGAAAAGGCGGTCGAAGCCGATCGTCGTCCGCCAGAAGGGGTCTACATTCAGTGTCCTCATAGCCACATCCTCCGTTGAGCAACATGGTCACAAGCGACGCCGGACACCCGCCGGCGCCCGTCAGTATCGGGCCCGTTTCCGGCGCCCGACGGCGAGCGAGATGGGAAAGGCGGAAAAATTTTCAAGAGGGGGCGTTTTTCGAAATGCAAAATTTTTTAAGGGGCTGATCTGTCAATATTTTTCAGGCCGCTTTACCGATGCGGATTGAGCGTATGAACCTGAAACTCGCCTTGCTCGACTGGGCCATCGTTAGGCCCGCGGCAATTGCCTTCGAGAACGTTAACGATGACCGACGGCACATGTGCGCTTTACCCTCGAAAGCAGACATGTGCCGTTGCGGTACAGCAACGCATGTCCGCTCAGAACCAACAGCAGACATGTCACGCAAGCAGGACTGAAACGCCGTCACCGCTCCGCCCATTCATGGAACAGCCGGGCCCGTTCTTGAGTTGATTGGTCGCTCGTTCGAGTGTCGATGACGAGCAGATCAACCATGGAAAAATCAGGTGGACCAAATGTTACGCATATTATTTGCGGTCGGAATCGCGGGTCTGGTATTTGCGGGTGGCTCCGGAACGACCCAAGCGGCACCGATCCTCCCGCTTCCTGCGGCCGCCACCGCCGACATCGATAACAATATGACTGACGTGCAATGGGGGCGACGCTGCTGGCGTGACCGCTGGGGACGCCTGCGCTGTCGCGGCGGCGGCTGGGGTCCTGGTCCCGGCTGGGGTCCCGGTTGGGGTCCGGGTTGGGGTGCCTGGGGCAGTGGTCGCAACTGCTGGCGTGACCGCTGGGGCCAGTGGCAGTGCAGGTGGTGATTCCAACCTCCTGACCTAGGGCGCCGAGGGCTGAGCTTACTGTCGCGCGGGGCTCTCTCCGCGCGACGTCGATCGCATTCTCCTCACCAGGTCAGCCATGACTTTTGTGGCCGCCGCAAAGGCCAGCGCGCAGAGGGCTGCCTTGGAGATCGTCTCCATCGCCCCCTCGACCAGCATCGCATGGACGACACCCCCTGCGACGATGACCGCCGCGAGGGACATGTGCGCGATGCGCCACCTTCGCAGTCCCAATCGCCGGCGGAGTAAGGCCAGGAGCGCCACGGCGAAGATTGCCCACATGGAAATCACACCGAAGGGCGAGAACGGCGTCGGCGACGCGAAGAGAAGCGCGTCGATCATGTCCGGCGGACTGGTCATCCAAAGGCCCGCGACGTGGAGCACCACCGCAACGACCAGTGCGCCTCCCGTCCAGTGATGGACACGCCGCCCACGATAAGCCGACAGTCCCGGCAAGTATCCGGCAATCAGCAAAGGCTGAACGAGCGTGAGACCCAGTGCGATCATCCCCGCGAATCCGGCCAGGATGTAGACCGGATCGCGCCATGCGAGCAGCGGGCTCGCCGCCGCAGCGGCGATCGGCACGCAAATGGCAACTGCAAGGGCGGCCCAGATCAGGGTCGCCTTAGCCAATCTCATCCTTTTGTTTCCAACTCGATCAGGCGGGCTGAAGGACGAAATGCGCCTCCAGGCTCTTGTCTTTTGCGCTTCGCATCACCGGGCGGAGAAAGACGGTTTTGAATTCGCCACTGTCATAGGCGAGGTGACCATGCGGCTGCCCGAAGATGGGAATGATCTGCGGCATCTCGAGACGGAACGAGCCGTTCTTGTCGGTGAGCGTGGCTCCGTGACTCTGCGGCTCGTGCTCCCGTCCTTCGGTCGTGTGCGCCCAAATCTGGATGCGCTGCCCGGCAAGCGGAGCCCCGTCGCCTGCGCGGCGTACGGTGCCACTCATCCAGAAGCCACCCTTGCCGATCCGCTCCACGATCGGCGCGCCCTTGCGATAGTTGTTCGCCCCGCCTGCCATCGAATCGGTGGGTGCGAGGCCTTGTGCGCGCGCAGGCAACAGGAGCCCGGAAACCCCGGTTGCGAGGATCGAGCCGCCAGCGGCGAGCAGGTTGCGGCGGTTGAGTACGATGGTGGCCATGTCAATTTCTCCTGGCGATCTTGCAGTTACCCCGGCGACAGGACTGCAACAGGCGCGACACGCCCTGAATTTAGCGCGGTTGCGGCCAATTTTCCAGTTGCGGGAGGCCAAGCGCGACAGGTCGCAATAACGCGCCAACGCTTACATTTCATATTGGTCCTCCAATGACTGATCCAAGCTTGACAAGACACTAAGCGGGTATCGAGTTGGACCGAAGTCCAACAAAGTTCCGACCTATAGATTCGGTCACGTAGTGATTGACTCGATGTGCTCGTTTGTATGTACATCGTTTTTCCCACCATTGTGCTCCCACAGATCGTTAACCGCGCTGTATCCATTGCGCGCCGACCTTTACCAGCGGGAAACGCCGATCATGCTTGGTGAGGTTGAGGCAACGCCAAGGCCGCACTAGGCGCGGGAGATTGCGTGATGGTCTACTCCTTGGGATCGAAGCCGACGCTGGGACACTACGCCGGGACAGAGACGCTCGATGGCGATGTGTCCAAGATCGAGGTCGCGGACAAGACTGCGGATGCAGGTTTCGACGCGAACCGGGCTTCGACCTATCCGGCCAACCAAGGCCGGCCGATTCTGACCGACCATGTTCCGACCAAGGTGGAGTGGCGGGAACAAGGTGCCGTGCCGGACGTCGACACGGTGCGCGGCTTGTTGGTGGTCGCTCCGCGATTTCGCGAGATCGTCGAACAATTCGAACCTGGCGTTCACCAGTTTCTGCCCGTCGATTATCTCGACAGGCAGGGTGGTGTTCTCGCAAGACGCTATTTCTTCATTGCCTGCAACCGGCTGGACAGTGTCAATCGCGCGCACACGACGATGATCTTATTCCGCGGGCTTTGGAGACCGGCGAGCGACCTGGTCAGAAGATGGCCGGAAGAAATACCGCCCGGATTTGATGTCAACGCGGCGCCGAGGCTCGTTTTCAGCAAAGCGCAGATCGGCGGCAAGCACGCGTGGAGCGATATGTTCCTGGCCCTCTATGGGCCATACCTGTCCGATGCCCTGGGAGCTGCCCTCGAGGCCGAACACTTCACCGGAATTTCGCTTCAAAAAGAGGAGATCAGATTCTAGGCACGGCAAACAGACATGTCCGCTTGCCTCCAAGGATGGTCTCGCGACGCGCGCGCATCCCCAAACATTTCGTGAGGAGCTGTCTATAGAGTCGCCAAGGCGATTTCGCCGTCGGTCACGTAGTGATTGACGTGCTCGATGTGCTGACCTGCCTGAATTTCATTCACGTCCCCGATGACCCGGTTATTGCGCAGCTCGGCGATGAGAAAATCGCGCTCGGCATTGGTATCCGCGTCGGTCGCGTGCGTGATCTGGAACGTGAGCTGGGTCAGAGAGAAACCGGTGTCCCTAGTCGCAGCGCCGATCCAGTAGACGCGGGCATCGGGCGGCGGCCGGTCGGTGTTGAGCCAGAACCTGGCCGTTCCCCACGTGGCCTCGACCAGCGCCGGATCCAAAGCCCAAAACCGGACGTGATGGCGCTTGCGCGGGCTGTCGTCGATCGCCTTCTGGAAGCCGATGTCCTGACCGCGGCCGAAAAGATAAAGCGTGCTGGAACGGGGCGGTGGGATAGGGCGCGTTGAGCACGAATGCCCGCGCCATGTGCCACGAGCTTCGCAGCCCCAAGCGGTCGGCCTCCGACCAGCCGGCGCGCGCGAATGCCGCGCGAAGTTGCGCAAGGGTGCCGGTCAGCGCGAGGTTGACGGGATCGCCGGGCAATCCATCGCCGGTGATCGTGTAGCGCGGCACGCGTTTGTGCTGGAGGATTTTCAGGCCCATCCGGACGATACGCGGAAGGACAATGTAGGCCGCGATTCCATAGGTGGCGGCCAAAGCCAGAAACCACGGCAGCCAGCGATCGGCGAACTCGAAGACGACAAAGACAATGAACCAGACGCTGAACAGGCCCAGCCCGAAGATGGCCAGACGCTGCAGAAAGCGCTTCAGGAGTCTCATTGACGCGCCATCCTAACCACGGACGTGAAAGCCAGCCGCTAACGTCGATCACGCTTGCCACGCGCCACGTCTTTCGCGGCGCGCTGCCATGGCCAGCAACCCTCGATCTCCGTTTCCAGCGAAAAGCTGAGAAAGGTCCGGATCAGCACAATGCCGGCCAGCAGTCCGACGCTGGTGACGGTGAGCGGGGCCGTGATCGTTGCGATAATGTCGGCGCCCACAAGCAGTTCGAGCCCAAGCAGGATGCCGCGTCCGATATTCGAACGGTAATTGGGATAAACAGATTGCCAGTCGCCGGCGCGGGCACCGTCACGGACAAACACAAACGTCGCAAAGACAATGCCGCCGACAATGATCGCGACGCCCGCGAGCTCCAGGGCCTTGGCAATTTGGTCAACATAGGCGTGGATCTGTTCGGTCAAACCTGCAGCCCCCGCACCTGGTTAGCATGTTGGCTTGGATGCTACCACGACGCGAATCGTCCCTGCTTCAGGATGATCGTCTTGCATAGTGGACTTCGGTCCAACTCGAATTTTCCGCCGTCATGTCGGACGTTGGGGCCCTCGCCAAGCCTTCGCCCGCCAAAATGAAAAAACCCTATTTTTGCGACCATGCCGGCGTGCCAACAATCGTCGGCGAAACCCGCGCCTGGTCGTTTGTCGAAGGCGCGTGGAAAGAAGTCAGTCACGCCGAGGCCTACACCAAAGCGCGCCTGATCGGCGAGCATGAATTCCGCAATCTTTTTGGTGAGCTGCCGCCGCCGCCGATCAAACGCCGGTAAATTTCGGCATCCGGGGGTAATATTGGACTTCATTGTGCTAGTTTGACCGACGCCAATGCCTTGGTTGATCCTCAGGGGCAAATGAAACGGCGCGCGTTCATCCTGCTTTTTGCCGCTGCCATGGTTGCCGGCACCTTGGCGACGGCGCCAATTGCGGCGCACGCGCAAAATTCGCTCGCAGGTTATCCGGATCATCCCATTACGCTGATCGTTCCTTATGCGCCCGGTGGCGGCAACGACGTGCTCGCGCGCGCCGTGGCCGAACCAATGAGCAAGTCGCTGGGCCAGCCCGTGGTGATTGAAAACCGCGGCGGGGCCGGCGGCTCGGTCGGCACGCGCCAGGTCGCCAAGGCCGCGCCCGATGGCTACACACTCGGGCTCGGAGGCACCGGCACGCTCGCCATCGACCCGACGCTTTATCCAAATGTCGGCTACGATCCGCGCAAGGATTTCGCGCCGGTCGGCCTGATCGCCACCAGCCCGCTTATCGTCCTGGTGAACCACTCGGTGCCTGCGCACAATGTGCAGGAGCTGATCGCGCTCGCCAAAGCGCAGCCGGGAAAGCTCAATTATGCCTCGGCGGGTGTCGGCAGCGGCATCCATCTCGGCACCGTGCTGTTTGCGGAAACGGCCGGCATCGCACTCACGCATATTCCCTACAAAGGCTCCGGCCCCGCCTTGACCGATCTGCTCGGCGGCCATGTTCAGATTTATGTCTCCTCGCTGCCACCCGCCGTCGGGCTGGTGAAGGAGGGCAAGTTGCGCGCGCTCGGCGTCACCGGCCTGAAACGTTCCGCCTCGTTTCCCGATCTGCCGACGGTTGCCGAGCAGGGCCTGCCGGGCTTCGAGGCGGTGCTGCATTACGGCATCGTGGCGCCAGCCGGCACACCGCGGCCGATTATCGAAAAGCTGAACGCGGCGCTTCGCGCCGCCCTCGATGATCCAAAGGTTCGCGGTCACATCGCAACGGAAGGTGCGGAGCCATTGCCAACGTCGCCGGAAGACTATGCCGCCGACATCGACCGCGAGGAAACCAAGTGGTCGGCTCTGGTCAGGAAGTCCAACGCGCAGGCGAAGTGACGTCCGTTAGCTGACGCCGAGCTCCCTGAAAATCGCCTCGTTATGCTGGCCGAGCGCGGGCGGCGGCGTGTCGATGCGCGGGCCGTCATGCGCAAAGGTAAAGGCCGCGAGCGGCACGCCGAAATCGCCTTCCACGCCGTTGCCGCCCACGTGGCGATGGATGATTCTCCGGCTCGCGAGGTGAGGGTCAGCCACCGCTTCGGCCATGGTCCGTACCCGCGCCGCCGGCACGTGGCGCGCCTGCAGGAAAGTCTCCCATTCGTCCGCCGTGCGCATGAGCATGAGCTCGCTCAAGACCTGGGCCTCGCGCGCCCGGTCGGCGTCCCGCTCTTCGTTGGTTTTCTTGATCATGTCCGGGCGCTCAAGCAACGTCCATAACCGGCGCTGTTGCCTCAGGTTGCTCGCGCCCAGCATCACCAGCCCGTCTTTGGTCTGATAGGCGCTGTTGGTGGCGTGCGGGTTCCGGTTGCCGCTCGGTTTGGGATGGACGCCGTTGCGCAAATAGCCCGCCAGGTGCGAGCTCATGAGAGTCATCGCCACGTCGAGCATGGCCATGTCGATGCGCTGGCCTTTGCCGGTCCGCGCGCGCTGGAACAGCGCGGCAGACAGTGCGAAGGCGCCGGTCATGCCGGTGGCGTAGTCGACCGCGGGCGAACCGAATTTGACCGGGTTGACCTCGGGCGTGCCGGTCATCGCCATGATGCCGGAGGTGGCCTGTATCACGTGGTCATAGGCCGTTTGCACGCGGCGTGGCCCGTGCTGGCCGAAAGCCGAGAACGACGCATAGATCAGGCGCGGATTGATTGCGGCCAGGTCGTCGTAGCCGAGGCCCAGCGCTTCAAATGCGCCCGGCCGGTAGTTCTCCACGAACACGTCGGCCGTCAGAACCAGTTTTTTCAGGATGTCGCGGTCGCTCGCTTGCTTGAGGTCGAGCGCAATCGAGCGTTTGTTGGAAGCCTGCGTGAGGTATGCCGTGCCCATGTTGCGGCGGTTGAGCTCCTTGTCGGTGCCGGAGAGCCGGCTCTGGTCGGGATCGTCCGGATGCTCGACCTTGATCACGTCGGCGCCCAGCAACGCGAGTTGATAGGTCGCGAACGGCCCCGCCAGCACGTGAGTCACGTCGATGACCCTTATCCCTTCGAACGGCTGCATATTGGTCTCCCGCGCCAAAGCACGCGCCAGCATATCCGTTCAACCGGGCACCGGCTCAAGTCCTTGGGCTCTGAACAAGGCGACGGCTGACGGCGTGACAAGTGCCTCGATAAAGGTTTTAGCGGCAGCAGGATCGTTGGCAGCGCTGCCGATGCCGGCAGCGAACACCGTCCAGAGCTGCAGCTCCCCCGGCAGCGGGCCAACATAGTGAACGCCTTTGACCGGCAGCAACTCGGGGATCTGTTGCACGGCCATCTCCGCTTCGCCGCGCGCGACCAGTTCGGCAATGCGCCCGCTCGGACCGAGCACGATCTTGCCGCGCATGGCGTCAGCGATGCCGAGCCGGCCGAGCAGAGTCTCGAAATACAAACCGCTCGTCCCTTCCTTCGAGCGCACCACCGAACGCGCCGCGAGGAGCGAGCGCCTGAACGCATCGACAGTCGCGATGTCCGGTGCCGCTGCACCCTGACGCACCGCGACGCCAAGGCCGGACCGGCAGATGTCCTTGCAGGTCTGGGCGCGGACTTTGCCCGTCAGGGCCAGTCCATCGATTACCGTCCGCGTGACGATGGCTACGTCGAACGGCGTGCCTGCCTCGATTCTGCGCTGGAGCGCATTCGCCGGATCGTAGTCGATCGCGAGACCGACCCCGCTTACGCGTTCGAACGGAGGGCCGAGCTCGCTGAGGACCTCTTGGACAGCGTGCGTGCTCAGGATCTTGATCTCTGCCATATGCTCCAACCGTAGCTTAGGGACCATGACTCCCGCACCACAAAATGTCTGCTGACGGCCCAAAGCGGACATCCGTATGTCCCTTAACGAACTGCGCCCAAACCGCTACGGTGCCTTAACTGGCTTGGGGGTGAGCATGAGGCGGCGGGAATTTATCGGTCTGTTGGGAGCGGCATTACTGTCGCGTGGGGCCAGTGCGCAGCAGGCTGAACGAGTACGGCGAATTGGCGTGCTCGTGCCGTTTTCCAAAGACGATTCGAATGGGCAAGCGAGGATCGCTGCGTTCGTTCAAGAATTGCAAAAATTGGGTTGGAGCGAAGGTCGCAATTTACAAATCGAACATCGATGGACTACCGGCGATCTACGAAAGGCCGCAACGGAATTGGCGGAATTACAGCCAGACGTCATCTTTGCCACCGCCACTCCGTCGGTGGCCGCGTTGCAAGAGGCAACCCGCAGTGTGCCGATCGTATTTGTCATGGTGGCAGATCCAGTCACCGCTGGCTTTGTTGCCAGTCTGGCGAAGCCTGGTGGCAACATTACCGGATTTCCAAATTTCGAATATGGCATCGGCACGAAATGGCTGGAGTTGCTCAAGGAAATCGCCCCACGCGTTACGAGTGTCGGCGTCATTCGAGACCCAGCCGTCACTTCCAATGTTGGCCAGTTCGCTGCCATCCAGTCTGTGGCGCCATCGTTTGGAGTAGAGTTGACACCGCTGGGTGGACGAGACGCAAAAGAAATAGAGCGGACAATCACCGAATTTGCACGCGGGTCGAACCGTGGTCTGATCTGCGCGGCAGCCCCACTGACCGTTAACAATCGCAACCTGATCATCTCTCTGGCAGCGCAGTATCGAATTCCGGCCATCTACCCGTTCCGCTTCTTCGTCGCGGACGGTGGCTTAATTTCGTATGGTGCGGACCCAATCAATTTTTACCGGCAAGCGGCCGGCTACGTGGATCGTATTCTCAAGGGTGAGAAGCCGGCCGACCTTCCGGTACAGGCCGCAACCATGTACGACCTAGTGATTAATCTCAAAACAGCCAAGGCGCTCGGTGTTTCACTCCCGTCGTCAATACTGTCCCGCGCTGACGAGATAATCGAATGAGGGACGGGACTGCCTGCAAGCAGACATTAGCCAGGGCGCTGTACATGTCCGCTTTCGAGCGCAAAGAGGACACCACAACGTTTCCTGCTATCGGACATTTATAGCCCTTCCCGACGGAGGCGAAATTCACGTTGTGCAGGATCTTAGTATGTTTGCCCGCTTCGGTTCAGCGAGCGCGCTGAATGCCTGCTCACATCCCCGTAGTGCGCGTTCGGGAGCGGGCTTTCCGGTCGAAATGGAATTACGCCGGGTGGGCTGAGCCACTGGCGGCACTATGGGTTGCCGGTCGGCTTTGGCGGCCCGGTTGATCGAGATGGTGACGGCCGTTGCCTTTTCGGCCGTGACAGGGCTCGCTAATGTGCTGATGACGCCGGCGGCGAGGGCGCTCAAAAGGCAAGCTGCGGAAATGCCCTTATACATAGGCTGTCTCCGATTTTGCCCGTCCTCCGCAAGATTGACCCTGCAACTCTTCAAAGTCATCTTGGACTGAGGTCCAATCCAGGCGCCATGACACACAGATTCGGAATTTCCCAACCGGTGCGGCGCCGGGAAGACGCGCGGCTGATCACCGGAAGGGGCTCGTTCGCCGACGACGTCAATGTGCCTGGCCAGGCCCGCGCGGCGTTTCTTCGATCCAGTCATGGACACGGGTTGATCAGGGGCATCGATGCCGGCGCGGCGCGTAACGCACCCGGCGTGCTGGCCGTGATGACCGGCGAAGACCTGCGCGCCGCAGGCGTCGGCTACATCCCCTACCTGCCGCTCGGCGGGTTCACGATGGATGCGCCCGTCGAAACGCCGCGTCCCGCGCTGGCCCAGGACAAGGTGCGTCATGTCGGCGAGCCGATCGTGATGGTGGTCGCGGAAACGCTCGCGCAGGCGATGGACGCCTGCGAGAAAGTCCGGGTCGAGATCGAGCCGCTGCCGGCCGTGACGGACGTCGAACGTGCGGTCGCGGATGGAGCCCCGGCGGTGTGGCCGGCCGCGCCGAACAACATGGCGTCGACCTGGCGGTACGGCGACCGCGCCGCGGTGGAGAAGGCCTTCACCCAGGCCGCGCATGTGACAAAGGTGAAGCTGGTCAATAACCGGGTTATAGCCAATCCGATCGAGCCGCGCAGCTGCATCGGTTCCTATAATCCCGACGACGCCAGCTTCACGCTGATTGCCCCCAGCCAGGGGGCGCACTTCTTCCACCGCGTCCTCTGCGAGCACGTCTTCAACATGCCGCGGGACAAGATGCGGATCCGCACCTCCGATGTCGGCGGCGCCTTTGGATGCAAGGAGCAGCCTTATCCGGAAGATATTGCCGTGCTGCATGCGGCGAGGGTGCTGGGAAGGCCGGTGAAGTGGTCCGGAACGCGCGCGGAGCATTTCCTCTCCGACAATCATGCGCGCGACGCGGTCATCGAGGCCGCGCTCGCTCTTGACGCAAGCGGCAAGTTCCTCGCCATCAAGGCAACGCTTCTCGACGGCATCGGCGCCTATTGCTCGTGCCACGGTGCGCACATTTCCATCCGCAACACGACCAACGGGCTTCCGTTGATGTATGACGTTCCACTGCTGGACGTGGAGATCAGGCTGGTGCTGACTAACACCGCGCCGATCGGTCCCTATCGCGGCGCCGGACGCGAGCAGGCGTCCTATATCACCGAGCGCCTGGTCGACCAGGCGGCGCGGGAGCTCGGCATCGATCCGGTCGACCTGCGCCGGCGAAATCTCATTCCGGCGGCATCGATCCCCTACACGTCGGCGTCCGCGCAGACCTACGACAGCGGCGATTTCGAAGGCCTGCTGAACAAGACACTGGCGCTTGCCGACTGGGATGGATTCGACGACCGGGCGCGCGCGTCGGCCGCAAACGGCCTTGTGAGGGGCCGCGGACTATCGTGTTTTGTCGAATGCGTAGGCGCCTATCCGTTTGAGGGCGCGGACATCCGCTTCGAGGCGGACGGGACCGTGACCGTGGTCACCGCGACCCAATCCTCGGGCCAGGGGCACGAGACCAGCTTCGCGCAACTTGCCGCGGAGCGCCTCGGCGTTCCGTTCGACAAGGTGCGCATCAAGGAAAACGACAGCTCCGACCTGCCGAAAGGCCTCGCGAGCGTCGGCTCGCGATCGATGATCATGGCGGGGTCGGCGATCGCCATCGCCGGCGACGCGGTGATCGAGAAGGGGCGAGCGCTGGCCTCGCATGTTCTCGAGGTCAGCAAGGCCGATCTCGAATTCCGCGACGGATCGTTTTGCGTGCGGGGCACCGATATTTCGATCGGGCTGCTCGACCTTGCCATGCGGGTGCGATCCTTGCGCAATCTGCCACCGGATCTTCCCGCGACACTCGACTCGACCGGAGAATTCACCGCCCCGGGTCTGCACCATCCGAATGGCTCACACGTGTGCGAAGTCGAGATCGATCCGGAGACCGGAAAGGTGGACGTCGTTGCCTACTGCGCCGTCGACGACGTCGGCACGATCATCAACCCGCTGATCGTGCATGGTCAGATCCATGGCGGGGTCGCGCAGGGAATTGGGCAGGTCCTGCTGGAACGGATTGCCTATGACGATGACGGCCAGCTGATCACGGGATCGCTGATGGACTACGGCCTGCTGCGCGCGGCCGATTTGCCGGCGCTCAGTGTCGATTTTCACCCGACGCCGTCGACCAAGAATCCGATCGGCGTCAAGGGAACGGGTGAGTGCGGCGTCACCGGATCCATCCCGGCTGTGCTGAATGCGGTCAACGACGCGCTCGCGCGCGCCGGCGCCACGACCGCCATCGGCTTGCCGGTGACGCCGGAAAAGATCTGGCGTTCCTTGCGTGACGTGAAGGTTGCGAAGGCCAAGCGGCGTGGCGCGACCGTATGATCCAAAGCGGACAAGCAATCGCTCACGTCTTCGCGCTCAGCACCGATTCCGAAATTGATTTCGGCACTGGCCTAGTTTTTTCGAAAATGCCGAGCAGCGGCAGAATGACGAGGAAAAACGCGAAATAGTAGACGGTGAAGATGCGCGCGAGCAGGACGTAAATACCCTCCGGCGGCTTGGAACCGAGCCAGCCGAGCCCGACGCACACGATCACGAAGAGCCAGAAGAACTGTTTGAACAACGGCCGGTACCGCGCCGAGCGAACCTTCGACGTGTCGAGCCACGGCAGGAATGCCAGGATCAGGATCGAGGCGGCCAGCGCCATCACACCCATCAGCTTGTCCGGAATCGCCCGCAGGATCGCGTAGAACGGCAGGTAATACCATTCAGGCACGATGTGTGTTGGCGTCACCGCCGGATTGGCCGGGATGTAGTTGTCAGCGTGGCCGAGATAATTGGGAATGTAGAACACAAACCACGCATAGAGGACGAGGAAGCACGTGGTGGCGAAGATGTCCTTGATTGTCGCGTAGGGCGTGAATGGCACGGTGTCCCTGCCGATCCGCAATGGGATGCCGGCGGGATTGTTCTGGCCCGACACATGCAAAGCCCAGACGTGCACCACCGCCACGCCGACGATCATGAACGGCAGCAAATAGTGCAGCGAGTAGAATCGGTTGAGCGTCGGGTTTCCGACCGCGTAACCGCCCCAGAGCCAATTTACGATGGAGTCGCCCACGACCGGAATGGCCGAGAAGAGGTTGGTGATGACCGTCGCGGCCCAGAAGCTCATCTGGCCCCAGACCAGCACGTAGCCCAGGAATCCTGTCACCACCATCAGCAGATAGACGATGACGCCAAGGATCCACACCAGCTCATAAGGCTCCTTGTAGGATCCGTAGTACAGGCTGCGAAACATATGGACGTAGACGGCGACGAAGAACATCGATGCGCCGTTCGAGTGCAGGTAGCGCAGAAGCCAGCCGTAATCGACGTCCCGCATGATCTGCTCGACAGACCTGAATGCCAGATCGGCATGCGGCGTGTAGTGCATCGCAAGGACAATGCCGGTGGCGAGCTGCGCCCCGAGCATGAATGTGAGGATCGCGCCGAACGCCCACCAATAGTTCAAGTTCCGTGGTGTCGGGTAGACGACGAACTCCGAATAAAACAACTGGCCAATCGGCAGCCGCTTCTCCAGCCATCGCAGAAAGGGATTGTGCGGGTTGTAAACATCGGTCGTTTTGTTTTCTGCGCGTGACATCCCTTGCTCCCGTTCCCTCGCTCGACAATCGTCAATCTTGAGCGACGTCGCGGACGCGACGTACCGTCCCGGAAAGTCTATTGCTTTGCAAAAGTACGAACACCGAACTTATTTAAGGCCAAGTCTCTAAATCGAGTTGGACCCAAGTCCAATTGTCCGACCCTCAGCGATAACCTAGAAGCCGCGCAAAACGAACGTGTATAGTGATTGGGAGGAAAATCATGCATCGCTTCGCCACGGCTTTATGTGCCGGAATTATGGGTACGATGGTTGCCGGTGGCATCGCACTCATGGCTACTTCAGCTGAGGCCGCGAAGGCCTCCAGCGCCGAGGCGGTTGCCTTGAAACAGGCGACCTCTGTGTGCAAGGCGGCGGCCAAGGAGAGGAATATCAGTTGGCCCGCGAGCCGCAAATTCGTCAGCAATTGCGTCGCAAAGGCTGTCAAACTCTCGCCGGCCCAACTTCAGAAGATTGCAGTAAGACAGGCGGTCGTCGGGTGCAAGGCGGAGGCGAGGGGCAAGAAGATCAGGTGGCCCTCGAGCCGGGATTTCGTCCGCACTTGCCTCTCAAACGCTCTCAAAGATTACCATCTTGACATCGCCGAGCTGCGCAAAGAGCTCGATATAGCCGGTCTGCGAACTTACACAGCCATGGAAATTGGATGTATGCAGAACGTCTATTGCGAGTAGTGGAGCCGTCTTGGCTTGCGGGAACCACATAGCCGGGGAAACGAGCCGAGCATCCCAGCTTGTATGACCCCTAGGCCGCGGTCTGCTTGATCGCGGACTTGTAGTTGCCCGCGGGCGTGCGGAACGCGATGTTGAGCCGGTTCCACCCGTTGATGGCAACGATGCCGAGCGTCAGCTGCGCGAGCTCCTTGTCGCTGAATTCTTTCCGCGCCTGGTCGTACACCTCGTCGGACACGTTCTGGTCGGTCAGGCGGGTGACCGCTTCCGCCCAGGCAAGTGCCGCGCGCTCGCGCGCGTTATACAAATCCGGGACCTCGCGCCAGGCCGAGAGCATATAAATACGTTGCTCCGTTTCGCCCCGCGCGCGCAAATCCTTGGAATGCATGTCGAGACAGTAGGCGCACCCGTTGATCTGCGACACACGCTGGTTGACGAGGTCAATGAGCCCTAGAGCCAGGCCCGACTTTTGAACCACGGCCGTCAGCGCGAGCATCCCCTGAAAGACATCGGGAGCGGCTTTTTGATAACTGGCTCGTGACGACATCATCATCTCCTTCGTGCAAAGCGTGGCTGTTTGCATTCAATTCGCGCGATCGAGACCGCCGGAAACCAGCAACTCGGTGAACGTCTTACGAGGCCGAAGGCACCGTTGCTTGTGTTTTGTGACGCGCAGGTGACAGGCAGCGACTTACCACCGATCGTGCAGGCTGATTCATCCAACCGTCTCTTGGGGTTGCCATTGGTTGGAACACATCGCCGCGATTCAAGCGATTGGACCTCAGTCCAATCGTTCTTGACGCTGGTTGTCGGCAGAATTCCTCAGCCAACGGGGGGTAGCATCTTCCAGCGACGGAGGTCTGCCATGAAAGTCAAAGAGGCGATGCACAAGGGTGTTGAATGGGTTGGTCCCGACGCACCTGTTATCGAGCTCGCGAAATTGATGCGCGAGCATGATGTCGGCGCCATTCCAATCGGAGAGAACGATCAGCTCATCGGGATGGTGACCGACCGCGACATCGTATGCAAAGGGCTGGCCGAGGACGGCTTTGATCCCGGCCGGGCGACAGCACGCGATGTGATGACGCCGGGCATCCATTGCTGCAGCGATGACGATGACCTCGCCAAGGCGGTGCGGCACATGGAGGAATTGAAAGTCCGCCGGCTGCCGGTGATCAACAAGAACAAGAGGATGGTCGGCATCCTCAGTCTTGGCGACGTCAGCGGGCCGGCACCGAGTATTCTGCTGTCCGAATACGTCAAGAGCGTATCGGCCCATCATCAGTGACACACAAGAGACCGCTAAGCCGAGTTTCCTGCACAGGAGGTATCGTCATGAGTACGATTACGACCAAAGATGGCGTCGACATCTTCTACAAGGACTGGGGCAAAGGTCAGCCCATCGTGTTCAGCCACGGCTGGCCGTTGTCAGCCGATGACTGGGACACCCAGATGATGTTTTTCGTCAAGCACGGCTATCGCGTCATCGCGCATGACCGGCGCGGTCATGGCCGGTCCTCGCAGGTGAGCGAGGGTCACGACATGGATCACTATGCCGATGACCTGGCGGCGCTGACGGCGCATCTCGACCTGAAGGATGCAATTCACATCGGCCATTCCACCGGTGGGGGCGAGGTCACCCACTATCTCGGACGGCATGGCCAAAGCCGGGTCGCGAAGGCGGTCCTGATGAACGCGGTGCCACCGATCATGCTGAAGACGCCGGCCAACCCGGGCGGCCTCCCGATGGAGGTGTTCGACGGCCTGCGCAAATCGCTCGCCGAAAACCGGGCGCAGTTCTATTTCGATTTCGCGAGCGGCCCCTTCTATGGCTTCAACCGGCCAGGCGTGAAGCCGATCGCCGGCGTCATCCAGAACTGGTGGCGGCAAGGCATGATGGGCAGCGCCAAGGCGCACCACGACGGAATCAAGGCCTTCTCGGAGACCGACTTCAACGACGACCTCAAGAAGATCACGGTGCCCGTCCTGGTGCTGCACGGTGACGACGATCAGATCGTGCCTTACGCGGACTCCGCGCCATTGTCGGCCAAGCTGCTGAAAAACGGCACGCTGAAGACCTACAAAGGCTTCCCGCACGGCATGCCGACCACGCACGCAGACTCGATCAATGCCGACATACTCGCCTTCCTGCGTTCCGGGGTTGCGGCCAGGACCGCAGCGTAGCGGTCACAGAGAGTCGGGAGGAGAATGCGTTTCCTCCCGGCTTGCTCGCGTCCGCTGCTCTCGCGGCCATTTCAATGAGCGTTGAATGTCTGGGATAATGGCGGTCTGGAGGGACCGATGGACAAGCCGCGAATCTTTCTGGGCTCGTCAGCGCAACAGGAGAAGTTGCTCCAGGCACTGACACGCGGTCTCGGCGATATCGCGCATGTAGAGCCCTGGACGACATCCTTCATGCCGGGGACATCGGCGCTGGAACGGCTCCTTGAGCTCACCCGGGAAGTTGATTTCGCGGCATTTATCTTTGCGCAAGACGACTGGACGAGGAGCAGCGCGCCGGCTTCATCTCAAGCCGGAGAGGCGTCTCCGCGGGATAACGTGGTATTCGAAGCCGGTCTTTTCGGCGGCACCCTGGGAATGCGCCGGACCTTTATTCTCCACGCACACGGAGCGAAGCTTCCGAGCGATCTGCTCGGCCTCACCTGCGTGCGCTACGACGCAGCGCTGCCGCCGTCCGAGTTGAAGCTCATCAACCAGAAAATCCGGACAGCCATCGAGAGCGAGGGTCGCATCGCCCGCGTCGAGGGCTCATGGTGGCAGTTCTCCCTGACAGAGCGCACCGCAAAGGAACCTTCGGCCCTGAGCCTCCTGAAGATTTCGCGCGCTCGCAACGGCGTGCTTGAACTGATCGGGCGTTCATGGCGGGAGGATGGAAGCCTGTCGGCACGATACTGGAGCGAGGCAGTGAAGGAGAGGGAAGGAGATTCAGGAATCTTCTACTACTGGAAGGGTGAGCGGCCGCTCGATCCGAATGCGCCGCAGCTGTACGGAACAGGTGAGATCAAGCTGGAATCGACCGACCGCGCATCGGGGTACTTCACGACCCGCGCCGACGCCGATCCGAATCTGAACGCGCGGACCGCCGGTGTCTATTGGCGCGCCGATCCGGACGACATCCGCATTCTGGACGATCGCGACGATCAAAAACGCGCGGCGCTCATCGCGAAGCGGCTGACACAATGGAAGTCCGTCAGGAACACCTGATCGGCTGCCGTCGTTTGCGCGAATGCAGGATACAAGGGGTCCCACTCGAGGCGCTTTTAGCTCAGCGGACGCTCGTTTTATGCGAGGCTGTGCTTGAGGCCGTGGTTTGCGATGCCGGTGCGGTAGTGGCGTGGGCGTCATTCGTGTGTCCTGACCAGTAGATCACGCCAACGACGAACATGCCGAGGATGACAATGACCCCGGCCCAGGCATCGGCTCCTAAGCCATGGAGATTGCGACTTTCGGGTTCATGATTCGGTGGCAGGCTGGTTGGCACGCTAATGTCCTCGATATGAGCAGTCGCCGATGACCGTCACATGGACAATTCAGAGGCCCGACCGCTGTTCCGGCGGCAGCGAGTTTTTGAATCGACAAAAAATTCGAATGGAAATGGAACGAAACAGAGCCGGGTGGCATGATCACCGCTTCGGAATTCCGGCGCTCTCGATCACCTGGGCCCATTTGGCCAGGTCGCTCGTAATTCGATCGTGCAAGGGCTGCTCAGCGAAAAACGAAAGCTCCGGCCAATCCCGGAGCTTTTGTTTTTCATCACGCCAGAGCCATAGCCGCTACCTGCGCGTCGGGAACGACGTCGTGATCGTAAAGCTTCCGCCGGAAGGCCGCGTGCGCGGCGAGCTCGGCGTCGCGAATACCCAGGTCGGAATAGGCCGAGTCGTAGCGCAACCCGTTTTCGCGCGCGCCACGTTGGACCTGTGCGACGCGCTCGCGGCGAAGCCGTTCGTAGGCCAGGAGCGCGGCCGGCGCGCTCTTCGGGCTGGAGCGTGCAAGGATGGTCGCCAGCGCCATGCCGTCCTCGATCGACTGGTTGGCGCCCTGGCCGAGGTGCGGAAGCATCGGGTGTGCGGCATCGCCGAGAAGAGTCAGTCGTCCCTTGGTCCAGCTCGGCAATGGCTCGCGATCATATAGCGCCCAGCGGAACGTCATTTGCACCTGCGCGAGCAGATTCTCGATGCGCGGGTCCCAGCCCGCGAACTCACGCCGCAGCACGTCGGGATCGCCGGGCGCCGACCATGATTCCTTCATCTCTTCGTCTGCCGGAACGAAGCCGACATAGTTGATGAGCGTGCCGGCGCGCAGGGGAAATGTCAGGAAGTGTTTTCCCTTGCCGAGCCACATCAACCACACATTGTTGGGCCATTGCGGCACGCGCTCGTGCGGCACTGTCCCCCGATAGGCGACGGAGCCCGAGAACACCGGGCGTGAGGGCGGGAACACGAAAGGCCGCAGCTCCGAATGAATACCGTCGCATCCGACGACGATGTCGCCTTCGGCGACTGCTCCATTGGCGAACGAAACGCGGGCACCGGTATCGTCCTGTGCGAAGCCGGTGCAACGGTGGCCGGTATGCACCACCTCGGCACCCAATGTACTTGCAAGCAATTCGACAAGATCGGCGCGATGCATTCCGAACGTGGCGTTCCACCCGGCGGAGTCTGTCACCTGCACCGGCGCGATCGGGGTTCCGTCATGGCGAAAGTAATGAGAGCCGGGTCCGACCCGCGCGCCCCATTTCTCGATCAGGGGTCCCAAGCCCACCCGTTGCAATTGGCGCACGCTGTTCGGCGTGATGAATACGCCTGCTCCCACTTCGCCGAGCGACGGGGCCTGCTCATAAACCGATACCCTCAGGTCTTGTGCGATGAGCGCGTTCGCGGCGAACAATCCGCCAATGCCGCCGCCGACAATCACAACGTTCAGTCGCGCATTTGCCATAGGGCGCCGAAGCTACTCTCCGTTCTGTAAAAATCAAAATGGCAGGTTGGGAGGGCGCAGGGTGTTGTATCCCCGGCCATGCTGTTGCACTGTTCCGATGACGAATACGCGGGCCAAACCGCGACGGTCTTGGGGAGGACGTCACATGCGCGACGCGCGCCGGCGCAGTTTTGTCTCACCATTCGTACTCGGCTTTGCCTCGCTTGCCGCATTGAGCGGCTTTGGGATTCCGGCAAAGGCTCAGAACTATCCCGACCGACCCGTCAAAATCATCGTTCCGTTTCCCGCCGGAGGAACGGCCGACGCCGTACCAAGACTTGTGGCAGATTGGCTGTCGCGCAAATGGGGCCAGCCGGTGGTCATCGAAAACCGAGCCGGCGCTGCCGGCAATATCGGTGCCGAGGCGGTCTACCGGTCGGATCCCGACGGCTACACATTGCTATCGGCACCGCCGCCACCGCTCGTGATCAACCAGAATCTTTATCCGAAGCTCGGCTTCGATCCGGCCAAGTTCGAGCCGGTCATCGTGATGGCGCAGGTGCCGAACGCGCTTCTTGTCAATCCGGAAAAGATCACGGCGTCGAGCCTCAAGGAACTGATCGACTATCTGCAGAAAAATCCCGGGAAGGTGACATCCGCCACGCAAGGGAATGGCACGACGTCGCATCTCACGTCCGAACTTTTTTCATTGATGGCCAAGGTGAAGCTCACCAACGTGCCCTATCGCGGGTCGGCGCCGGCACTGCAGGGCCTGCTCGCCGGCGATGTCGATCTGATGTTCGATAATCTCGGCGTGTCGCTGCCGCTGGTCGAGGCCGGCAAGCTCAAACTTCTTGCCGTTGCATCGGCTAAACGCCTCCCGGCCTTGCCCAATGTGCCGGCGATTGCGGAGCTTTTGCCGGGCTTCGAAGCGGTCGCCTGGTACGCGATCGTGGCGCCGCCCAATACGCCGAAGGACATCGTCGCCAAGATCAATGCCGATGTGAACGAGGCGCTGCGTCAGCCGGACATGCGCGACCACTTGAAGAAATTATCTGCTGAAGTCTTCGGCGGCTCGGTCGAGAAGACAGCCAAATACATGCACGAAGAGGTCGGCCGCTGGGGCAACGTGATCAAGGCGGCCGATATCAAGCTCCAGTGAGCTACGCTGCGCGTCACTGGCTGACCTTACGTTCGCAAGTTTCAAAGGTTGGAAATCTGCAGCAATTTGCGGTCGCCGATCCACGTTTTGGCAAGGGCAGCTTCGGCCTTCTGTGCGGCGGCAGCGTTGCCGCGTGCCTTATGCAGTTGCGCCAGTCCGTAATATGACCAGCCGTTCGCCGGCGCCCGGGCGAGCGCGCGTTGAAACTGTTTCTCCGCGTCGGCGTAGCGGCCGGCCTGGAGCAGCGCGGCGGCGAGCGATTGCCGGATCGGGTAATACCAATAAGGCGGCTCGGTGTAGGGCAGCGCATCCTGCAGGGCGGCGGCGCGCTCGAACCGCACAATGGCGGTCCGGGTGTCTCCTTTCGCCTGTGCGACGCGTGCCATGATCAGCGTGCGGGCGATGCGCATCACCTCCTGCACTGGGACGTGCGATTCCTTCAGCAACGTGAAATCTGACGTTCGCTCGAGCGTTTCGATAAGGGCTGCCGACGCGGTCGCGCTGGCGTAGTCCCCTCGCGCTACGTGCGCCACGCCGCGCGCATAGAGCCACATCGCCGTGACATAGGGGATTGCATCGCCGGGATCGGGCAGCGCGAGGATCGTCTCCGGCGTGCTGAACTGCGCGTGCGCGAAATAGGGCGCCGCCTTGACCGGCTGCACCATCGCAATGCCGCGCGCGGCTTCGTCGGGAATGAGCTTGCTCAACTTCTCCGCCGCCGCGATGACGGTCGGGCCGTCGCCGGCTAACTGCGCCGATGCCATCACGAAGTGCACGTTGTGTGGATAGTAGCCGAGCCGGTACACGCCCATCGGCGCGTTGGTGTCGGCCAGGTATTTTTCGTCGACCTCGACCGCGGTCTTGTTGTCCTTCAGCGCGTCGAGATAGCGCCCGACCCGGTAGTAGATGTGACTCGGCATGTGCACCAGATGGCCGGCGCCAGGGATCGCGTTGCGCAGCCGGTCGGCAAAAGGCTCGGCACGTTTGGGCCGGTCGGACGCCTCGACGGCATGGATGTAAAGGTGAATGGCACCCGGATGATTTGGGTTGCGCGCCAGCACACGTTCCAGCGTCGGCACAATCGCCACACTCTGCGGGTTCGGTTCACGTCCGCCCGGCTTCCAGTAATCCCACGGGCTGAGGTCCATGGTCGCCTCGGCATAGAGCGTGGCGATTTCATCGTCGGCAGGGAATTGCGCCGCGACCTTCGCCATTGCGGCAGCGTAGGCTTTGTCGAACGGCGGGCGCGCGGCTTTCGGATCGCTGCCGTAGCGCGCGATGATGGCATCGATCAGCGCCTGCTCGCGTGGGCTAGACGTGCCGGCAAGCGCCTTCGCTTTCTGCGCGGCGGCGTAGGCCGGCGCCATCGCATCTTCCTGCATCGGAAGATTGATGTTGGGACCGAGCACAAGCGCCTCGCCCCAGAAACACATCGCGCAGTCGGGATCGAGCTTCTGCGCCATGCGGAAAGCACGCTGCGCCTCGCCGTGATTGAAGGCGTAGGAGAGACGCAGGCCCTGATCGAAGTAAGCCTGCGCGCGCTCATTCGCGGTCGTGATCTTGTAAGAGACGCTGCCCAGACCGGCCCACAGCGGCGCTTCGGTGTCGGCGAATGCCGGCGCCGATTTAGCCGCGCTCATCTCCGCGCGTGGCACCTCGGTCTGCGCCAGGCGAAGCATCATGTTCGGCAGACCCGTTGCGGCCGGCGTGTGACAGATTGGAAAATCCGACGGCGACAGATCCATGGCGGTTGCGTCGGCATCCGCGATCGCAAAAACGTTTGCGCCCAACACCGTCAGCAATGCCGCGCCGGTAAGCGCGCCTGCGCCCGCGGAAACCAACAGACTCTGCGATCGTGTAAATGTCGCCATGTCGCCCTCCAGTACCGCTGCAAGTTCACTCAAAGATCGGCGGAGGACTAATCCGCCGAATCCGGGATCCAACGGGTTGTGCTCGAAATTGTGACCCTTTGCGGGTTTTTTGCAAGGCGGCAGCTTGCCTCAGGCGCCGCTAGCCATTCTTTCTTCGCTCTTGCAATCGTCTCGACACCACCGGCGCGCGGCAATCGCGTTCAAGCCGCTCGAGCCGGTCGACAACCTCCTCCAGGGGGCTTCGGTCCATCCCTTCAAAGGCACACATCAGCGCGTTCCAGGCGCGGCGCAGCCATGGGCCGAAACCGGTCTTGTGCTCCGCGTGATCCATCGTCCGTTCCTCTAAAAGGCATTCTTCCAGTTGCGCAGGGCTTGGAAGCTTGCGCTCGCGGTGCTGACCGCAACGCCGGTGTGAGCGTGGATCGCCTTCACGATGGCGGGCTCGAGCAGCCGCAAGAAGGGATTCGTGGCCTTTTCCAGCGCGATGGTGGAGGGCACTGTCGGCAGGCCGCGCTCGCGCTTGGCTTGCTCGGCCTTGTAGCGGGCCTGCAGTGCCGCGTTGTTCGGATCGACAGCCACGGCAAAGCGCAAATTCGCCAGTGTGTATTCATGGCCGCTATAGACTTTTGTTTGCTCCGGCAGCCCGGCCAGTCTGGCCAGTGATTGCGCCATGTCCGACATGGAATCGAAGACGAGGCCGCAGCCACCGGAGAACAATGAGTCGCCGGTAAAGACCCGCTCGCGTCCCCGGTCCCAAAATGCGAGATGGCCGCGCGTGTGGCCGGGTACCGCGATCACCGTCAGCTCCGTGCGCAGAGCATCGAGCATCACGCGGTCACCGTCGACGACCGGATGCGTCACACAATCCAGCGGAACGGTGCCGGGTTTCGGAAACGGCGGATGCGTCGTGCGATCGTAGTCATTGAGGACCGGCCCATAGACCGGCACCGGCCAGTGCTCACGCAATGCCGGCACGCCCCAGCAGTGGTCGTAGTGTAAATGAGTGAGCACGATCGCGCTCAGGCTCAATCCCATCTCGGCCAAAGTTGTTTCCACCGGTCCGGCGTCGCCGGGATCGACCACGACGGCGTGGCGGCCGTCATGCAACATCCAGATGTAGTTGTCGGTGAACGCCGGGACGGCGTGAACGCGCACTTGCTCCAGCACCTGTTTCATCGATGGCTCCGGATCACGGCAGTTCCGGCCCGGGCATCGTGCCGCTCCAGGCCTTCATTGCGTTCAACCGGTCCCACCACGCTTGGACGTTGGGGTAATCGCTGATCGGAATGCGGCCACGGTCGACGTAAGTGGCCGCGCCGCCGACAACGAAATCGGCCAGAGTCACACGGTCGCCCAGCAGGAAGTCGCGTCCGGCCAGTTGATCGTTCAACAGTTTGCCCAGGGGCCGGAAGCGTTCCTCGGCATCGGCAAGCTGGGCCGGATCGGGCGTGCCAATACCCAGCATGGGCTTGCGCACGTTCTCGTGCGTGAAGACGTCGATCACCGGCGACCAGGTTCCTGCTTCCCAGAACAGCCAACGTCCGATGTTGGCGCGGCTCTTGGGATCCGCCGGGAAAAACGATGCGTCGCCGGCGCGATCGGCCAGGTATTGGCAGATCGCATTCGACTCCCACAGCAAAAGGTCGCCGTCGCGCAAGGCCGGCACCTTGCCCATCGGGTTGATGGCTAAGTAATCCGGCTGGCGATGCTCGCCGTTCTGCAGCCTGATCAAGGCATGCTCGATGTCCGTCAGCTGCAGATGCGCGACGACAGCGGCGACCTTGCGGGCATTGGGGGAGGGAGGAAAGGTGTAGAGCTTCACGATCGTTGTCCTTTGCTGAATAGGCGTCGTCGCCAACGGGTGGCGACCTGGCCACCCGTCATTCACGAACAGCGCGCAGTTCTAGGCTTCGTCCGCGAGGGCGATGACCATCGGCGCGCCGCCCGAGCTGATCGATGCGGCATGCGCCAGAGCTTGCTTGCCGCCTTCGGAGGTCGCGCAGGTCTTGAGCGCATCCAGCGACGGGAAGGTGACGTCGGACATCAGGTGATAAGGCGGGGGTGCAAATGCGGGACCGACGACGCGCTTGGTGGTCACGCCGGTGGCGCCGACGAGCTTCGGGCCCGCGTAAGGCAAGTGCTCCTCGCGATAGGCGCGGTCGAATTTTTTGACGTCCTTCGGGACGGGATAGAGGATGAGAAGATGAGCAGACATGATGGACCTCTCGGTGCGAGTTGATTTCACGAGAGGGATATAGACGGCTCGCCGGTCGGCGTGCGGTACGGAATCCTGACCGGTCAGACTCTCGACGCGCTCATTGCGGCCAGAGCGCGCGCACCAGTCTTACTTGTCTCGCGCCTGACCGGCCCGATGTGCGCGAATGGGTAGAGCATGAACCACTTCGGAAAGGCGCGGGTAAGCGCCTTCGGGCCTTCGATCGCAAGGCCGATCCTCTGCGCTTCGACGAAGCTCATGTCGCCGCGCCACCAGCCAACGAGAGCAGCCAGCGGTCCGCGCACGCAGACCGGCTCGGGGAATCCCAGGTTGCTTTCGCAAATGGAGGCTTCGTTCTTTTTGAGAAGCATGTAGCGCCGGGGATAGCCGCGAATTTCGAACCGCACCACCAGAGGCTGGTCCGGCAGTTCGGCAAAGCAGACGCGCCGCTGCATGTCGACCAACACCGGCTCCAGATCGAGGTCTTCTTTCGAAGGCTGGCGCCGGAGCCAGCGCTGTCCCCAGGTGGCGAGCGCGCTCACCAGAGTCGCCAGCTCCTTGCCCGCTTCGGTCAGCTCGTATTCGGGGCCATGCGGGCCGTCAGTGCGGGCAAGCGCGCCGACAAGGACGAGCTCCTGCAGCCGCTCGGACAGAACGGTGCGCGACACCCGCGGCACGCCGCGGCGAATGTCGTTGAAGCGGCGGCTGCCGCACATGATTTCTCGCGCGATCAGAAGCGTCCACCGGCCGCCCAGGACTTCATGGGCGCGTGCAACCGAGCAGAATTGGCCATATCCCGGCATGCGGGCAGCCTAGCACGGCGGACCGGGCGGGGCGGTACGGATTCCGGACCGGGTCAGCGCGCTCACTGTGATCACTCAAGCTTGCTTCGTTCGCGGCATCAACACTGCAAGAACGATCGCAACGACGACGAGCGCAGGAACATCCCCTATCAAATGACCGCGTTCGGTCCCATCACTGAACGACTGGGCAGCCATGATTGCCGCATGAACGATGCTAGACCACACGGTGAACCAGATGATGCTCTTGTACGCAAAGGGATCGCGCGATGCGAGGATGAGAAAAACCCCAAGGGTCGCATAAACCCCCATGATCATCGTCAGATAGTGTTGCGGATGTCCCTGGCCCCAGACCCATCCGGAAGGCCACACAATGCCCAACGTGTATATGCCAAATATGAAAATGAGGCCGATGGCGATTAAAGCGATCCGGAGAAAAAGCAGGCGATTGGTATCAGACATCGTTGTATCTCCTGTCCGTTAAGCCGCCCATTCGACCGGATACCAAAAGGCAGCTCGAAAGACTTTGACGGGAGCTTGATTTGCTCTTGAGATACGCGCGATTGTTTCATGAGATTTCTCCGTTTAGGGCCATTTCACGCCTGCTTTTCAGCGGCAGCTTCGCGCGCGAGCGCCGCAAGACCGGCACGCGTGTCGAGGGCGGGCTTCCATCCCGCCTGCATCAGTTTGGCGGGATGGGCGATGAGCACCCCGCCCAGGCGCTGCCATTCCTCAGTGCGGCCGAGCGCGCCTGACGCGAGCGCAATCAATCCCGGCGGCACAGGCAGCAATCCCGGCCTGCGCCCTTCGCCCGCGCGCAATGCCGTCACGATCTCGGCCAAAGTCAGCGGATCGGGATCGGCCACCACATAGGTTTCGTTTCTGGCCGCGGATGACGTCACCGCAAAGTGCACGGCGTCGATCAGGTTTCGTCGCGCCAGCAGCGAGCGGCGGTTGCGGCAAAGACCGAGCGGCAGCGGCCACGGTTTTTGCGCAAGCTGCATCAGGCGCGCAAAATTGCCTTTAACGCCAGCACCGTAAATCAAAACCGGCCGCAGGATCGTGAACGGCACGCCGGCGGCGCGTACGGCGTCCTCGGCGGCAAGCTTGGAGCGTCCGTAAAAGTCAGTCGGCCGTGGTGCGTCGGTTTCTTGCAGAATTTTGTCGGAAGCCGGTCCGCTCTGCGCGCGGATCGACGACATGAAAACCAGGTGCTTGATGCCCATGGTTTTCGCGGCGTTCGCCAATTCGGCGGTCGCCAGGCGGTTGACCCGGTCATAGGCCTGCTCGGCAATCTCTGGCCCGGCATGCGCAATGCCGGCGAGATGAACCACCGTGTCGATATCCCTGAGCAGTGGACGCCATTCGACTGGGCGCGTCAGATCCGACACGGCGATCACCTCGACCGCGCGCGGGAAAATGTCCGCCGGCTGCCGCATCGCCGCCCGCACGGAATGTCCAGCCTCGGCGAGCTCGGTGGTGAGCGCGCGTCCCACGAACCCAGATGCGCCGGTCACAAGAATGCGCGTCACGGTTTGCCCCGCCAGGACCATTTCTTCATGTCGCTATAACAGCGGATTACCTGAGTACAGGCGCTGTGACGACACGCTGTGCTAATAATTTAACTTGGGGAGATGGAGTGGACCATGGCGGACAGCATCCCTCGATGGCACCTCGCTGGTGACTGGTTCGACATTTGTAGCTGCAACATACCTTGCCCCTGCGAATTTGCTCAGGCTCCGACCAATAACGCCTGCCAGGGCTTGCTCGTCTGGCATATCCGCGATGGCAACTACGGTAACGTTCGGCTGGACGGCTTTAATCTGCTCGCTCTTGGCGCATTTGAAGGGAACATTTGGGTCGAAGACACCAAGGTCCGAATGGGCCTTTTCATCGACCAGAGAGCCGATGCACAACAGCGCGAAGCGCTGCAGACAATTTTTGCAGGCAAGGGCGGCGGCTGGCCGGCCCAATTCGCAGCCAAAGTCGGTGAAATTCGCGGCGTCGAATTCGTGCCAATAGAATTTGAGCTTGCGAACGACCTGGCGTTTTGGCGAGCCGAGATCCCGGGTCGCGTTGTGGGGCGCGCAGACGCCTTGACGGGACCCACGACGCCGCCTGGGAAGCGCGTGCAAACAGTCAATCCGCCAGGATCGGAAGTGGGCCCCGGCCAGGTTGCAACATGGGGATCATCGACAGAGCTCCACACCGATGGATTTGGCTTCAAGTGGACGGGCGACAAATGGTCCAGCAAACACATCCCATTCGATTGGTCGGGGCCTGACCCTGCTTAGGTCCGCGCGATGGCTGCGCAACTACGGAGCACCGAGAATTTTCTGGGTTGGTGGCGCCCTCATTCCTTATTTGGCAAGGCGCGGCGAAACCTCTTGCTAAGCCTTTTGGTACTGACGTTCGGCGCCTGGGCGCTGACGCTTTATTATGCGGTCATGGGCGCACCGGTCGGTGCCACCATGACCGGTGGTATGCGCGCCGACGCTATGGCCGGCATGGAAAGCATGGCGGGCATGGCAATGGGCGGAATGTCGGCAGCCGGTTGGTCGTTTAGCGGTGCAGTTGTTTTCGTCGCGATCTGGACCGTCATGATGGCGGCAATGATGCTTCCTGCAGCCGCGCCCATGATCATGATCTTCGCATCGGCGCAGGCACGGCGGGGTCAAGCTGCATTTGTCCCGACCTGGATCTTTGTCGCGGGATACCTGCTTGTGTGGCTAATGGCCGGGGTCATTGTCTACGTGATCATCGAGATCGCTACAGAGACAGCGAACCACCTCGGGTCAGTCGAGAAGGGCGCGTGGGCGCCGATTGCTCTCGGAATAATTCTGATCATGGCCGGCGTTTATCAGTTCACGCCGATCAAGCGCGTATGCCTGCGTCACTGCCGCTCCCCTTTCGCCTTCGTGGCGATGCATTGGCGCGATGGCCGCCTCGGGGCCGTTCAGATGGGAGTTGTGCACGGCATTTTTTGTCTCGGTTGCTGCTGGGCCTTATTCGCAGTGCTCGTCGCCGCAGGTACAATGAGTCTGGCCTGGATGCTTGCCCTCACCTTGGTCGTATTTGCCGAGAAGGTATTGCCGATGGCCCGACTCATCTCTCCTCCAATCGGCATTGCGCTGGTCATTCTTGGCCTGGCGTTATCCGTCTCGGCCGTCTGAAACCGAAAACGTGCAGATCAGAGGCGGTGCTTACCCAGGATCACCGGCCTGCGTCCGACGGTCTGAATTTTCGCCAAAGCCAGAGCGCCGCGAGCAAAAGAAGCGAGCCCACGACAGCGGCAACGACGTCGCGAAGCGAGATGGCGATCTTGTCCAGGCCCGGCCAGATCCCGAAGACGCGGAACAACAGCCCGCCAATGAGAGCGCCTGCGAGGCCAAGCGCCAGATTGCGAAAGAGGCCGAAGCCTCCACGCTCCCATGTCATCAGCGCCCCGGCGAGACCGCCGCCGAGCAGTCCAACAACAATCCAGACAATGAGTTGGTCAACAGAGGGCATCGCAGCCTCCTTTTCCCGTCGGCGGATGTGATTATGAGCCAGCAAGGCTTGTAAAAAAACCCCGGGCATGGATCCAGACGGTCAGGGAACGCGAAAGGGCTTGAGGCCGTTGTTCCGGTGACACCTGGAGAACGGCCATGAAAAACTTGCTCTGTTGCAGCACGGCCCTGATCCTGCTGGCGGTCTCGGCAACGGCGCAGAACAACGCGCCGACCATTCAGCCAAACGACCTCACCTCGAGCGCGAAACAGAAGCCGCCATTGCAGCTCAGCGAGGAGCAGCGTCGCGCAATTCAGGACGCGCTGGTGACCGCGCACAGCGCCCAAAAGACGCCGGACAAGTTCGAGGCCAAGGTCGGGGCGAAGGTGCCGACCAGCCTCAAGCTCGACGCCATGCCGGCGCCACTGATCAACCAGGAGCCGGTGCTCAAGCAGTATGACTTCGTCAAGCTCGACAACGATCTGCTGGTGGTCGACCCGATGAACAGCACAGTGGTCGCGGTGATCCCACGCAAATTCCCGAAGAAGCAGGAGACGCAGGGCAGCGCGCCAAGTGGCAATACTCACGACCCGGCGTCGAAGGGCGACGAAGCCGAGACCAACAAGAAAAATTGACTGCCATCTGCGCGGTGCGATCATCAACAACGCATTGCCGGTCCTTCGGCGCGCGGAGCTCCCATGTCAAATGACACACGGAACGAAAATGCTGCTGCGCCGGTTGATCTCCACTAGGAAGTCAACAATGATGGAAGAAGGAAAATGTCCATGAACAATCCAAACCAGCAGAACCAGCAGCAGGGCGGCCAACAGGACCAGGGTGGTCAGCAAGGTGGCCAGAACAAGCCCGGCCAGGGTGGCCAGCAGCAGGGTGGCCAGCAGCAGGGCGGGCAGAACAAGCCCGGACAGCAAGGTGGTCAGCGCTGATCCAAGAAACAAAGGCCCGGCATATCGCCGGGCCTTTGCCTTTATACCGTGACGCCGAGCTAGACGCCTTACGCCGCTTCCGCCTCCAGATTGACCGCGCTTTCCGCGATCTCGCTGAGGGTCGCGTCGGTCTTCTTTTCTTCGTCGAGAGTTTGTTCGAGAAGCCGGACAGCGTCGCTCAGCCCAAGCTCATTGGCCCAGGTCTTCAAAGTTCCGTAGCGGGAGATTTCATAGTGCTCCACCGCCTGCGCCGCTGCGAGCAGGCCGGCATCGAGGGCAGGGGAACCCTTGTAGTCTTTCATGATTTCCGCGCCTTCGTCGGTAATGCCGACGATCGCATCACAGGTCTTGGCTTGCGGTTTCTTGTCGATGGCCGCGAAGACCTTTTCGAGCCGCGCAACGTGCCCTTCAGTCTCGGTCTTATGCTTGGCGAAGGCCTTTTTGAGCTGGGCCGCTTGCGCCGCTTTCTCCATTTTCGGAAGCGTGGAGAGGATCTTCTTCTCAGCGAAGTAAATGTCCTTCAGCGTATCGTAAAATAGCTCGTCGAGTTTCTTGGCTTTCTTGGTCATGGCGACGTTCTCCTTTGTGCTGTGTCGAGAACGTTTCGCCGGCCGAATGTTTCCGGAACGGGCGGAACGAAAGCGCTCATTGCGGCATTTGTGAGCGAAACACGAGGTGCTCGCACCTTATCGGAGACCGTCCATGGCCAGGAAATCCTTTGTCCGGAAAACCGAACGCGCGATTGTGGGAGCGGCCAAATCAGGCGCCGCTCGCGTACGCCAGATTGATGTCAGGGCCGCGACCGCCATCGCGACGGCCGCCGCCGAAGCCGCCGTCGAGGCGGTCATGAAGTCGTTGATGCGCGGGGAAGGCAAGGCGCGCAGGCGAAAGACGACGAGGCGTAAGGCCCTTAGCAGAGGAAAGCGATACCCGGCGCGGAAAAGAATGCGCTAAAGCAGTGCGGTTTGGGGGGCGCGACCTCCCCGGGCATAAGCGACTGCGCCTGCGAAATGTCCGCCAATGACCCGAAAGGACATGCAATGGCAAAGAATACCATTTGCCTCTGGTACGATAAGGATGCCGAAGCCGCCGCTCGATTTTATGCCGAAACCTTTCCCGACAGCGCGGTGGGTGCGATCAACCGTGCACCCAGCGACTATCCGTCCGGCAAGAAGGGCGATGTGCTGACGGTCGAGTTCAAAGTTGCCGGCGTTTCCTGTATCGGCCTCAACGGCGGTCCTGCCTTCAAACCTAACGAAGCTTTTTCGTTCCAGATCGCCACTGACGATCAAGCTGAGACGGATCGCTATTGGAACGCCATCGTCGGTAACGGCGGCCAGGAAAGCGCGTGCGGCTGGTGCAAGGACAAGTGGGGTATATCGTGGCAAATTACGCCGCGCGTACTGACCCAAGCGATGGCGGCCGGCGGCGCTGAAGCAAAGCGCGCGTTTGAAGCAATGATGGGCATGAGAAAGATCGACGTCGCGGCAATCGAGGCGGCGCGGCGCGGCTAAGCTTCTCTCGGCGAAATCGCTCATAACGGACGTTCATTGAGGGCACGTCCAACTTGTGTCTATTGACCGGCCCGCTTCAGATGATGCGGGTTGAGACCGGCGGAGGTATCGCTGCGACGTTGCGGGGCGGCGGAAGGCGTAATGATTGCCCGGAGACATCTGGCCAGGAGCCAAAATGTTCCCGCCATGACGCTTGCAAACAGTGCAAACATCGAAGCAAACGATACGAAATAAAGCAAAACCATCATCGCTTGGCGGCCGGCTCCGCAAAGACAGTGCGTCGAACCTTTACCGTCATGGCACCCGTTGAACAAGATGCAAGAGCCTTCTCAGGTGGTTATTTGGAGCGCGGCGATATACAATTTTCTAGTAGAATAGATTTTATAGTTTCAGTAGCCATGCCCTGGGGTTTGTGGTGACGCTCGAAGAGCTTTCGGCACTGGCGTGGGGACTGGACGAGCCCGGAGGCGAGACCGATCTTGCCCGATTGTCGGCGGCGCTTGTCTCCGCTTCGCGCGAATTCATCGGTGTCGCCGACCTCGAAGGCAGGGCCCTGTTCGTCAATGAGGCGGGCCGCGAGCTCGTTGGGTTGCCGGACCTGGAGGCGGTACGGTCGACCCGCGTCATTGAATATTTTGCCGTTGAGGATCAGCCGCGAGTCATCGGAGAAGTTTTACCGGCTGTCCGCAACAGCGGTTTTTGGGAAGGCGAGCTCAACTTCCGTAACTTCGCGACGGGACAGCTTGTACCTGTTCTCTACAATATTTTTCCGATCCGTGATTCATCCGGTGAAATCATCGCCTACGGAACGGTGACGCGCAATTTGACCGAAGCGCGGCTCGCGGAACAACGATTGCATTCGCTGGCATCGATCGTCGAAACAAGCGATGACGCAATTGTAAGCAAGAATCTCGATGGCGTGATTACGAGCTGGAACAAGGGCGCGGAGCGCATCTTCGGCTACTCCGCGGCAGAGGCCATCGGTCAACCCATTACAATCGTCATTCCGGGAGACCGGTACAGCGAAGAGCGCGATATTCTAACGCGCATCAGGCGAGGGGAGCGTTTCGATCATTTCGAGACTGTCCGGCAACGCAAGGACGGCAGCCTGATCGCCGTTTCGTTAAGCGTTTCTCCTGTCAAAAATGCCGAAGGCAAGATCGTTGGCGCCTCCAAAATCGCAAGGGACATCACCGAGCAGAAGCGCAACCAGGAGCAAATCGTCACGTTGGCTCGGGAAGCAGAGCACCGCAGCAAGAACCTGCTTGCGACCGTACAGGCAACAGTCATGCTGTCTCAGTCCGACACGCCCGAGGGCCTGAAAAAGGTCATTGAAGGACGTATTGGGGCACTCGCCAACGTCCACTCGTTATTTGTGCAGACGCGCTGGATTGGTGCCGACCTTTCGACGATCGCGACACAGGAGCTTGCGCCTTACTCCGAGAAAAACCAACAGCGCGTGCGGGTGGACGGCCCGCCGGTCCTGCTGGAGCCCAACGCCGCCCAGGTCATTGCCGTAACCCTGCACGAGCTGGCCACCAACGCGGCCAAGTACGGCGCCTTGTCCGCGGCCAACGGTCGGGTCGATCTGGAATGGTCGCACGACTCGAACGGACAGCTGCGCCTGCGTTGGACGGAGACGGGTGGTCCGAAAGTGCACGAACCGAAGCGCAAGGGTTTTGGGGGACGAATTATTGAACGCATGATAGCGCAGCAGTCTGGAACAGCGCGTTTTGACTGGCGTGCGGAAGGTCTTGTCTGCGAAATCACCCTGCAGGTGTGAGGTCGCGACGCTCTTGATGACTTAAGCTGCTTGCAACGGCGCCGCCGGGGCTCCTTCGGACGACCGCTCTCTGATTGCTTTAACGAGGAGATCGAGCTTCGCCGCATTTCCATCCAGCTCGTCGGTGGGGACGGACATCGTCTTTGCGACGCTGTCACAGCACCGCGACAGGAACTCGAGATTCAGAAACCGGAGCGCGTCGAGTGCGTCGCGGAAACGTTTGGTATTCTCGACTGAAACATCCTTGGAAATCCTGGCGCTGCCAAGAATGGCCAAGGTCTGCGTCAACTCCGCGTAGATCGGCTCCCAGTTGGCTATGAGTCTCCTCATCCGAGGCGCGGAGACACGGTCGAATGCGCTGTAGAAATTTCTCTCAGAAACGTCGACGTTCCCGCGCGCTTCAGACTCTGTCAGCAGATTTTGCAGGATGGTCTGGAATTCACTGATATTGCTCTGCCGCTCGTTTGGCGAGAGTCCTTCCCAATCCAAGTCGGCGAATTTATCGATAAGCTCATATCGGAAGCGAAACCCCATCCGGATGGCGGTGATCAGGGACAGCACGGGCGCCGGCAGCCCCACCGTCGGGCCACCGACTTCATCGACTGCCAGGAACTCGTAAACGCTGACGTCATTGCCTTGCCTTCGCATATGATACAGCAGCAATCGGTACCGCTTGCCGCCTCGGCGGGCGATCAGCACCGTTTGCGGTGCTATGACGCTGTTTTCGTGGCCGGCGCGGATTACTTTTGCGGTTTCGGCCAGCCATTTTTCGAAAAATATTTTTTCGTTGCCGGTGAGATCGGCCGCGATCTTGATTATTTCGCCCCACTGAACGCTGGCCGTGGCCAGGCCGAATAATTCGGTAATCGTCGTGGTGTCGCTCTCGACGATCGCCCTGGCCGGGAGGCCTGCCGCTTCGCCAAAGTCATCGTTGTTAATCGACACAAGAACGCGTGAGTAACCTCTCAGCTCCGCGATCTTTCCAAACAGCTTGCTTCCGATGCACTTGACGCGCGCGCGCAGGTCGCCCGCATCAAAGTCAATCTTGTTTTGCCGATAAATTTCAATGAGCACCCTGACCAGTTCCGTTTCGTCGGCAATCGCCTGCAGATGGCTTAGCGGGCTCGGAACGGGAATCTCCTTGCGCTTGACGCAGAAAATTCGGCGCTCGCGCCCTTCGCAGGGCGGCTGCGCACCGAAGTATCCCGTTTCATAGAAACACCAGGACCAATCCTCGTATGGGGCCCCGTAAATAAGAAAAAGATTTTCGGCTCCTTGCAGGCTTTTTTCGAGCTCCGCCCGCCAATCATCGCCCTTTGGGATGTCCTCCGAAATGAAGACGGAGATTTGGCCTTGGGCGGTTTCCTGAATGACCGCTTTCAGCGCTTTGACAAGATCGGCATATTCAGACCGATGACTGATAAAGATGGCCCCCGGTACCATGACCTGCTCCCGAGTTCCGATGTTGAGTTATGAGGCGCTTCCCTCATGGTTTGTTTACAACGGAGAGTCATTTGCTCTCGGCTGTACATTAGTCAGGGCCGTCCGGCCTCGATGTTAAGGACGTCACAGAGACGGTCTTTTTTTCTGCCGATCAAGAATGTCCGCTGACGACGCAAAGCCGACATGGCGAGCGCACTGCATCCGCTTCTGATCCAAAGGCAACGGTGGCTTATCCGGGTACCGCATCGTCGTTGATGTAAATCAACGCCCGGTCGCGCCGACCGCAGTAGCCAAAACCGAATGATTTTTCCTTAAGGGGTAAACGGCGATTACCCCTCTCCACCTGTTGAGAGAAGAAAGATCCCGAGATGAAAAGACATTTCATGGCGCTGTCGCTGGCAGCGCTGATCAGCGCAGTGGCCAGCCCCGCGCTCCTGACGCAGCAAATCACGGGCACGCCGGGCTCCCCCGGCGCGACGACGACGATCCCCGGAACGCAGCTCCCGCCGCCAGACCCGCAGTTCGGCGGCGTGATCAAGGAGGACGCACTGCAATCAAAGCCGTGGTGGGCGCCACGCATCGTGCCGCCGAAGGGCGCGCCTAACGTACTGTTGATCATCACCGACGACGCCGGCTTCGGCGTACCCAGCACGTTTGGTGGCGTCATCCCGACACCGGCGATGGACCGCATCGCGCAAAATGGCCTGCGCTACAACCGGGTCTTCTCCACGGCACTGTGCTCGCCAACCCGTGCCGCGCTCATCACCGGGCGCAATCATCACTCGGCCGGGTTTGGGGTGGTCTCGGAGCAATCGACCGGCTTTCCCGGCTACAACAGCATCATCGACCGGGACAAAGCCACCATCGGACGGATCCTGCTTGAGAACGGCTACGCGACGTCCTGGTTCGGCAAGGAACACAACACGCCTACCTTCGCCGCCAGCCAGGTCGGCCCCTTCGACCAATGGCCGATCGGGATGGGCTTCGAGTACTTTTACGGCTTCGTCGGCGGCGACGCCAACCAGTGGCAGCCAAACCTGTTCCGCAACACGACGCAGATCTATCCGTTCGAAGGCAAGCCGCCCGGCACCTGGAACCTGGTCACCGCGATGGCAGACGATGCCATCGACTACATGACGCGCATGCACCAGACCCAGCCGGACAAGCCGATTCTCATCAAGTACGCGCCCGGCGCTACGCATGCGCCGCACCATCCGACCAAGGAGTGGGTCGACAAGATCAGCGCGATGCACCTGTTCGACGAGGGCTACGAAAAGCTACGCGAGCGGATCTTCGAGAACCAGAAGCGTCTCGGCGTGATCCCGAAGGATACCAAACTGGCGCCGTGGCCGAAGGACCACTTGAAGCCCTGGAATGAGCTGACGGCTGATGAGAAGAAGCTGTTCATCAGGCAGGTCGACGTGTTCGCTGCCTACGCCGCCTACAGCGATCACGAGATCGGGCGCGTGATCCAGGCTTTCGAGGATCTGGGCAAGCTCGATAACACCCTCGTCATCTACATTAACGGCGACAACGGCACCAGCGCCGAGGGTGGGCCACTTGGCACGCCGAATGAAGTTGCCTTCTTCAATGGGCTCAACATGCTGCCCGCTGAAGTGCAGCTCAAGTTCTACGATGTGTGGGGTACCGAGCAGACCTATAACCACATGTCAGCCGGCTGGTCGTGGGCCTTCGACACGCCGTTCGACTGGTTCAAGCAGAACGCCTCCAGGCTCGGCGGCATCAACCAGAACATGGTGGTGTCATGGCCGGCACGCATCAAGGACAAGGGCGGCTTGCGCGAGCAGTTCGTGCACGTCATCGACGTCGTGCCCACCATCCTGGAGGCTGCCGGCATCCGTGCGCCTGACATCGTCGATGGCATCAAGCAGAAGCCGATCGAAGGCACGAGCTTCGCGTACACCTTCGATGCGAGCAACGCCAAGACGGCATCGCGCCACAAGACCCAGTACTTCGAAATGATGGGCCAGTGGGCTATTTACAACGATGGCTGGATGCTGAGCACCAAGGTCAATCGCGCGCCATGGGAGGCCTTCGGTCCGGCGAATCCCGATCCGCTGAACAATCAGGTGCTGGAGCTTTACGATCTGAGCACCGACTTTAGCCAGACGACGGACCTCGCCGCCAAGAACCCGCAGAAGGTCAAAGAGATGAAGGAGATGTTCATTGCGGAAGCGAAGAAGTATCAGGTCTTCCCGATGGACGCGTCGGTGGCCGCGCGGGTCGTTGCGCCGCGGCCGAACATCACCGCAGGGCGTACCGAGTTCGTCTATACCCGGCCGATGATCGGTCTCCCGCAAGGGGACTCGCCACTGCTGCTCAACACGTCCTACACCGTGACGGCTGACATCGAAGTGCCGCAGGGTGGCGCCGAGGGCATGATCCTCACCTCGGGCGGCCGGTTCGCCGGTTACGGCTTCTATCTGCTGAACGGCAAACCGGTGTGGTTGTGGAATATGGTCGACCTTGAGCGTCTCAAGTGGGAAGGCCCGGACGCGCTTGCGCCCGGCAGGCACATCGTCGAGTTTGACTTCAAATATGATGGCTTGGGCACGGGCACGCTGGCATTCAACAACTTCTCTGGCGTTGGTCGCCCCGGCACCGGCACGCTGAAGGTAGACGGCAAGGTTGTCGCCACCAAGACGATGGAAAAAACCCTGCCAATGATCCTGCAATGGGACGAGAGCTTCGATATCGGCTCAGACACGCTTACCGGTGTGAACGACGCTGACTACAAGCCGCCGTTCCCGCTTACGGCCAAGCTCAACAAGCTCACGATCAAGGTGGACCGTCCGCAATTGTCACCCGCCGACGTTCAGAAGCTCGAGGCGGCGATGAAGGAGAAAGCGAAGGCCGATTGATCTGGCTCTTTGGACCAGCCAAGAGATGCTGGATCAACTTTTTGAGGCGCCGGGCATCGTGCCCGGCGCTTTGGCTTAGATCGCTCCCACTACGGACCGACACTCAGGGCCAGGTTGCGGCTGTGATCTGGGTGGAAGCGGGGCGCGACTGAAGCAAAACCCGGTCGCGTCGTGACGGAAGATCGGGGCACAGGACGAGCTTGCCTTCGAGACCGCCGGCCTCGAGGCGGCGGTGGGCCTCGGCGACCTCGTCGAAGGAGATCCGCTCGGCGACGCGCGGCCGGATGGCGCCAGTTGCCAATAGGCCAAACAACCGCTCCAGGTCCTCCTTAAACCAGGTCGGATGCTGCGCTCGCATCACATTGACCGAATAGAAACGGGCACGCTTGCCGCCGGGCAACAGTCTCCACAAATAGAGGCGCGCAATCTCCATCACTATAGGAAGCATTCGCCGTTGTGCCTGCACGCTCGCCGAGTAGCCGATGGCGCAGAGCAAGCCACCGCGCTTGAGCGCCTTATACGAGCGGCGATAGCCGTCTTCGCCGACGCCATCGACGATGACGTCGAAGCCGCCCGGCAGGACGCGCGTGAAATCCTCGCGCTGGTAGTCGATCGGAGTTGCGCCAAGCTCTCGAACGAGAGTCCCTTGGTCGCCGCGCGCAGTGCCCCACAGTGCGAGGCCGGCCAGCCCCCCGAGCACGAGCAGCGCCTGACCAACCGCGCCGGCAGCGCCCTGCACGAGCACGCGCTGGCCTCGCCGCACGCGGGCCGCGCGGTGCAGCAACTGGTATGCGGTCGTCCAGCTCAAGATCAGCGTGGCCGCCTCCGCCGCGTCGACGCCCGCTGGCACGCGGGCTACGTCGCCCGCCCGCAGCGTGCGATAGTCGGCGTTCGACCCGACTACCGTCATGTCGGCCACGCGATCGCCAATCCGAAAGTCGCGCACGTCATCGCCGATCTGATCGATCTCCCCGACGACGTCGTAGCCCATCACGAATGGCGGCCGGAGCCGCATCGTTTGCGGGTACAGGTGGCGCCGGATCAACACTTCGGTGTAGTTGAGGCTCGAGGCGAGCACGCGGACCCGCACCTCGCCCGGGCCGGCCGTCGGCAGAGGAGCGTCGACCACCTCTAGCCCGTCGGCATCACCAAAGCGGCTGACTCGAACGACCCTGTTTAGCAGCGGCTCCACCATAGCGTTCTCTTGGCAAGCTCGCGTCACGCCGGATAGCAGTAAAATGTTGCTCTGTTGTCTCAACCTCGCCTTGATCCAGCTCAAACCCGAACGGAGCTCGGGGCTTACGTGCCAGCAGTCTCGTTTCTGGCTCTTAGTGGCATCAGCTTTCGCGCCGCACGTGTCCGCTCTACGGGGCAAAGCAGACATGGCCTTTCGCGAGAATCCGCTTTCGCGGTCGTTATTGGGGGCAAAGCGGACATCGCTTTTTGCGGCGCCTTCTGACCCAAAACAGACATTGCTTTCGTAAAGCTGGGTCGGCCCGCTACGTCGGCTAGCGTAGCTTTACTCAATTTACAGCGCCGACTGTCTTGGCAGCGTTCGCAGATTGACTCTTGCAGTTAGTCGGACGTCAGATGCCAGTGCGACCGACAGAGGCTCTGCCTGCAGAAGTCGGTGGCTGAGAGAC
>JBKPRE010000012.1:0-5460 GCA_046734435.1 Pseudomonadota bacterium | reverse complement strand
CAAAGCGCACGATGCGCTCCGACCAGGCGCGCGTTTCGCCGTTCGAGAAAATCGAACCCGGGCCGCCACATCAGCGACCCGTAGGCGAAGACCCACAAGTCATCGTTGCTTTGATCGAGGCCTGTATTCATCGTGGCGGGGAACAGCCGGCTGCTGACGTTCGCCTAACAGGGCGCCGGTTCCGCTGCAACCCGCGGGCGGCGGGCGCAGAAAGGCCTTATTCGCCGGGTTTTGAAGTCAGATGGTGATGGGCGGCACAGCAAGCCTGCAATCCCGGCGCCGGACCGGGCGGCGCTACACGATCCTGGTCCTGGTGGTCCTGGCGATGATCGCCGGGTGGACGGGGTTCTGGAAATTCGCCGCCGACAAGGCGCAGCAGACAATCGACGGTTGGCGCGCGCGCGAAGCGAAATCGGGCCGCATTTATGATTGCGGATCGCAGACGGTCGGCGGCTTTCCATTCCGCATCGAAGTGACCTGCGATCAAGCCTCCGCGGTTTTTCGCAGCAATGAGCCTCCGATGGAGCTCAAGGCGGCGAGCCTGCTCGTCGTGGCGCAGGTCTATCAGCCTGGCCTGATTGTCAGCGAATTCCACGGGCCGCTGACCGTCGGCCAAGCAGGGAAGGAACCGGAATTTCTCGCCAGCTGGAAGCTGGCACAATCGAGCGTGCGCGGCACGCCGGCCGCACCGCAGCGCGCGTCACTTGTGTTCGACGATCCGGTCGTCGACCGCGTCACCGGCACTGCCCGGCAAAATCTGTTGCGGGCCCGGCATATCGAAGTTCATGGCCGCATCGCCGAAGGCTCCGTCGCGAACCATCCGGTCATCGAAGTTGCCCTGCAGCTCGATCAGGCCTCATCGCCGGCGCTGCATCCGGCAGCGGCGCAACCGATCAACGCAACAGCGACCGCGCGGCTGCGTGGGCTGAATGATTTTTCGCCGAAGCCGTGGCCGGCGCGCTTTCGTGAAATCCAGGCGGCCGACGGGCGCATCGACATCACGCAAGTCCGTATCCAGCAGGGCGATATCCTTGCGGTCGGCGCCGGAGCATTGTCGATCAATCGTAACGGCCGCCTCGAAGGCCAGCTGCGCGTCACGATGGCCGGCCTCGAACAGTTTCTGGCCGCGATCGGCGCGCAACAGAAAATCCAGGCCTCGCCGAACATGGACAAGCTTGCCGGCGCCCTCGACCGCCTGGCACCCGGGCTTGGCGAGGTTGCGCGCCAGCAGGCCGGTGCAAATCTTTCGGCCGGCATCAATATGCTCGGTGAGCAGACCACGCTCGAGGGAAAGCGCGCGGTGACCTTGCCTCTGCGTTTCACCGATGGCGCGGTGTTCCTCGGGCCGATCCCGATCGGGAACACGCCGGCTTTGTTCTAGCCTTCTCCCGAAGCATAAGGCTTCGGCATCGGCTCATGCGGCAAATCCGGGTGAGGCCGGCCGAAATCCGGCGCCGGCGAATCCTGACCGATATCGACGATCCCTTTGCGGATGGCGCGCGTGCGGACGAAATGCTCGAACAACGCGTCGCCGTCGCCCTTGCGGATCGCCTTGGTCAGCGCCGAGACGTCCTCGTTGAAGCGGCCGAGCATTTCGAGAACGGCATCCTTGTTGGCGAGAAAAACGTCGCGCCACATCGTCGGATCGGAGGCGGCAATGCGCGTGAAATCGCGGAAGCCGCCCGCGGAAAATTTCAGCACCTCTGATCGAGTTACGGTTTGCAGCTCATCGGCGGTGCCGACGATCGTGTAGGCGATGAGATGCGGCAGGTGGCTGGTGATGGCGAGCACCAGGTCATGGTGATCGGGCGCCATCGTTTCCACATTGGCGCCGAGCAGTCGCCAAAAGGACGCCAGCCTGTCGATCGCCTTTTTGTCCGCGCCGTCGGGCGGCGTCAGGATGCACCAGCGGTTGACGAAAAGCTCCGCAAAGCCCGCATCGGGTCCCGAATATTCCGTTCCGGCGACCGGATGCGCCGGAATGAAATGCGTGCCCTTCGGGAGGTGAGGGGCCATATCGCGGACCACCGAGCCCTTGACCGAGCCGACATCGGACACGATCGTGCCGGGTACGAGATGGGGCCCAATCTCCTTCGCGACGGCGCCGCAGGCGCCGACCGGTATGCAGACAATAACGAGATCGGCGCCTTCGACCGCGGCGGCGTTGGTTTCCACGACCTGGTCGGCAATCCCAAGCTCGGCAACTCGCCGGCGCGTCTGCGGCGAGCGCGCGGTCGCAACAATTGTCCGCGCGGCGCCCTGCGCGCGCGCAGCACGCGCGATCGACGATCCGATCAGGCCGACACCGATCAGCGCCAGCCGGTTGAACAGGGTGGCGGGCTTGCTCACGCGGCCTTCCCCAGGAATTCCTTGAGCGCCTGCACCACGAGCCTGTTGGCCTCTTCAGTCCCGACACTCATTCGCAGGGCGTTCGGCAGCTTGTAGACGCCGACCTGGCGGAGAATGAGCCCGCGCTTGGTCAGGAAAGCATCGGCTTCTTTCGCTGTCCGGCCCTTGGTCTCGGGGAAATGGATCAGCACGAAGTTCGCGGCGCTCGGTGTAACCGGCAGGCCGAGTCTGCCGATCTCCTCGGTGAGCCAGGCAAGCCAACGCGTGTTGTGCGCGCGGGATTTCTCGACATGCGCGGTGTCGCGGATCGCCGCGATGCCCGCAGCGATCGCCGGGCCGTTGACGTTGAACGGCCCGCGAATCCGGTTGATCGCGTCCACCACATGCGCGGGGCCGTACATCCAGCCGAGCCGCAGCGAGGCGAGCCCATAGATCTTCGAGAAGGTGCGCGTCATCACCACGTTGTCGGTCGTCGCAACCAATTCGATGCCCGACTCATAGTCATTGCGCTGCACGTATTCTGCGTAGGCGGCATCGAGCACGAGCAGCACGTGCGCCGGCAGCGACTTCTGCAGACGTTTCACCTCGTCGAAGGGGACATAGGTTCCGGTCGGATTATTCGGATTGGCCAGGAAGACGATTTTCGTCTTCGGCGTGACTGCCTTCAAAATGGAATCTACGTCCGCAGTGAAATCCTTTTCCGGCACGGCGACTGCCTTCGCCCCCGTGCCCATGGTGGCGATCGGGTAAACGACAAAGCCGTGCTTCGTGTAGATCCCCTCATCGCCGTCGGCGAGGTAGGCGCGCGCAAGCAGATTGAGCAGATCGTCGGAGCCGGCGCCGCAGATAATGCGGTCAGGATCGAGCCCGAACGCGGCGCCGATCGCGTCGCGCAAGGCCGAAGCCGAGCCATCCGGATAATCCTCAAGGTGCTCGCCGGCCGCGCGATAGGCCGCGACGGCATTCGCGCTCGGCCCCAACGGTGTCTCGTTGGAGGAGAGCTTGAACACCTTGGCGACGCCAGGCGCGGTGCTCTTGCCCGGAACGTAAGGGGCAATATCGAGCACTCCGGGTCGCGGTTGCGGGCGGTTCATCGTCATTCACAGTCCGGCTGTCAGGTCTTGTCGGCGGCAACCGTATAGCGGTTTGCGTGGCTGCCGACGAGGGCCGCCGAGCGCACGGTGGCGCCAGCCTTAACCAAGGCGGCGCTGATCGACTCGAGGTCCTTGCCCGTCGGCAGAGTCACCAGAAGAGCGGCACCATCAAAGGCCCGATCCGGGACGGCAATGAAGTCGGCCAGGGCCGAAAGCGCCTGAGCAGGCGTCGCCCCCCAACCCGAAACGCGGATGCTCCAGACCGCCGTTTCGGTTGCCATGGCGTCCGCCGCGACGCGTGAGAGGACGAAGACCGGCAAGGCCGCCGGATGGTCCGGGCGCTCGACGAAAGGAAGCCGCGCAATGATCTTGGGTGCGGCGTCGAATTCAAGCGCGCTCCACCAGGCGCCCGCCGAAGGCACATCGAATGCGGGCACAAGCCCAAGGTCGCCTTTCGACGCCGATACCGCGGCAACTACGCCGGCCGCGCCCATATGCGGGACGAATGGGACCGTGAAGCCAAAATGAAAGCGCGCGGCATCGCGCATCAGCGCATCGCCTGCGGAAAGATCGGCATGGACGGAAAACGGCGCCTGCACGTAGGTGAACGTCGAAATGATGACTCGCCAGATGCTCTCGACGGTGTCGAGCGGCAGTATTCCTTTGTGCCGCTTCACGAGACGGCGCATCATCTCGGCCTCGCGCGCAGGGCGGAAAGCCGACGTTCCGCTGTCCTGACTTCGTTTAACCGCAATAAGTCGGTCAATGATCTCGCCGCGCTCGATCAGAAGCTGATGCATTGCTTCGTCGATGCGGTCGATCTCCTTGCGGAGGTCCGTCAGCGCGGTGGTTTCGGGTGCTTTCACCATGGTGGCATTGATAAGTGGGCCGAGCCTTGAAATCAAAGAAAACGTTGACTGTAACCTGCTAGGTTGACACTTAGGCGCTATATCAGGCCTCCAGTACGGCCAGCGCCGGGAGCGCACGGGTGATCATGAGTGAAGCCAAATTGACAGGCTCACGTGAAGCGGCTGATGCACCGCGCGAAGCGGATCACCCGCGCGACTCGCTCGTCGCCCACTTCGGGGACCGGCCATTGCGGCTCGACGCCGGAGTTGAACTTTCCCCGTTTCAGATCGCCTACAAGACCTATGGCCGGCTGAATGCTGCGCGCTCCAACGCCGTGCTGATCTGTCATGCGCTCACGGGCGACCAGCACGTCGCGAGCGTGCATCCCGTTACCAAGAAGGCGGGCTGGTGGGAGACCATGGTCGGTCCTGGCCGGCCGATCGACACCGAGCGCTATTTCGTGATCTGCCCGAACGTGGTTGGCGCCTGCATGGGCACGACCGGCCCTTCGTCGACCAATCCCAAAACCGGCAAGCCTTGGGGGCTGGATTTTCCCGTCATCACAATTCGCGACATGGTGCGTGCGCAGGCGATGCTGCTTGACCATCTCGGTATTGAATCGCTGTTTACGGTCGCCGGCGGATCCATGGGCGGCATGCAGGTCCTCGAGTGGGCCGCGAGCTATCCGGAGCGCGTGTTTTCTGCGTTGCCGATTGCCTGCGCAACGCGGCATTCGGCGCAGAACATTGCGTTTCATGAAGTCGGCCGGCAGGCGATCATGGCTGACCCCGAATGGCGCGGCGGCCGATACCTTCTCGAAAATACCAATCCGCGCCGGGGACTCGCGGTGGCGCGCATGGGCGCGCACATTACTTACCTGTCCGACGCAGCACTGCATCGAAAATTCGGCCGCAAGTTTCAGGACCGCGCGAACCCGACCTTTTCGTTCGATGCGGATTTCGAAGTCGAATCCTACTTGCGGCATCAGGGAATTTCGTTCGTCGAGCGTTTCGATGCGAACTCCTACCTCTATCTGACGCGGGCAATGGATTATTTCGATCTGGCAGCCGATCACGATGGTGTTCTGGCCAAGGCTTTCCATCGCACGCCCACGCGGTTCTGCGTCATCTCGTTCACCAGCGACTGGCTGTTTCCGACTCCCGAGTCG
>JBKPRE010000011.1:0-12508 GCA_046734435.1 Pseudomonadota bacterium | reverse complement strand
CGGCCGGTCCCACTTCAGTTGGGTTCCGGCCTGCGCCATCGCGCTCGACAGGGCGAGCAGTTCGCCGCTCGTCATAAAATTTGCCGAACTGACGAGGAAAGCGGCGATCTCCATATCGGAATAGCGATAATGGCTGATGTCATCGATGATGGCTTTTATTTCGTTATTGTCGAGCGCTCGTCCCTGAATTTTCGCGCGAACGGCATCCAGGCTGTTCGGTCGCATTGCGGGCGAAACGGTCACGAGGCATCCGGCCTGCTCGGCGAAGCGACGGAATGCGGGTTCGGCAAGTCCGATCTCATCAATGCCGACCAGGCCGTCGTCGGTTATCAGCAGAGTTGCCAGCAGGATCTTTTCGCCGCAACGGAGTTCGACGCGGCTGAAGCCACGAAAGACTTCAGGGCGCAACGCCCTGGACCGGCGAGAAATCACCACCACGTTTTCACGGCCGGTATCGAGGTTCACTCGCCTGACCTTCAATTGCGGACGTGACGAAGATTCAGCCTTCATTGACTGGGCCCATCGATAACTTGGTGAAAACACATAACAAATCCATACAGGTTCATATTGATCAAAATCACACCGCCAGTAGACCGCTTAACGGCCCCTTAAATCAGCGCGCATAGCGTGATTCGGGGGCCGGCGACCTGTGTCCGCCGGCGTGAAACGGGTCGCGTGATGGCGTCGAAACGGGGACAAGCAGGCGCACGCCGGGAGCCGGTGTTCGAGAAGGGCCCGGAATTGCACGTTTCCGCCGAAGATCGGCCCGCGCCGACCGAGGCACGGCCCACTCCGAAAAGCAGACCGCCGGCGAAACGCCGCAAGGCGCGCGCGCGCAAGTCACGCCCGGCCCGTGGAAAGCGCGCGCTCGTCGTCCGCCTTGCATACTGGACACTTGTTGTTGGCCTTTGGATTGCGATCGGCGGCGCAGGATTCGTCGCCTGGGTCGGCGCGCATCTGCCGCCGATCCAGTCGCTGGAGATTCCCAAACGCCCGCCGTCGATCCAGATCGTCGACTTCCAGGGCCGCGCGCTGGCGCGCCGCGGCGATCTTGCCGGCGCTCCGCTGCCTTTAAAGGAACTGCCGGCCTACGTCCCCAAAGCCTTCATCGCCATCGAGGACCGGCGGTTCTATGAGCATAGCGGCGTCGATCCCTTCGGCATCGGCCGCGCCTTGATCGCCAACGTCCTCCACCGCGGCGTTGCTCAAGGCGGCTCGACGATCACGCAGCAGCTCGCAAAAAATCTTTTCCTCACGCAGGAACGCACGATCAATCGCAAACTGCAGGAAGCACTGCTCGCGATCTGGCTCGAGCGCAAGTTCTCCAAGACGCAGATTCTCGAACTCTATCTCAACCGGGTTTACTTCGGCTCGGGCGCCTACGGGATCGAACAGGCTTCGCAGCATTATTTCGGAAAGTCGGCGCGCCAGATCACGGTCGCCGAAGCGGCGCTGTTGGCGGGGGTCGTGAAATCACCGTCGCGTCTTGCCCCCACACGCAACTTCGACGGCGCCGAAAAGCGCGCAAAGGCCGTGCTCGCCGCCATGGCGGAGCTCAAATTCATATCGCATTCGACCGAGCGCACCTCTTTGGCGCACCCACCGCGCATCGTGGCGCAGGCGAACACCGGCTCTGTCAACTATGTCGCGGACTGGGTCATGGACGCGCTCAACGACACGTTAGGCCGCGTCGAGCAAGACATCACCGTTCAAACCACCATCGATGCAAATCTCCAGGCCAATGCGGAGAAAGCTTTGACCGACGAGCTTGCGCAGAAAGGCGACAAGAACGGCGTCGGACAGGGTGCGCTCGTGGCGATGACGCCGGATGGCTCCGTTCGGGCGCTGGTCGGCGGCCGCAACTACGCCGACAGCCAGTTCAACCGTGCGGTGTCGGCGAAACGCCAGCCCGGCTCCGCCTTCAAGCCGTTTATTTACCTGACCGCGATCGAGCACGGACTCACGCCCGACAGCGTGCGTGAGGACCGTCCGATCAACGTCAAAGGCTGGCAACCGGAAAATTACAGCCATGAATATTTCGGGCCGGTGACACTGACGAAGGCACTCGCCCTTTCGCTCAACACCGTTTCGGTGCGTCTGACACTGGAATTCACGCCGCTGGCGGTGATCCGCACCGCCTATCGCCTCGGGATCGCCTCAAAGCTCGAGCCCAATGCCTCGATCGCGCTTGGCACCTCCGAAGTCTCGATGCTGGAGCTTGTCGGCGCTTATGCGACATTCGCCAACGGCGGCTACGCGCTGGTCCCGCATGTCGTTCAGAAGATCACCGCCGCGAATGGCAAGGTGCTCTATGCCCGTAATACGGGCCAACTCGGCCGCATCGTCGAGGCACGTTACGTGGCGATGATGAACCAGATGATGGCCGAGACGCTCACGATCGGCACCGCGCACAAGGCCGCATTGCCCGGCTGGCCCGCGGCCGGGAAAACCGGAACGTCGCAGGATTTCCGCGATGCCTGGTTCGTCGGCTATACCGCGCATCTCGTGACCGGAGTCTGGCTCGGCAACGACGATGGCACGTCAACAAAGCACGTAACCGGGGGCGGCTTACCGGTCGAGATCTGGAGCCGGTTCATGCGCGGCGCCCATCAGGGCGTGCCGGTCGCAGGCCTGCCTGGTGCGTCCGGCGGCGGGGGTCTCTTCTCGGGATTGTTCGGCAACAGCTCGCGGCCGGTACCGCCCGCGCCTGTGCAACCGGTTGCCGCCACGCGCGCGGCCACGACCGGGACCGGCGGCCTCGACGGCTGGCTGCTTAACGGCCTCTTCGGCCGTCGTTAATGCTTTGCAGCGCGGGCCCGAAGCCCTCGCGTCGCCAGCCAGAGCCCAAGCGTTGCAAACCCCATCGTGGCAACGCCGAGCGCGAGTGGCCAGGCACTTTGTCCAAGGAACCATCCGACCGCCGCCCCGCATACTGCTGCCGCAGTTTGCTGCAAAAATCCGAACAGTGACGATGCTGCCCCCGCCCTTTCGGGAAACGGCGTCATCGCGCCGGCGATGCCCTGCGGCAGCACCATGCCGAGGCCGGCAAGATAAACCGCCATCGGTAGAACCAGCGACATGGACGATATAAGTCCGAACGCAACTGCGACGACCATCGCCAGCCCCCCGGCAGCGCAGGCGCAGCCGCCTAATCCGAGGATCCCGTCCAATCCGAGGCGAATGACCAGCCGCGCGGCGATTGCCGAGCCGGTCATATAGCCGACCGAGCCGAGGGCGAAAGCGACACCGAAATCAAACGGCGCGAGACCATAGAGATCCTGCAGCACGAACGCCGATCCGGAAATCCAGGCGAAGAGACCGGCATAACTCGCAGCCGTAATGGACAGATAGGCAAGGTATGCCGGATTGCGCCCGACGATCCGATACGACCGAAGTATTGACGGAAGCGATACCGGTTCGGCGGCGCGCGTATTCAATGTTTCCGGCAGGAGCGCCCAGACAACCGCAGCGCCGGCAAATCCGGCGCCGACCAGGGCGAGAAATGTCACGCGCCAGCCGAAGGCGGTCTGTATGAGACCGCCAAGAATCGGCGCCAGCACCGGCGCGAGCGCCATCACCGAGCCGATCACCGACAATTCACGCCCGGCATGCGCTCCCGAATAGATGTCACGCACGATCGCGCGCGTGAGCACGATGCCCCCAGAGCCGCCGAGCGCTTGAAATGCGCGCGCGACGATCAGCATCTCGATTGACGTGGACAGGGCGCAGGCAAGACTCGCCGCGCAGTAGAGCGCAATCGCTCCGATCAACACCGGTTTGCGGCCGTGCCGGTCCGACACGGGACCATAGATAATCTGACCCGCCGCAAAGCCGATCAGGTAGGCGGAAATAGTAAGCTGCACCTGCGCGGAGGAGGCGCCGAGCTGCCGCGCAATGTCCGGCAATGACGGCAGGTACATGTCGGTCGTGAGTGGCCCGACCGCGCTCAAACCAGCCAGCAGAGCCGTGAGCGCGAAAGTACCTGGACGCAGCATGAAGGGATGGTTCCAAAAATTTCAGATCACGAATTTTCGTCCAGGCCGTAGCGGTGCAGGTCGGCCCCGTGTGCGTCAAGCCAGGTCTTGGCACGCCCCATGTCGGGACAAATCTTCTCAACCAGCCGCCAGAACCGACGCGAGTGATTCATTTCGATGAGATGGGCGACCTCGTGCACGGCGAGATAGTCGAGCACGAATGACGGTGCAAGAATGAGTCTCCACGAATATGAAAGTACGCCGGTCGAGGAGCACGAGCCCCAGCGACTTGATTGATCGCGTACCGAAACGCGCTTGATAGTGACACCAAGTGCCTGCGCTGCCGTACCGCTCGCCCTCTCCAGGTCTCGTTTGGCCTCCCGCTTGAGGAAGTCGCGAACCCGGCGAGGCAGATGCGGTGTCTCGCCGGCGACGCAGAGCAGTGGCATGTCGGCGCCGGTCTCGATCCAGACCGTACCACGGGTACTTTTGCGATGGTCGATCCGATGGCTGACGCCACGCAATGGCAAGAGTGTTCCGTGCGCAAAAGGCATGGCATCCGGCAGCCGCCGCAACCGCGCCGCGATCCACGCGCCGTTTTTTTGCGCGAATTCTCTCGCCTGCTTCACGCTGCCGCGCGGCGGCATCGTAAGCACAACTTCACGGCTGGCCGCATGGATCCGAAGCGTATAGCGCCGCGCTTGGCTGTGGCGGCGAAGGCATACCGGATAGATCTCGCCGTCGAACGCGACCGTTATTCCTTTCGGCTCGCTGGTGCGGCGAAAAAGCAGGGCGCGAATGGACATCTTCCACCCAGAATCAGAGGGTGCCGGCAGTGTGCCATATTCACTCGTGAGGCCGCGAGATCAATGCTGGGCGACGATCTTCAGTGGTGGGGTACGCACCGCGCGGGCGCCGTTGCGCGAGAGCACAAAATCAGCGATTCGCGGAGCGATTTCGGCACGGAAACGTGAGCCGTTGAAGACGCCGTAGTGACCGACGCTTGGCTGCAGATAGTGCACCTTGTCTTCGTCCGGAATATTGACGCACAGGGCGTGCGCAGCCTCGGTCTGGCCTACGCCTGAAATATCGTCGTTCTCGCCTTCGACCGTCATCAGCGCAACGCGCTTGATGGAGGCCGGATCGACGCGGCGATCGCGGTGCATCATCTGCCCTTTTGGCAGCGCATGACGGATAAAGACCGTGTCGACCGTCTGCAGGTAGAACTCGGCCGCGAGGTCCATGACGGCGAGATACTCGTCGTAGAACTCGCGATGCTTTTGCGCGGAATCGCCGTCGCCTTTGACAAGATGCAGGAACAGATTTTGATGCGCCTCGATATGGCGGTCGAGGTTCATGCTCATGAAGCCGTGCAACTGCAGAAAGCCGGGATAGACGTCACGCATCATGCCCGGATGCGGGAACGGCACCTTGGTGATGACGTGACTACGGAACCAGTTGAGCCCGCGCCGTTCGGCTAGATTGTTTACAGCGTTGGGATTGACCCGCGTGTCGATCGGCCCGCCCATCAGCACCATTGAGTGCGGAACATCCGGATCGTTATCGGCCTCCATCAGGGCAACCGCCGCCATGACCGGCACCGACGGCTGGCAAACGGCGATTACATGAACATCACCGCCAAGCGCGCGACACATCGAAATGACGTAGTCGATATATGTATCAAGGTCGAAGCGCCCTTCGGCGAGCGGCACCATGCGCGCATCAACCCACTCGGTGATGTAAACTTCATGGTTGGGCAGGAACGTTTCCACTGTTCCGCGCAACAAAGTCGGGTAGTGCCCCGACATCGGCGCGACGATAAGCAGTTTCGGCTGCGGCCGGCGCGGCGGACGCACGAACGCACGCTCGAAATGAAGCAACCGGCAAAACGGACGTTGCCAGACGCTTTTGATGTTGACCGCCACCCTCTCTCCGCCAACGGTGGTGGAATCGATTCCCCATTCCGGCTTGCGGTAGCGGCGGGTCGAACGCTCGAACAGCTCCATCGTCGCCGCGATCGATTTGCCGTAAGCGGTGTGCGCGAGCGGATTGGCAGGATTCTTGAAAAACAGACGCGTGGCATCTGCAAACGCGCGGGACGGATTGAGCGCGGCGTGGCCCAGCTCATAGAACCAGTACATCGGCGTCGCGAGAAACGCGCCGCCATCCACGGGGAGCGTTGCCGCTCCACCGAATTCGCCTATTGCCATTGAGTCCCCCGACCCTCGCTGCGGTGCGGCAGACTGTCGTTTTTCATTCATACCGTCAACATAGAGATAAGTTGTTCGCGTCAGGTTTACAACGCGCAAGGGGCAGTTAAGTCCCAAAGAACACAGGCTTTTTCGGTTACTCGCCGGTCTGCAAAAGAGAGCCGTGGATACGTGCGCTCTGCAGAAGCTTGAAAAAGGCCAATGATGCAGCTGCGAACAGGACGACATTGAACGCAAGAGCCTCGGCCATGAGATCGGCGCGAAACACATGGTCGATCACCAGCGCACGCATACCTTCGAAAACGTAGGTCGGCGGCAGCGCCCACGCCACGTACTGCAACCAATCGGGAAGAATGGCGACCGGATAGTAGACGCAGGTCAGCGGCAAAAAGAGAAACATGATCGTCCACGCCATGCTTTCGGCGCCGAGACCGTTCCTCAACAGCAACCCGGCGACAAAAATGCCGACCGACCAACTGGTCAAAATCAGGTTTGCAAAAAAAGCCGCAAGCGCCAGACCGAGCGCCCACAGATTGAACCCGAAAAAGACGATAGCCAGGATCGAAACCGGAATCATGCCGATCAACAGGCGAACGATGCTCATGATCATCAGCGCCAGCAGGAATTCCGCTGGCCGCAGCGGCGACATCATGAGGTTGCCCAGATTGCGCGCGTACATTTCCTCAAGGAAAGAAATCGAGAAACCAAGCTGGCCGCGGAACAGGATATCCCAGAGCAGCACCGAACCGATGAATACGCCGCCCGCGCGCGCGAAGAATCCCGCGTTCTGTGAAATATAAATCTGCAGAAAACCCCACATCAGCATCTGCACGGTCGGCCAGTAGATGAGGTCGAGAATGCGTGGCCACGACGAGCGCAGCAGGTACCAATAGCGCCGCACCATTGCACTGACACGATTGAGCGAGAAGTCCATTCCGGTGTCGGTGCGAATCATTGCGCGGCCTCGCTCTGCCGACGGCCGCGCGCCACGTCGAGAAACACATCTTCGAGGTTTTCACGGCCGTAGCGCGCAAGCAGATGCACCGGCGTATCGTCGTCTTCAATCCGACCCTTTTTCATGATGATCACACGCTCGCACAGGCGTTCCACCTCATTCATATTGTGCGAGGCGAGCAGAACGGTTGCGCCATTTTCGGCTTGGTATTGCTCAAGGCGCGTGCGCACCCAGTCCGCCGTGTCCGGATCGAGTGAAGCGGTCGGCTCGTCCAGCAGCAGAACCTCGGGCCTGTTGAGCAGTGACTTCGCCAGCGAGACGCGTGTTTTCTGTCCGGCGGAAAGCTTGCCGGTTGGCCGATCGAGGAACTCGGTCAGATCCAGCTCGGCAGCAAGGCTTGCGATACGTTCGCCGATATCAGGCACCGCGTAGAGCTGCGCAAAGACCGAAAGATTCTGACGCACCGTCAGTCGCATCGGCATGTCGACATAAGGGCTTTCGAAATTCATCCGGTGCAGCACGCGGTACCGCTCGCGCGGCATCTCTGCGCCCAGCACTTTGACAATGCCGGACGTCGGGCTGACAAGTCCCATGATCATCGCAATTGTCGTGGTCTTGCCGGCGCCGTTGCCGCCGAGCAGCCCGGTAATCGAGCCCGCCGCCAGCCGAAAGGAAATGCCATCGACCGCCTCCACGCCCTTGTAGCGCTTGACCAGGCGATCGACGGAAATTGCGGGCGTTTGCTGCACGTCCATACGGTGCAGATGTGACGCCCCGCCGCTGAAAGCGCAAGGGTCGATTCCCAGGGCCATCGGCGCACTTCAACAGAGCCGGCCCAGACTTTACACTGGCTATATGCCTGCGCTCGGACTGGCCCGCCATCACCCGCACCGGAACGTGCGTCTCGACACGCTCGTCCGGCTGCGCTGGCTCGCGATCATCGGCCAAACGACTGCCGTGCTCGTGGTGTACTATGGCCTCGACTTCGAATTGCCGGTCTATGCCTGTCTCAGCGTCATCGCATTGGCGGCGTGGCTCAATGTCGCGTTGCGGCTGCGCTTCCATATCACGCAACGCCTCGAGCCCGATCGCGCGGCCTGGCTGCTCGCATTCGATATCGCCGAGCTCGCGGTGCTGCTGTTCCTGACCGGCGGATTGCAGAATCCCTTCGCTTTCCTTTTTCTCGGTCCGGTTCTGCTCTCGGCAACCGCGCTGCCGCCCCGTTTCACGCTGATCCTTGGCGGCTTTGCTGTCGTTTGCTCGACTGTCCTCGTTTTCGTGCACTACCCGCTGCCGTGGGACATCGACGACCCGCTGCAACTGCCGCCGATCTACATGATAGGTGTCTGGCTCTGCATCCTGCTCGCAATCGGATTCATCGGCGTCTACGCCTGGCAGATCACTGAAGAGTCACGCCAGCTTACGGACGCGCTTGCCGCAACCGAGCTTGTGCTGGCGCGCGAACAGCACCTTTCCCAGCTCGACGGCCTCGCGGCCGCCGCTGCGCACGAGCTCGGCACGCCGCTGTCGACCATTTCGGTGATCGCAAAAGAGCTTGAACGCGCGATCGCGCCCAATGCGCCGCACGGTGACGACGTACGGCTTTTGCGCGAGCAGGCAACACGGTGCCGGGACATTCTGGCAAAAATCACCGAGTTGTCCGCAGGCGGTGGCGGCGAGCCCTTCGACCGCATGCGGCTCACCGCGTTGATCGAAGAAGTGGTAGCGCCACACCGGGACTTCGGCGTGAGTATCGAGGTGAGCGTGCCCGACAATCTCGGCTCCGAACCGGTCGGCGCGCGCAATCCGGCAATCCTGTATGGTCTCGGAAATCTTCTGGAAAATGCCGTCGATTTCGCCAACGACCGCGTTTCAGTGGACACGCGCTGGACCGACGATGCTGTCGAAGTGACCATCAGCGACGACGGGCCCGGATTTGCGCCGGAAATCATGGGCCGGATCGGGGAACCTTACGTCACCAGCCGCCGCGGGCAGCCGCACGACACCGGCGACGAGCCGGCAGGCCTCGGACTCGGATTCTTCATCGCCAAGACGCTGCTGGAACGCGCGGGGGCTACCCTTTCGCTTGAAAATCGGCCCGCGCCCGATCGCGGCGCAACCGTTCGACTCCATTGGAGTCGCAGCGATTTCGAGCGACCTTTAACGTTCGCAACGGCTTAATAGCTCCGATCACTAATTTTTGCGGTGTGATTGAACGGCTCCGCGCGGTACGATACCCCTAACATGGATTGTCGAGGTGAGATCGTGGACGCCGTGATCAGTGAGACCGCCAGCCCGGCGGCCAAGATTAAAATCCCTGGTGAGCGATCGCTGCTGATCGTTGAGGACGATCAGTCGTTTTCGCAACGTTTGGCCAAGGCGCTGGAGCAACGCGGCTTCATCGTTACAACCGCGGATTCGGTCGCCGACGGCCTGCTGCAGGTCGAAAAGGCCGCGCCGGCCTACGCCGTGGTCGACATGCGGCTGGATGACGGCAACGGCCTTGACGTGATTTCCGCGCTCAAGAATCGCCGGCCTGACGCGCGCGCTATCATTCTCACAGGTTACGGGAATATCGCCACCGCGGTGAATGCCGTGAAGCTCGGTGCGGTGGATTACCTGGCGAAGCCGGCCGACGCCGACGACGTCGTGGCCGCGCTCCTGGCGCAGGACAACGCCAAGATCGAGCCGCCCGAAAATCCAATGTCGGCCGATCGAGTACGCTGGGAGCACATCCAACGGATTTATGAGTTGTGCGGCCGCAATGTTTCGGAAACGGCCCGCCGGCTCAATATGCATCGGCGCACGCTGCAGCGTATTCTGGCCAAGCGCGCGCCCCGCTGATCTCAGCTCACGTCGCCATAAGGCCCGGTCGGGTCCGCGAGCGATTGCAGCCGCAGCGCTGCGGCACGCGCAAACAGCAACATCATAGATTTGCGTGTCGCAGCGGCAAGCTTGTGGACGGGCGCCTCGCACCTGAATTCGGCGCCAAAGGCATCGGCCACGATGAGACCGGTGTCGGGTGGAAAAATCTCGCAGGGCACCTCGACCGTGGTGGCGAAGAACAGCCGGTCGCAATGGGCGCGATAATCCTGCCATTTCTGGTCGGCGCGGAAGTCCGCGATCGAGGACTTGATCTCGACGATCCAGATTTCGCCGCCCGGATCGAGCGCCACCAGATCCGCGCGGCGCCCGGACGGCAGCGGTAGTTCGCTGACCACGCAGCGCCCGTAGGCGTGCAGCAGCCGCGCGGTGCCCCGGGCAACGGCCAAAGCTGTTTCTGACTGGCGTCCATCGACCGGCAGCTCAAGGGGCACAGCCGCGGTCAGTGCCATCGAGATACCTTGCGCATTTGCTTGCATTCGATTTTCATGGCTAAGACATAACGCTGTTTCGACCCGGCGCAAAGCCGGGCTGTTGCCTGCCAAGAGAGAACACCAAAAGAATTCCCTCTGGAAACCGCCAAGAGGATTGCCAAGAGACCTACTATGACCGTCGACTACGAAGTCGAATACAACAACCGCGCCCGCGTCCCCGAGCATCCGGAAATTTTTGCGCGCTGGCAGCGCGAGGGCGCGGCCTATCGTGCGGCGGCTCATAACGCAAAACTTGGGATTTCCTATGGCCCGTCGTCGCGACGGACGATTGATCTCTTTCCTACCAAAGACGATGACAAGGCGCCGATTGCCATGTTCATCCACGGCGGCTGGTGGCGCTCACTTGAGCCGGCATCGTTTTCACAGATGGCGGCCGGCCCGAATGGGCGCGGGGTGAGCGTTGCTGTGGTCGGTTACGATCTTTGCCCGGTGGTATCGATCGCCGATATCGTCGAGCAGATGCGAGCGGCCTGCCTGGCGCTGTGGCGCCGGCGGCGCCAGCGTATTCTCGTCTACGGCCATTCCGCTGGCGGTCATCTTGCCGCCTGCATGATGGCGACCGACTGGAAGACCGTCGCACCCGATGCACCGGCCGATCTTGTGCCCGCCGGCTATGCGATTTCCGGCGTATTCGACCTAACGCCGCTCACGCAAATTTCTATCAATGAGGACCTGCGCCTGAGCGAAAGCGAGGCCCGCCGCGTCTCGCCGCTTTTCTGGCAGGCGCCCGCCGGCCGCAGCCTTGATGCCATTGTGGGGGCGCTCGAATCGAGCGAATTCCTGCGCCAGAGCAAGACGATTGCCGAGGCGTGGCGCCAGGGCATGGCCCACACGCGTTACGAAGAGATCGCCGGCGCCAACCATTTCACCGTGATCGATCCACTCAACGATCCGAATAGCGCGATGACCGCCCGCGTCGCCGCGCTTGCGTACAGCGTGAATTCGATCGCCCTCTAGAACCAGTAACGCTGCGCGAGCGCCGCGGTCAGCACCACACCAACGGCGACGATCAGAAAACGCACGACGTTGCGCGGGATCACGCGGGCCGCATAGGCGCCGATCAATACTCCCACGATGGTGCCGGCAGCAAGCGCCAAGGTTTGCGGCCACAGGATCGCGTCATGCGTGGCGAAAACCAGGGTGGCCGCCAGGCCATTGAGGCTGGCGACGAAATTTTTCGCGACGTTCGCCGCGCGATAGTCGCCGCCGGTTGCGAGCGAAAACACCCCAAGCATCAGGATGCCTACGCCGGCGCCGAAATAGCCGCCGTAAAACGACACGGGCAGCACGACTTTCAGGCTTGCAAGATTGAATGTGATGTCGCGACCACGGCCCTCGGCCCGCGCGCGCAGCCAGCGCGTGATGCGTTCAGCGTATGCGAAAAGTAGCGTCGCAAATCCGATCAGCAGCGGCACGATTTGCGCGAACATGCGCTCCGGCGTAAGCAGCAGGAACACTGCTCCCGCACCTGCACCGATGACCGATGCGATGATCAGGCCGATGAACGCACGGTCGAATGGCGGCAGCTGCGAGCCGTCGGAAAGCGCGGCGAGCATCGTCGCCGGCATCACCGAGGCAAGATTTGAAACGGCGGCGAGCTGTGGCGACACGCCGGTTGCGATCAGCGCCGGATAGATCACGACGGCCGCGCCACCGACCATCGCAGCGATAATTCCGGCCACGACACCCGTGCCGACCAGAAACGCGGTGGTGAAGACGTCCATGATCCCGAGGGATCAGAAAAATGCCTGGATGCCGGTCTGCGCGCGGCCGAGGATCAGCGCGTGGATGTCGTGCGTTCCCTCATAGGTGTTCACGGTCTCGAGGTTCGCGAGCACGCGCATGACGTGGTATTCCTCGGAAATACCGTTGCCGCCGTGCATGTCGCGGGCAAGGCGCGCAATTTCGAGCGCCTTGCCGCAATTGTTGCGCTTCATCAGCGAGATCGACGGCGGCGCTGCCTTGCCCGCCTCCAGCATGCGGCCGAGCCGC
>JBKPRE010000010.1:0-5852 GCA_046734435.1 Pseudomonadota bacterium | reverse complement strand
GCAATTCACTGCCAAATTGTTTGCGCAGGAGGTGCCCGAAATCTATGACGGCATCGTTGAAGTCAAGGCGGTCGCCCGCGATCCGGGATCGCGCGCCAAAATCGCCGTGATATCCCGCGATTCCTCCGTCGACCCCGTCGGCGCCTGCGTCGGCATGCGCGGCTCGCGCGTGCAGGCAGTAGTGAACGAGCTGCAAGGCGAGAAGATCGACATCATTCCGTGGTCGCACGATATAGCCACGTTCGTCGTGAACGCGCTTGCGCCGGCCGAAGTAGCAAAGGTCGTGCTGGATGAAGACAAGGAGCGCATCGAAGTCGTCGTTCCGGACCAGCAACTGTCGCTGGCAATCGGGCGCCGCGGCCAGAATGTTCGTCTTGCATCACAACTCACCGGCTGGGACATCGATATCCTGACCGAACAGGAAGAATCCGAACGCCGTCAGGCCGAGTTCGAAAATCGCACCAAGGTCTTCGTAGAGGCGCTCAACCTCGACGAGGTTGTCGGTCAGCTGCTGGCCTCGGAAGGCTTCGGCTCGATCGAAGAGCTTGCGCTCGTCGACGAGAAAGAAATCGCCGGCATCGAAGGTTTCGACGCCGATACGGCCCGCGAGCTGCAGGAGCGCGCCAAGGAATATTTGGCGCAGCAGGAAGCTGAACTCGACGAGAAGCGTAAGGCGCTGGGCGTCGAAGACGCACTCAAGGACGTGCCCGGCGTGACCACTAAAATACTGGTGGCGCTTGGCGAAAATGGCATCAAGACCGTCGAGGATCTGGCAGGCTGCGCCACGGACGATCTGACCGGTTGGACCGAGCGTAAGGACGGCGAGACCAAGCACGAGCCAGGATTTCTCGATGGTCTCGGCATTTCACGCGAGGACGCCGAGGCCATAATCATGCAGGCCCGCCTGAAGGCTGGCTGGGTCACAGAAGCCGAGCTGGCTCCACCTCCGGCTGAAGAGTCGGCCGAAGAGCCTGCACAGCCCCAAGCCTGACGGAGTTGGCCCGACGATGCTGGCAATCGCGCAGGACGGAGAACTTGACGGTGGAGCGACGAGCGTCGCCGCTGCCACCGAACGTACCTGTGCGCTGACACGCGAAGTCAGGCCGATCTCTGAATTGGTGCGTTTTGTCGTGGGTCCCGCCGGAGAGGCCGTTCCCGACGTCAAGCGCAAATTGCCCGGCAGGGGCATTTGGGTCACTGCGACTAGCGCTGCGATCGTTGATGCGACCGAGCGCAACGTATTTGCCCGGGGCTTCCGCAGAGAGGTTCACGTCCCCCGGGATCTGGCGGCTCAGACTGAAAGGCTGCTCGAACGCGCGGCACTTGAGGCGTTGGCAATCGCGGGCAAAGCCGGCGCAATCGTCGGCGGCTTTGCCAAGGTCGAGGTGGCGCTCGGCCGCGCCGACATTCTAGCCCTGATCCATGCGGCCGACGCCGCGGACAATGGCAAACGCAAGCTTGCCGCCGCTTTAAAGCGCAATACCGGGGGCAAACGGGGCGAAATCGCCATCATCGATACGTTTACCGGTGCCCAATTGGATTTGGCATTAAGCCGCCCAAATGTGGTACATGCAGCCGTGCTTGCCGGACCCGGAAGCGAAACATTTCTCGCGCGCGTTGCGCGTCTGACGCGTTTTCGGACCGGTTTTTCGCCCGATGCAGTTAGCGCGCATGCGCCGACGGACGGCGCATAAGGACACAGTACGGAATGAGCGAGACAAAGAACCCCGGCGAGAAGAAACTTAGCGTCTCCGGCAAGACGCTGACGCTCAAGCCTCGTTCCGAGACGGGAACGGTGCGCCAAAGCTTCAGCCATGGTCGCAGCAAGCAGGTCGTGGTCGAGAAGGTCAAACGGCGCGTTGTCGGAGGCGAAGCCAAGGCGGAAGTCCCGCCTGCGGCCGAACCCAAGAAGCCTGCCGGAAAGGCAGCTGCAGCGCCGGCAGCCAGCCACGCCGCGGTGCAAACCGAGGCAGCTCCCAAGCCAAAGCCTTCAGGCGTCGTGCTTCGCACGCTGACCGAGGAAGAGCGGAGTGCCCGCGCCCATGCGCTCGCCGACTCGCGCGTGCGTGAAGCCGAAGAGCGTAAAATTGCCGAAGAAGAAGCCCGCCGCCGTGCCAGCCGCGAAGCAACCCATCGTACCGAACGCGAGGCCGCGGAAGCCCGCAAGCGCGATGAAGAAGAACGTCGCAAACACGACGAGGAAACCAAACGCAAGGCTGGTGAAGTCGCCAAAAAGCGATTCGGCGTGGATGAAGCTCCGCGCAGCGGGCCGGGCGCCCGTCTCACACTCGAAGCCGACGAAGATGAAGCGCCGCGCAGCCGGCGTGGCGCCGGCCGACCCGCAGCCGCTCCGCGCGCGGCGCCTCGCGTTGGTGCCGAGAAACAGCGTGGACGCCTTACTGTCATTAACGCGCTTAGTGCCGGTGAAGTTCGCGAGCGTTCGGTCGCCTCATTTCGCCGCCGTACCCAGCGGCTCAAGGGCGTCACTTCGGCGGAGCCGAAAGAAAAGCTCGTGCGCGAGGTCACTATTCCCGAAGCAATCACCATTCAGGACCTCGCCAACCGCATGTCTGAGCGCGCGGTCGACGTAATCCGCCTGCTCATGAAACAGGGGCAAATGGCGACGATCAACGACGTGATCGACGCCGATACCGCACAACTCATCGCCGAAGAGATGGGCCATACCGTGCGCCGTGTGGCGGAAGCCGACGTCGAGGAAGGTCTTTTCGACGTAGCCGATGACCCGGCGCAGCTCGCGCCACGCGCTCCGGTCGTCACCGTCATGGGCCATGTCGATCACGGAAAAACGTCGCTGCTCGACGCCATCCGCTCGTCGGAAGTTGCTGCTGGCGAAGCCGGGGGCATCACGCAGCATATCGGTGCCTATCAGGTCACCGCGCCGTCGGGCGCCAAGATTACCTTCATTGACACGCCCGGCCATGCGGCTTTCACGGCGATGCGAGCCCGTGGCGCCAAGGTCACCGACATCGTCGTGCTCGTGGTCGCCGCTGACGACGGAGTGATGCCGCAGACGGTAGAGGCGATTCACCACGCCAAGGCGGCGAAGGTTCCGATCATCGTCGCCATCAACAAGATCGACAAACCCGACGCGAATCCGACTCGCGTGCGCACAGATTTGCTGCAGCATGAAATCCAGGTTGAATCCTTGGGCGGCGACGTGGTGGACGTTGAAGTGTCCGCTACCAAGAAAACAAATATCGACAAGCTGCTCGAAATGCTCGGGTTGCAGGCGGAAATCCTTGATCTGAAAGCCAACCCGACACGTGCGGCCGAAGGTACTGTCATCGAAGCCAAACTCGACCGCGGCCGCGGCCCGGTCGCCACCGTGCTCGTCCAGCGCGGAACGCTGCATGTCGGCGACCTTGTCGTCGCTGGAGCCGAATGGGGGCGGGTGCGCGCCCTGATGTCGGACACTGGCGATCCGATCGACAGTGCAGGACCATCGACACCAGTAGAGGTGCTTGGCTTCTCGGGTACACCGGATGCCGGCGACCGTTTGGCGGTGGTAGAAAACGAAGCCCGCGCGCGCGAAGTCACCGATTACCGCGCACGACAGAAGCGCGAAAAGATGGCCGCGCGTGCCACCGGCATGCGCGGCTCGCTCGAGCAGATGATGGCGCAGGCCAAGACGTCTGGCCGCAAGGAATTCCCGCTGGTGATCAAGGCTGACGTGCAGGGTTCGGTCGAAGCCATTATTGGCGCATTGGACAAGCTTGCAACCGACGAAGTCGCGGCTCGCGTCCTGCATTCAGGTGTGGGTGGTATTTCTGAGTCCGACGTCACCTTGGCCGAAGCCTCTGGCGTTCCGATCATCGCGTTCAACGTGCGTGCGAATAAGGAAGCGCGCGAGGCGGCCGAACGCGCCGGCATCGAAATCCGTTACTACAACATCATCTACGACCTGGTGGATGACGTTAAAAAGGCGATGTCGGGCCTGCTTGCTCCGACGCTACGCGAAACCATGCTCGGCAACGCGCAGATCCTCGAGATCTTCAACATTTCCAAAGTCGGCAAGATCGCCGGCTGCAAGGTCACCGACGGCACCGTCGAACGCGGGGCAAACGTACGGCTGATCCGCGACAACGTGGTGATCCACGAAGGGAAATTGTCGCAACTCAAGCGGTTCAAGGATGACGCGCGCGAAGTCGGCGCCGGCATGGAATGCGGCATGGCCTTTGAGAACTACCAGGACATGCGGCAAGGCGATGTAATCGAATGCTACCGGGTGGAGCAGATTCAACGCTCGCTGTGAGTCCAAGTCTCAGGCGTGCGATCTGATTTTCTCTCCGCCAATTTCCACCGTCACGCCCGGGCTTGTCCCGGGGCACCCCGAAAGGATGGCAATGCGTGCCGTCCTAAGCGAGATGGCCGCGACACGCCGGCCATGACAGTCGAAAGTTTTTGAATAATGGCACGGCAGAAACAACGTCGCGATTCTCCACCGGGTGGCTCGCAGCGGCAGCTGCGCGTTGGCGAGCTGGTGCGGCACGCACTGGCCGATATGCTCACGCGCGGCGATGTCCACGACCCCGTGATCGAAGGACATATGATCACGATTCCGGAAGTGCATGTCACCGCCGACCTGCGGCTGGCGACAATCTACGTGATGCCGCTTGGGGGTCGTGACGCAGAAACAGTCGTTGCCGCCTTCGAACGGCATAAGAAATTTCTGCGGGCCGAAATCGCCCACCGGATCAATCTGAAATTCGCACCAGACATCCGCTTCCGGGTCGACGACCGCTTTGCCGAGGCCGAGCGCATCGACAAGCTCTTGCGCTCTCCGGACGTGCAACGCGATTTGAAACATGACGAGGACGGCGAGTGACCGAACACGATTTGGATGACATCAGTCGCACTCATCCTGTCCTTGCGCCGGATGACAGCGGAAAGCCGAAGCAGAAGAAACGTGACAAACGCGACGTGCACGGCTGGGTCGTGCTCGACAAGCCCGTGGGCATGACGTCAACGCACGCAGTCAGCGTCGTGAAGCGGCTGTTCAGCGCGAAGCGTTGTGGTCATGCCGGTACGCTCGACCCGCTCGCTTCCGGTGCGCTGCCGATTGCGCTCGGCGAAGCGACCAAGACCGTTCCGTTCGTGATGGACGGACGCAAGCTCTATCGTTTCACCATACGCTGGGGCGAAGAGCGCGATACCGACGATGCCGAAGGACGCGTCGTTTCCACGAGCAGGGAGCGACCCTCGTCCGACGCCATCCGCGCCCTCCTACCCGCGTACACAGGACTGATCCAGCAAGTGCCGCCGCGCTATTCGGCAATCAAGATCGAAGGCGAGCGAGCCTATGATCTCGCCCGTGACGGCGAGCAGGTGGAACTTGCACCTCGGCCGGTCGAGATCGGCCGACTGGAGCTCGTTAACATTCCCGACCCGGATCATGCCGTGCTGGAAGCCGAATGCGGCAAGGGTACATATGTTCGCTCCCTGGCGCGCGATCTCGGGCGCGCTTTGGGCTGTTTTGGCCATGTCAGCGCCCTTCGCCGGGCAGCAGTCGGGCCATTCGGCCCAGAAACCATGATTTTGCTGGAACAACTGGAGGCTCTGTGCCATAGAGCCGCGTCCGGCGAGGGCAGCCTCGCCGACGCTCTAATGCCCGTTGAGACCGCGCTGGACGACATCCCGGCGCTGGCCGTCAGCCGGGCAGATGCGGCAAGGCTTCAGCGAGGCCAGGCCGCCTTGTTGCGCGGACGGGACGCACCCAATTTCCGCGGCACGGTTTATGTCACGGTATCGGGCCAACTTCTGGCTCTTGCCGAACTGGATCGTGGCGAGATCGTCCCCAAGCGCGTGTTCAACCTCGCCGGCCTGATGGGCAG
>JBKPRE010000009.1:0-7122 GCA_046734435.1 Pseudomonadota bacterium | reverse complement strand
ACATTGACCGCGCTGGGCATCGTCGACGTTCCGGTCGTGGCGATTGCAAAAGGCCTTGATCGGGATGCGGGTCGCGAGACCTTTTTCATGGCAGGCCGCGCACCCTTCAAGCTGCCCCCACGCGACCCTTTGCTTTATTTCATCGAGCGGTTGCGCGACGAGGCTCATCGTTTTGCCGCGGGATCGCACCGCACGCGTCGCAAGAAAGACATTCGCGAAGCCGGATTGCAGGAAATTCCGGGGATAGGTCCCACCCGCAAGCGGGCTTTACTTCGACATTTTGGCACGGTGAAAGCGATCGAGCGAGCAAGCCTGCCCGATTTAGCCCAAGTACCTGGAATTAGTGCGGAGACCGCGCGAAAGATATATGAGTTCTTCCACGAGTCAGCCGTAGATGGAACGAGATAGATGATCATTCAGAGGCAGGAAGACGTCACAAAAGTCGTGACCGAAGCATTCAAAAACACGCAGCCACCCCGGTTGCGGGAGATTCTCATTTCGCTGGTGGAGCATTTGCATGCCTTCGCGCGCGACGTCCACCTGACCGAGGACGAGTTCGAGAAGGCGGTCCAATACGTCGCGAGGCTTGGGCAGAAGACCGACGACAAGCACAATGAAGTTGTGTTGATGTCCGGCTCGCTCGGCTTTTCAACCCTTATTTGTCTTCTCAATAATGGAAATAATGGGCAGACCGAAACCACCGCGAACCTGCTGGGGCCGTTCTGGCGAATGAATTCACCACGCACGGAGAGCGGCGGCTCGATTGTGCGTTCGCCGACACCCGGGCCCGCGTTGTTTGTCAATTGCTGGGTCAAGGATCAGGCCGGAAAGCCGATTGCAGATGCCGAAGTCGATATCTGGCACTCCTCGCCGGAGGGTTTCTACGAGCAACAGGACCCCAAACAGGCGCCGATGAACTTACGGGGAAAATTCAAGACCGACTCGCGTGGTCATTTCAGTTTTCGAAGCGTGAAGCCTGCTGGCTATCCGATTCCCGTTGACGGCCCGGTCGGCGACCTCGTGCGTGCAACCGGCCGCCACAATTATCGTCCGGCGCACCTGCACTTTCTGATCTTCAAGGACGGCTTCAAGACTCTGATCTCGCAGGTTTATGTCAATGATGACGAAAGGCTCGAGACCGACGTGCAGTTCGGCGTGACACGTGCGCTGGTCGGCGACTATGTGCGGCACAGCGACGCTGCGCCGGCAGGCGACGTGAAGGGCGAATGGTATTCCCTTGATCAGACATTTGTGATGGAGCCCGGCAAGAGCAGGCTGCCCAAACCTCCAATCCAGTAGAATCAGCGGGGGATTGAGCCGCAATGCCCGGTTGACCTGACCGCCCTGCGGGTGTTCCTTTCCGGCCATGAACGCCATTAGTTCCCGGCCGTTGCCGGCGCGCCCGCTGGCGCTGCCGAATTTGCTGACTTACGCGCGAATTGCGGCGGTGCCGGTGGTGGTCGCCTTGCTCTACTGGCAGAGCATTTTTGACGGGCCATTGTGGTTGCGTTGGGTTGCGCTGGCATTTTTCATCGCGGCAGGTGTGACGGATATTCTCGACGGCTATCTCGCACGCACGTGGGGTCAACAGTCTTCGCTCGGCCGCATGCTCGATCCCATCGCCGACAAACTGCTAGTCGCATCCTGTCTGTTGATGCTGGCGGCGGAGGAGACAATTCGCGGATGGACGCTGCTCGCAGCCGTCGTCATCCTCTGCCGCGAGATATTGGTTTCCGGCCTGCGCGAATATCTCGCGGAGTTGAGAGTTGGCGTTCCGGTGACGCGCCTCGCCAAATGGAAGACAACCGGGCAGATGGTTGCTGTCGGCTTTTTGATCGCGGGTGACGCCGGCGATCGCATTGTGCCGGTCGTCACGCAAGTCGGCATCATGCTGTTGTGGCTGTCAGCGCTCCTGACGCTCTATACCGGTTGGGATTATATGCGCGCCGGCTTGCGCTACGTGATCGACGAATGAACGTGAAATTGCGCTATTTCGCGTGGGTACGCGAGCGTGTCGGCAAGCCGGAGGAAACGGTTGAGATTCCGCCGGGCGTTGCCACGGTCAGCGATCTGATGAACTGGTTGGCCTCGCGCGGCGAGGAATATGCGTTCGCGTTCGAAAATCGGAATGTGATCCGCGCCGCCATTAACCAGAGCCACGTGCGACCCGAGACGGCAATCAAAGGTGCCGGAGAAATCGCGTTTTTTCCGCCCATGACTGGCGGGTGACGGGGCGGATAGCGGGGCGGCTGCCGGCGGGCTACATTACGGCCAATGACACCGACAGTGCGTTTGCAGCGCGAGCCTTTTGACGCCGGCGCGGAAGCCGCCAGGCTTTCCCGCGGCTGCGACGATGTCGGCGCGCTGATAACATTCACCGGAGTTTGCCGCGGTACCGAGAACGGCGAACCGATTGCGGCGCTCACGCTCGAACATTATCCGGACATGGCGGAGGCCGAGATTATGCGGCATGCGGCCGAGGCAGCGAGCAGATGGCCTTTGCTCGGCGTCACGGTCATTCATCGGTACGGTCGAATTACGCCCGGCGAAAACATTGTGCTTGTCGTGACGGCATCGTCACATCGCGAAGCGGCATTTGCGGCTGCCGAATTCCTGATGGATTATCTCAAGACCCGCGCGCCATTTTGGAAACAGGTTGAGACGGCGAGCGGAAAAACCTGGGTAGCCGCCAAAGCTTCCGATGATACGGCGGCGGGGCGGTGGGAGGTTCAGCGTCGCGAGCGTGAAACAGCGGAATAACCGCTGTCTGCTGGAGGGCAATATGGTTCCGGTCGTATTGGCGGCAATTGCGGCCGTGGCGCTCGCGGCTCACCCGGCGTCGTCCGCGGAAGTAGCCTACTTTGAAGTTCCGCGCGGAGCGCATCCGCACGACGTTGCACCGGCACCGGACGGCAGCGTCTGGTATACCGCGCAATCTCAAGGCGCACTCGGCATCCTCAATCCGAAAAGTGGGCAGGCGACTCAAATTGCGCTTGGCGCGGGTTCGGCCCCGCATGGCGTTATTGTCGGCCCCGATCGTGCCGCATGGATCACCGACGGGGGGCAGAACGCCATTGCGCGATTCGATCCGGGCACCAAGACGGTGAAACTTTTCCCGCTGCCGAAGGAATTTCCTGGCGCCAATCTCAATACCGCGACCTTCGATCGCAAAGGCATTCTATGGTTCACGGGGCAAAGCGGTGTTTACGGGCGTGTTGATCCGTCGAGCGGAAAAGTCGAGGCCTGGAAGGCGCCGAAAGGCACCGGGCCCTATGGCATTACGACGACGCCGAACGGTGAGGTCTGGTATGCCTCGCTCGCTGGCGACCACATTGCCAAGATCGATACCGTGAGCGGCGATGCCCTGATGGTGCCGCCGCCGAAGTCGGGCGTCGGTCCCCGCCGCATCTGGTCGGATTCCAAGGGGCTGCTATGGGTGAGCTTCTGGAATACGGGCGAAATCGGTCGCTACGATCCGATAAACAAGACGTGGAAAGTCTGGAGCCTGCCGAAGAGCAAAGGCGGTTGCTACGCGATTTATGTCGACAACAAGGACAAGATTTGGGTCACCGACTTCGTCGCCAACGCCGTTGTCCGGTTCGATCCGGTAACCGAAGCCTTTGAGAGCTTCCCAAGCGACAAGCGCGGAGCTTCGGTCCGGCAATTGCTTGGCCGGCCGGGTGAGGTTTGGGGTGCGGAGTCCGGCGTCGACCGGCTCGTCGTCGTAAAGGACTAGTGACGGCACGGAAATCTGATGTTCCTCTCTCAGCGTCCTGATCGCCGCGATTTTCTTTATTTTCTCGGTGGTGGCGCGTTATCCGCGGCCGGCCTGGGTCACGCCTGTGCCGCAGAAACACGGATCGGCCGCCTCATCGATGCGGCCCAATCCAAACCCTCAATCTCGGCAAAAATCGACTTCATTTCGGGAGCGCTGCGAGGCACGCGCTATCTTGGCTACACGCTGATCGGCGGCCCGCAGCGGCCGGAGCAATTCGTCGTTCGCGACGACGGGTTCGACTGCGTGACCTTCTGCGAGACCGTCCTGGCAGCTGCCCGCGCCGGAAGTCGCGACAACTTCAATTCTGCATTGAAGATCATCCGCTATCACGACGGTGTCGTCAGCTGGCGCGAGCGCAATCACTATTTCTTCGAATGGGGTCAGCACAATGTCGAGAACAAAGTGTGCAAGGCGATTGATATGGCGGGCTCAACTGAAATCGAGAAGGACGTTTATTGGCACCGCGCGCTTGGCCGCCGCCATTTTTCGATCAGGGTAATACCGAGCGCGGTTTTTCTCGGCAACAAGGCTGTGCTCGCAATTGGCGACATCGTTGGGTTCATCACCCGGCGGTCCAACCTCGACTATTTTCATGTCGGATTTGTTGCGATGGGTGGCGGAGGCGAACTGCTGCTCCGGCACGCCTCGCAAAGCAAACAGCGCGTCCTCGACGAGCGCATGGACCGCTTTATTGCGGTGAACCGCGTGCGCTATGTCACGCTGCTGCGGCCGCAGGAGCCGCGCGCCGTTGCCAGTGTTGACTAGGCGGCCGCGGCCTTCGGCTTCACTTCGGCCGTATAATCGTCCATCAACGTCTTGGTGATTCCGCCGGGATTGAAATTCCAGTGCGCGATCTCCGCGACCGCGGTCACTTCCGCGGCCGAGCCGGTAATGAAACATTCCGAGAAACTCGTCAGCTCGTCCGGCGTGATGCGCCGCTCGATCACTTCCATACCGCGCTTGCGCGCGAGCCCGATAACGGTCTGGCGGGTGATGCCGTCGAGGAAGCAGTCGGCGGTCGGCGTGTGAATCTTGCCGTCCTTCACGAAGAAAATATTGGCGCCGGTGCATTCGGCGACGCGCCCTTCCCAATCCAGCATCATGGCGTCGGCGTAACCCTTGCGTTCGGCCCGGTGCTTCGAGATCGTGCAGATCATGTACAGGCCGGCCGCCTTCGCCGAGCAGGGCGCCGTCTTCGGATCAGGGCGGCGATACTCGGCGAGGTCCAGCCGGATTCCCTTTAATCTCTGCTCCGGATCGAAATAGCTCGGCCACTCCCAGCTCGCGATGGCGAGATGAATCGTGTTGCTCTGTGCCGAAACACCCATCATCTCGGAGCCCCGCCAAGCAACCGGACGAACATAGGCTTCCTTCTTCCCGTTTTTTTCGACCACAAGTTTTTTCGCGGCGTCGATCTCGGCCACGGAATAAGGAATTTCGAAATCAAGGATGTTGGCGGAGCGCTTCAGCCGCTCGGAATGCGCGGTGCTCTTGAAGATCTGGCCGCCATAGGCGCGTTCGCCTTCGAAGACGCAGCTTGCATAGTGAAGCCCGTGCGAGAGGACGTGGAGGTTCGCCTCGTTCCAGGGAACGAGCTTGCCGTCATACCAGATGACCCCTTCGAGCCGGTCATAGGACTGGGCAGCCATGAAATCCTCCTTCGCCTTACGCAGCGGCGGCCTGTTGCCGCTGTGATGGCGCATTTTTCGCGCCTATTCCAACACTTTGCGTCAGCCGGTGACACCCGGTATGACTTGGCCGACCAGAAGGACGCCCTCCAAAGCCCTCGCGTGCTTAGTCAAAAAGGGGCCTTTCTGGTACGATCCTTTCGTCTCGAATGCTTTTTTTGTAACATAAAAACAAAATATGTCAATATGGCTGACATAAATGTGAGTAAAGCGGCTGTCGCTGGCACGGGGCTGGCAGAACGCCGTCCGGCGGGCGGGGCGGCCAGCGAGCCCATTTGGGACATCATTGAGCTGCTGTTTTTCGCTTACCGTGACTTCGTCGGCGATCCCGACGAGGTGCTGCTGAAGCTCGGTTTCGGGCGCGCCCATCACCGGGTGCTGCATTTCGTCAACCGCAACCCCGGCATGAAGGTTGCGGACCTGCTCGAGATCCTCAACATCACGAAGCAGTCGCTCGGGCGCGTGCTCAAGCAACTCGTCGACCAGGGCTACGTGCTGCAAAAGGAAGGCGAGCAGGATCGCCGTCAGCGTCTGCTGTATGTGACGCCGAAGGGCGAGGCCCTGGCGCTCAGGCTAGCGATGCTGCAAACGCAGCGGATAAATCGCGCGTTCAGCGAACTCGGCTCTAATGCGCATGAAGCGGCGCGCCGGTTCCTCACGTCGATGATCGATGCTGACAATCGCGACGATGTTTTGCGCCTGATCAGCCGCGCCGAGCGTGCATCGAGGACCCGAGGCTGAATTGACGGGAGGAGCTTCGGCAATGACCTTGCCCGCAACACTTCCCGATGACGCGCCGCATTTGCTGGTGGTCGATGACGACCGCCGCATTCGCGATCTGCTCTCGCGATTTCTCAGCAGCGAGGGCTATCGCGTCACCACGGCAGAAACTGCGACGGACGCGCGCGCGAAGTTAAATGGCCTTAGCTTCGATCTACTCATTCTTGATGTCATGATGCCTGGCGAATCGGGTTTCGACCTTGCAAAGGCCATACGTGGCGATTCCAACGTACCGATTTTAATGCTGACAGCGCGTGATGCTGCGGAAAGCAGAATCCGCGGACTCGAAATCGGCGCGGACGACTATCTCTCAAAGCCGTTCGAGCCACGTGAACTGTCCTTGCGTATTGCCAATATTCTCAAGCGTGCCCAGCCGGCGCCGTCGCCGCCTGTCGAGTCGGTTCGCTTCGGGCCCTTCGTGTATCATCTCGCGCGCGGTGAATTGCGTAAGGGCGAGGAAGTCATTCGCCTGACCGATCGAGAGCGCGAAATGCTGCGTATTCTCGCCGCTGCACCGGGTGAAACCGTTCCGCGGTTGTCGCTTGCCGGGCAGGGCGGTGCTGTCAGCGAGCGAGCGGTTGACGTTCAGGTCAACCGGCTTCGGCGCAAGATCGAACGCAATCCAGCTAACCCGCTCTTTGTGCAGACAGTGCGCGGTGTCGGCTACCGACTGGTGACATCATGACCAGTCTCGACATCAGCAACGGTGTGCGTACCGCGCTTACAAGACTGCGCGGCGCCTGGGAGTGGTACGATGCAATCCCCGTGGTGCGCCGAATCCACAGCGCGCTCGGTCAGGTTGCCGAAGGCTGGCGCAGGGCAAGCCGGTGGCTCAACAGCGTCATGCCAAAAGGCCTCTACGCCCGCGCGCTGCTC